>CAYNNY010000059.1:0-14925 GCA_964398555.1 uncultured Verrucomicrobiales bacterium
TGGAAATTGTCATTGCCTTGGGTTTATTTTCTGCGGTGGCGGTTTCTTTGGTGAAGGCTCTGCATATGACGAGCCGCACGGCGGTGCTGATTCAGGAGGAGATGCAGATCGAGCTCATTCTGCGGAGTGCGATGACGGAGGCGTTGAGTCGTCCCAGTTTGGAGGAGGGGAGTGAAGCGGTCGATTACACCGAAATCACGGGTGATGATCATTCCTTTTTTAATGGGGAGATCGAAACAATTATCGAGCCATTGGAGCTTGAAAATGAAGACGGGCAATTGCTGCAGAAGATGTTTCGGATCGAGGTGGTATTCCACTGGCAAACCGAGGACGGGTGGCAGGAGCAAAGTGCTGAGACTTGGCGTTATGCCGATCTTTATAAAAAGTAAAATTCTGTAAATCATGTTAATCCTGTCAAAGAAAACCACAAGACAACGGCGTGTTGGCTTCACATTGCTGGAGGTGGTGATTGCTTTGGGGTTAATGGGGATGTTGGTGGGCATGATTTTCCGAGTGGCGCAGTCGTCGATGATGCTGAGTCAGACGGTGATCGATGAGCAGAATGCGACGATGGAGCGCAATGCGTTTTTTAGTCTCCTCAAAAACCACTTCGAGCAGATCCCAGGGAATGCGGTGATGCGATTGGAGAGTTTTGATGCCAGTAGTCAGCGTCAGCTCTTCACCCTGACTTTTCAAAATGTGCCGATGTCGTTTAACTGGGGAGAGACTCCCATGACGGCGGAGTCGTTGCAGCTGGCGACGGTCGAGCAGCGGGATGGGTTTATCGATGTTGTTTTGCGGTTTTATGATGTAAAGATTCTGGACGATTCGACATCGGTGGGGAATGAGGAGGCCAAGCCAGTGGCGGAGATTGTGTTGATTGAAGACCTTTGGGCGTGTGATTGCGAGGTGGTGAATGGTCGCACATTAGAGCAGACATTGGACTGGGATAACACAGGGAAGTTGCCGTTACAGGTGAAGTTTTATTGTCGGTTTGAACCCACGGCGGATATTGTGCAGCAGACGTTCTGGGTGGTGCCTAAACAGAACCCAGAGGGGGTGATGCGCGAGATTATGCAGAAGAATCCTGCTGGACCGCAGGATGGCATTCAGGTGGAAACACCTGATGATGGAGGGGGTGGCAATGGTGGCACAACTCAGCCGCCGACGATTGATGTGCGTCCACCTACCTCGAACTCAGGATCGCCGACTCCCATGCCTGGTCGGTAACTAATAAAAAGCACCATGAATCATCAACCAAGATCAACCAACACCGCCTCCGGGAGCGCGCTTATCGCCGTGTTCTGGATTATGGCGATATTGTCGTTGGCGGTTTTTGCGGCGGTGCGGGTGGTGTATCATGATGCCGATGTGGCAGCTTCCCAGATCAATGGTTTTGATGCGCTTCAAGCGGCTGAGCGTGGTATTGCGGTTGCGGTGAATCCTGCGGTGAAGGATAATATGGAGCCATTGCTCGATTGGTCTGACGAGTCTCTGAATATTTCGTATAAAGCCCGCATCACATCGGAGGCGGCGCTGTTTAACATCAACGTGATTCTGATGCGCAAAGATAAACAGCTGCTTACTGATATTTTTACCGACTGGGGGTTGGCGCTTCAGGATGCGCAGATGCTGGTGGATAATCTCACGGATTGGATTGATGGTGGTGATCTGACGGAGCTTAACGGAGCTGAGGTGGATTGGTATGAATCACAGGGTCGGCCCAATCACCCGTTTAACCGACCGTTTTACAACCTTGATGAAATGCGACTGGTCAAGGATATGGTGCTTCTTGAGCAGGCGAATCCTCATTGGCGGAAGTGGTTTACGGTTTGGAATCAGGGTAAGCTGGATGTGAATGAAGCCAAAGCGGAACTGATCGCGGCGGCAGCGGAGGTCTCGATCGATGATGCTCAGAATCTTGTGGACCACGTTCTTGGGCCGGATCGTGAACGCTACACCGAGGACGATCAGAAAGTGAACTCCGTCACAGAGGCTCTTACGCTACTGGGTGTCTCAGATTTTCAGGCACCGATGGTTTCACCCCGATTGACGCATAAGGATGAGACCACTCGTATCGTCAGTGACGGCCGGGCCGGGCCGGTCAAGCGGCGCATCACCTTGATTCTTAAAAGTAGAAAAGGGCAGCCCGCCATTCTTGAGCGGAAAGAAGAAATTATTCCTTGAACAAATCTGGGGCTCTGGCATCGCTTTCCCCGTTAATTATCCATCCTTAACCATTAAGCATTTTTGAGTAAAAAAATTGATAGCATTCTGTTGCTTCCCGGCCCCGACGGCTGGGAGCTCTGGCAGGGAACCCTCGAGCAGGGGTTTTCGCAAATCCTGGAGTCTCATCCCAACCGGGCATCTGAGCTGGAAAAAATCCCTGCGGGTAATCTTCTGATGGGCTTCCCCATCCGTGAGGCTCTGGCAATTCCTTTCAAAGTGCAGACTGATGATGAATCGATGTTCGAAGATCTCGCTGCCATGCAGATGGAAAAAATCGGAGTGCGTCCCGAGGTGGATGCCGGTCAGTTGACCGATGTTTTTTCTGCGGGTCACGCGAATGGTGAGACCACCTTGCTGAGTGTGGTTTTGGCTCCGCCGGAAGAGGGGTCCATGCCGCCACGTGCTCCGAGTGAGTTTGATATTTCAGCTCGGTTTTTCCCGATGGTTGATAATGCGGTGACTCTTTGGTGCGAGCTGGGGCGGTGGGTATTTGCCGTCGTTTGCGGTGGGCGTTTGACGTATTTTCAATCATTGCCTGGCACAGGAGTGACTGGGGATGCCGTGCGCGATGTGAAGCTGGCTTTGAATCAGCTCAGGTTGCAGGGGGTGAGTCTGAACATCGAAAAGGCGATTGTCTGGGGCAGCGGCGGCGCGAACGAGCCAAGCGAAGAAATGATTCGCGATTTTTCCAAGTCTCTTGGAGTGAGCGTGAGTGTGGAGCCCAAGCCCTCGCCCGTGCCGCCACGCCCCATCAGCAAGCTTGTCCCAGCGGATGTGCGGGCAGAGCAGCGGATGAAGGCTGAGCGGATCAAGCGTAACCTGGGAATTGCGGCAATCGTGCTCGTCTATCTTGGGTTGGTTGCTTATTTTGGTTATGAATATTGGCAGGTGAATCAGGATTTAAAAAATCAGACAGCTGAACTGGAGTCAATCCGCGTTGAGCATGGCGATATTGGTATTTTTAACGACGAGTGGGACCAGTTGGCTCCGGTGGTCGATAGTCAGCGATGGCCGCTGAACGTGCTCTTTCGTAGCGCGAGTTTGATTCCGCTGAGGCAGGATCTTCGTTTTACGCACTTTGAAGCTGAGGCTGGCCACGTCACCATCCGTGGAGAGGCTGCCGATATCAAGCAAACCAGTGCTTATGCGGAGAAACTCAGACGGGGTCTGTCGGATTTTGATTGGAATCTACCTCCTGCGGAGCCGGATGCTAAAACAAACCGGTGGAAATTCAACTACGAAGGCACTTTGAAAGGGGGCGAGCTAGAGCTATGAACGATCGCGAAAAGAAACTAATCGTCATCCTTTTTGGAGCGGCATTGATCATTGTCTCACTTTTTGGATACACCTCAATGAGCGCGGCGCTGCAGAAAAAACGTGTGGAGCTTAAAACGGGTGCTGATGAACTGAAGCTGAAATACTCGCAATTGGACGAGGCGAACGCGCGCATGGCCGAAGTAACATGGCTGGCTGAAAATATGCCAGCTGAGGGGGCTCATGCCAGCATTGGCGCTGATCTGGCGACATTCACTGAGCAGAGTGCCAAGAAGCAACGGATCGATATCAAGAAACGGCCTAGTCCACAGCGCGAAGACGAAAATGAAATGGGAGACTTCCGGAGTGCTGTGGTCAAGGTGCAGGTGAACTGCCGTGATGCGGAGCTCTACCGCTGGCTGTGTGATCTTCAGAATCCTAAAAAAGCGCGGGCTATCACTTACCTGAAAATCACCCCGCCGCGAGACGATAAAACTCGGATTGATTGTAGCTTGGAGGTGACCCAGTGGTTCACACCACTTTCTGAAGATGATGAAGACCTCGTCAACGAATAATCCTGCTCAAACAGACAAAATTTCCCGCCATTGTCATTAGTTTTATTGTAACTACCTCCTCGATTTATCATGCGCTTACTGAATTCCATCTTCCTCGCTACGTTCTTCACCTCAATGGGTTGCTTGTCAGCCAAGGTTCCCGAGCAGCCACGAGTGATGCAGTATTCCCGCCTTTGGACAGCTTCTCCCTTTACCATCAAGCCAACGGCAGGGCCAATTACTCAGACTTCTCCTCTGGAGCGTGACTGGATGCTTGGTAGCATTCGCCCCTGCAAGGATGGTTACGCGGTGACTTTGATTAATAAAAAAGATCGGAAAGATCGTATTCGTTTTCTTCCTGGGTTTTCTTCCGGCGACTTTAAATTGCTCGAGGTGAAGCAGGACCCGAACTCCTATAAACAGTCCAAGGTTCTCGTGAGCAAAGGTGGTCAGAAAGGGTGGATTAGCTACGATGAAAAACTGATCAAGGTCCGCGTGGCTGCCGGGTCCAAAAAAACAGTTAAAAAACTTTCCCGCCGAACCATCGCCAAGCCCGGCTCGCATCGCAGCTCACCTCCTGTTCCCGGGAGAAGTGGCAGCAGTAAAAAAACGGCTCCTCGGGTGCGTCACGTCCCACGCAAATAATCCTCATGCTTCATCGCTCTCACTTTTCACCCATTTATATGAAATCATTTATTTCCGCACTTCTCACTCTGAGTTTCACTCTGAGTCTGCCGATTTTTGCGCAAGCGCCACCTGTTCCCGGTAAGTCGATTAAACCCACGACTGGACCAGTCTCTCCTGAAGCGACTCCAGCAGCGGTGAAAAAATTACCAGCGCCTGTGGTTAAGCCGCCAGTGCCTAAAGTTCCCGTGGTTGACCCCAAGGCAAATCCTGTTGTTCCGAATGTGCCTCTGGCAGCTCCTGCCGTTCCTGGCGTGCCGGCGATGAAGAATGCCGTAGGGCATAATCAATATGATCCAGATGCTTTTGCTGTCACTCGTGGACAGGTGATCGATGGTAGTAACTGGGATGACCAAGGGGTGGCTGATGCCTATCACGATTACACGGGGAAACGTGTGCTGCTTAGCTCTTCGACTCAAAACCTTGAAATTCGATTCTATCAGCGTGGGCCGCTCACTAACTCGGAAGCGGCTATTTTGTTGGAGAAAATTCTCGGTATGGAAGGATACGCTTTTGTGCCCAGCGGCGCAAACGAAGTGAAGCTTCTTCCCAAAGCGCAGGGATCGGGGGCCAACGCTCCCGAGGAATATGAAGACATCATTGATGACCCTAATGACATTCCTGCCGGGGATGCCTACATTTCCTACTTCATGAGGCTGAACTTCATCAAACCTGAAGAGGCGGTGCGCACCTTCACTCAGAGTATTCACGGTCTGGGGCCTGGGGCGAAGATCGCACCCGTGCCCAATGCCTCAGCCATCATCATTACCGGAAAGGCGGCGTTTGTTCGGAAGTTACTCAATCAAAAGTATTACATTGATGTGGCCGCTGGAAATGTGAGCACGGTCTGGGTATCGCTGAAATATGCGGATGCTGAAGATGTTGCGGCGACTCTCAATGAAATCATGAATGCCCAGCAGCAGCGCAAGACGACAGCCGGGGTGACCACAGCGAAAGCTCGCACCAACAGCCCTCCTGTTCCCGGTGCTCGGGCTAGTAAATCGGCCTCTTCAGGAGCTTCATCCGCCGGTGAGGATATTCCCGTGCAGATTGTGGCCAGCCCACGGCTCAATAAACTTTTCATCATGGGGCGTCCTGTGGATATCGTGTTTGTCGAAGGTTTGGCTCGCGAGTTCGATGCTCCGCCAAACAGTAATAACTTTATTAAGCGGAAGCTACGTTTCATGATTGCGAGTGATTTCTTGCAGGTGGCTGCCGATGCGCTTGCCGCAGTGGAGCCCTCAAGCACCGGTCAGCAAGGTGGAGGCCGCAGCAGTAATAATCGACAGACTAGTCAGAATCGGAACCAAAGCTCCAATAATAACAGGTCCAGCGGTAGCTCCGGAGGTGGAGCTGGCGGCGTAGAGTCCGTGCAGGAATTCTCAGTGAGTGATGTGCCTGAGTCCATGGTTGTGGGGAAAACATTTATCGTCGCTGACAACTTGGCGAACAGTATTCTGGTTCAGGGACCTCCTGAGAGTTTGCGGATTGTTTCTGATTTGATTGATAAGCTGGATGGTCGTCCGCAGCAGGTGATGATTTCCTGTGTGTTTGGTGATATGTCTGCTAGGAATACCAAGGGACTCGGTGTGCAATGGGGCGCAGTTTCCAATGAAGGTGGCAATGGAAGTAGTAGTCTAGGGGCTGGCTCCATTAATGTGGATCCAAAGAACCCATTGGCCAGTTTGGTTAATTTGGGAACTACGGCTGGATTAACAGCAGTTGGAGGCGGTGGATTGAATCTTTACGGTCAGATTGATAATATCACGGCCGCCATCAGGGCCTTGGAGTCGAACTCAGACTTTAAGGTGTTATCGCGTCCCACGGTTTACACCGCCAACAATCGCAAGGCGGTTATTTCATCGGGGCAACGGATCGCCGTGCCTACCAATACTTTTACGAGTGGCGGCAACGTTGGAGGTGCAAGCCAAAGCACGAACATCGAATACCGTGATGTTTTGCTACGCTTTGAGGTGGTGCCGTTAATCAACTCTGCAGAGGAGGTGACATTGCGCATTTCCCTGCTGAACGAGGCCATTCAGGGAAAACAGCGTATTGATGGAAATGACATTCCTACGATTGTAACTGAGTCGATTTCTACGACGGTGACTATTCCGAATAATTCAACTATTGTGTTAGGTGGTTTGGTGACTGAGCGCGTCGATAATACGACTTCTGGTGTCCCTGTGTTAAGTCATATTCCATTATTGGGTCGTTTGTTCCGAAGCGATTCCAAAGAGGTGGAGCGTAGGGAGCTTTTGATCTTTATGCAGCCTCAGATTATTTCAGGTGAGCCTTCTCGCGCTGCGGCCGCTGCGGATACCGAAAGCCGTTACAAAGTAACTCAACCATTGCGTGAATTTGCAGATGGTCCCGAGGTGCTTCCTTCAAAGTATAGCTCTAAAGATGCTCTTCCTGAGCCCACGACTCAAACGAATCGTTCGGGCTTGCGTTATCCTACGCGGAGGTAGGTTCCCGACGATATGAACCGAGTCGTAGTTATCAACGTGGTAGGTCTAACCAAAGGTTTGATCGGCGAGCATACGCCATCGATCTCGGCGTTTGCAAAGTCGGCTCAAATATCATCGTTTCCTCCGGCCTTTCCTGCGGTGACCTGCACCGCGCAGTCGAGTTATCTCACGGGGCAGAATCCTGGCAGTCACGGGGTTGTGGGCAATGGATGGTATGATCGGGAAGCGGCTGAGGTGAAGTTCTGGAAACAGAGCAACCACATCGTGCATGGTGAAAAAATCTGGGATGTGCTCCGGCGCGAGAATCCGGAGTTCACCTGTGCCAAGATGTTCTGGTGGTATAACATGTATTCTTCTGCGGATTGGTCGGTGACGCCGCGGCCGATGTATCCGGCGGATGGTCGGAAGGTTTTTGATGTGCATACGCAGCCGATGGAGATGCGTGAGGCGATGAAGTCGGACCTTGGTGACTTTCCGTTCCCTTCATTCTGGGGGCCGGCAGCTGGGATCGATTCTTCGAAGTGGATTGCTCAGTCAGCGATGTGGATCGAAGAAAAACAAAAGCCGACGCTCAATCTCGTTTACCTGCCGCACCTTGATTACTGTTTGCAAAAGTTCGGTCCGGATGCTCCTGAAATCATTCCCGAGTTGCGGGCGATTGATGACGTGGTGGGGGAGTTGATTGATTTTTATCAGCAAAGAAACGTCGAAGTGGTGCTTCTCTCTGAGTATGGCATCTCGAAGGTGAGTAAGTCGATTCACTTGAATCGTGAGTTTAGAAAACGTGGCTGGATTCAGGTGAAAGATGAGCTGGGGCTGGAGACGCTTGATGCCGGAGGCTGTCGAGTTTTTGCGGTGGCTGATCATCAGATTGCTCATGTTTACGTCAATGATTCCTCGATCCGTGAGGAGGTTCTTGAAATGTTGGGTGAGGTGGACGGCGTGGAGGAAGTTCGAGTTTCTTCAGAAGTTTGGAGCGATGGTGTTGCTACGGGAAGAGCGGGGGACTTCATCGCTGTGGCTGATGCTGATGCTTGGTTTACCTATTATTACTGGGAGGATGATGCCTTGGCTCCTGACTTTGCGCGTTGTATCGATATCCACCGCAAGCCCGGATATGATCCTGTTGAGCTTTTTGTTGATCCAGAAATTTCGATGCCGAAAGCGAAGATAGCGGCCTTTCTCATGAAGAAGAAGTTAGGCTTCCGAGCGTTGCTGGATGTGATTCCTCTGGATGCTGGTTTGGTCAAAGGCTCGCATGGTAGGGATAAGGTGCCGGAGTCTGAGCAGCCGGTGTTGATCTCCCGATCCACGATGGCTGTTTCCTGCGCAGAAGATGTCTTTGGGGCGATCTGTCAAGCCGTCCGGCTCGCGGCCTCAAAATAAAACAGACAAATCGCCTAAAATAGGGCATTTTATTTTCAGATGGCAGACATGGCAGGGAATCACGCAAAGGCATGGAGGGGCTGGCTCAAGGAGCACGGCTCTCGTCTTTACATGTATGCACGCCAGCGATGTTCTTGTCGGGAAGATGCTGAGGATATGATTCAGGATGCTTTGGTCCGACTCTGGCATTACCAGGAAGAGCGTGAAAATGTGCCGCCGGATCTGCCGCTGGCCTATTCCGTCCTGCGCTTTGTGGCCATGGATCACGGCAAAAAGCAGGGGCGTAAAAAACGTAAGGAGGAGGCTATTATTTTTCTCCACGATAGCGATGAATACTGGTCTGACTCCAGCGCCGAAGACGATGAGGAGTCGGTCATCCTTCGCCGGGCTGTCGATGAGCTTGGCGAAAAGCTGAGGGAGGTGGTGACTCTGAAAATTTGGGGTGGCCTGACCTTTAATGAAATTTCTCAAACGATGGCGATTTCACCCAATACCGCAGCATCGAGGTATCGGTATGCGCTCGAGCAACTTGAGCGGAAATTAAAAAACATCCAACAATCACGTCATGAAGCCGGTTAATTCAATCGAAGAAAAGCTTCGCCGCCTAGTGCCACCAGCGCTCAGTGAAGAAGGTCAACTCCGTCTGGAAGAGACGGTGGATCGGCTTGCGGGTGTCCAGAGTGAAGGTGAGTCCTCAAACCGCTCAGAGGTTCGGTTTTTCGCATGGCCATGGAAGGCGGTGGCTGTTGTTGCCGCTCTGGCTATTCCCGTGGTCATGCTTCAGTCCTATGATCCGGATGACACGGATCGGTCGCTGGCGCAGGTCGACGTCCCTATTTCTGCAGATCAGTCGGCTCAAATGATCGCTCAAAAGGTGTGGCCTGAAGAAATGCTTCTACTCAGATCGACCAAGCTCATCGATGCTCAGGTGGACGATGGCCTGATCGTTCCCGTCAATGGATCGGCGCCGCATTATCGTTATCGCTATCGTGTGGTTGATGAAGAACGGGTGAGGGATCCTGAGACGGGGACCGTGGTCACCTTGCGTCAGCCTCGTCAGGAAGTGGTGACTATTCCCGTGACCCAATTTTAATCGTAGAACTATTTATAATGAACGTGATGAAATCAATTTTGTTGAAAATGACGGCGCTAACGTTTGTCGGCATCGGTTTGGCTGATGTGGACGCTCAGGTTACGGCGGGTGCACCGCTTCCACCTGTGCCGGGGGCTCCACCTCTGCCGGGTGCGACTTCTCCCGCTTCATCGACGCTGATCAAAGTGAGTCTCGGCGTCAGTGTTATCAAACCTAGCTCGGCGCTCTATTGCCAGTTGCCCCTATTGCCCTCAGGCAGTGGATTCCTCCTTAAAACCGTGACTCCGAGCGGGACCGCTGATGTGGCGGGGTTGAAGCCGATGGACTTGATCTGGAAGCTGGGTGATCAGCTGCTCATTAACGAAGCGCAAATGATGGTTCTTCTTTCGCACAATCGCCCGGGTGGTAAGTTGAAGGTGAGTTATTTTCGTTCAGGTGTCGCCAAGGAAGCTGAGTTAGATCTGCAGCCATGGGTAGCCGGTTCACCTCATCCAGACGTCTTGGCGATGGCAACTCCTCTTCCACCAGTGTTGCCGATGCGGGTGATTAGTTACGAGGATCGTTCTGCTTCGATCAGTGATAAGACGGGAACGGCAACGCTAACGTATCGCGAAGGTAAGCCTTGGCTTCATGTTGAGTCCTCTCAAGGAGTGGAGACGTTCAATGATTTTGTGGCCCAGCAATCGGAGATTGCCCTTGTGCCCATCATTTGGCGGAGTCGCTTAGCTGTGTTGAAGCGGTCACTTGAAGAGTCTGTTCGGCTGCGGCGCTTGCCCAGAGTTCGGCATGTGCCTCGGACGGTGCCCAAGCAACGCATTGTCGGGGGTGAGTAACAATCGAGTAGAGGCTGATCCGTTTGAGGCATAATACGTGGAAGACGTTAAATCTGAACGCTTTGTTTTGTCTAGCGGAGATGGCGAGCCTCTGCTCTTATGACAACATATTGTGCATATACTGATAAAAATGATCTTGAATTAAGGGATTAGAAGAATAGGGTTGCAAATACGCCGTTGTGTTCTCATGCTGCGCACATGCATTCAGACATAGCTAAACTGGTTGAAGCGGGGCGTATCTCGGAAGAGGTAGGGAAAAGATTGTCAGAAATCGCGCCTGGCGAGTTCTGTTCTCATAAAGGATGGGGTGCGGGAAAGGTTGAAAGCTGGGACCTGCAGGGTGGAAAAGTGGTGATTAATTTTGAGAAACAGCCTAATCAAGAGATGGCTCTGAAGTTTGCCCTTCTGAAGACCGAACCACTTGATGCAACTCACTTCAGTGCTTATAAGCTTGAACACCTCGATGAGTTGAAGGCTTTGGTTGATAAAGAGCAGGTGGAGCTTGTGAAGCGTGTGCTGGAAAGTCACGGTGGTAGCATGTCACTCGATCAGCTTGATCGTGAACTTTGCGGCAGTGTTGTCGATGAGGCGATTTACAAAAAGTGGTGGGACCGTGCTAAGAAGGCGTTACGCGAAAGTCACATTTTTTCCGTTCCTAGCAAACGGACAGATCCACTTGTCCTGCGTGGCGATTCTCTGAGCCCGCAAGAGATTTTAGTGATCGAATTTCGCGAAACTCGCGACCCCCGCGTTAAGATTAAGGCTCTGGAAAATGTCCGTAAGAACTTTGCCGTCTTTGATGGAAAGGGCGCTGATCTAGAAGGCCTGATCGAGGATATCAATACTTACTGCATGAAGGGTCGCAAGCTTCACCTCAGCACAGTGCTCGAGTTTCTTGTTGCTCGTGATGATATTGTTAATCAATTTGAGGACCTCCAGTTAGAGGATAGCGATATTCGCCTTGCCGACGTTTTGACCTCTGAGCAAGATCGTCTGGTTGTAAGCCTGAAAGGTAGATCGGCCGCCACCCAACGCAAGATTTTTGAAAGCTTTGAAGATGCCTTTGGTGAAAGTTGGCAGGAAGAAATGTTAAAAGTCTTTGATGAGGTCGGTTCACGTGGAGTTACGGAAATTGCACGATTCCTTATCGAAAGCGGCTCTGATAAAGTTTTTGCCGAGCACTTGGAAAAAGCTATCGCGAACCGTAGCCTTGGACCTGATGCCCTGATCTGGCTTTGCCGTGAGCGTGAGAAATCAGCCACTGAGGTATTCACCTTTGAGGCCGGCAACTCCATTCTTCACCTCCTTGACCGCGACCATGTTTCCGATGGTCCCAACCGTAGTGTGAGGCTGAGAACTCTGCTGATGAGTGACAAGGCATTGATCGCTGATATCCTTAAGGATGCTGATGAGGCTGAGGCCCGCCAGTTCGGACGCAAGCTCTTTCAGAGTCCCGTGTTTACTGATCTCGACCGTAATTCATTGATGGCTCGAGTCATCAAGGCCCGTCCCGAGACTCATGACCTTGTAACTGGAGAGTTCGAGAAGAAAGTCGAAGGTGTCACCTCATCGCATGAGAGTATTGCGCGTCGTAAAGTTGAGCTGGATGTTCTAGTTAAAGAGCTCATACCTGCGAATGTTAAAATTCTTTCGGCTGCTAGGGCTGAAGGTGACTTGAGAGAGAACTACGCCTTCCGTGATGCTAAGACTGATCAAGCTCGTTTGGCTCGACGTAGAGCCGAGTTAGAAAAAGATCTTGCGCATGTGCAGGCTACTGATTTTTCTGATGCTGACTGCTCAATGGTCAATATGGGCACTGTGGTTACTTTTAAGGATGCGGAAGGAAAGTCAGTGCAGTATACTGTGTTAGGTGCTTGGGATACCGTTCCCGAAGAGAATATCGTGTCCTATCTTTCTGAGGTCGGAATGATGCTAATCGGTGCCAAGATTGGGGATCAACTCGAGGTGCGTGATCTGGAAACTGAAAAGAACCGTAGCCTTACCGTAGAGTCTATCGAAGCCTATAAAAAATAAGCTTTTCAAATCAACTTCTCGTTTAGCTCTAGGCATTCATCGTCTGGAGCTGAACTTCGAATACCAACAAACTGAACACTAATTAAAATGTCAGATACAACCATTATCAATATTATCGGCCGTGAGATCATTGACTCCCGCGGTAATCCCACTGTCGAAGTCGATGTCCTCCTCGAAGGTGGCGCATTCGGCACAGCAGGCGTCCCTTCTGGGGCATCCACTGGTGAGCACGAAGCTTGTGAGCTGCGTGACGAAGATCCTGCCCGTTTCTTGGGCAAAGGCGTGCTTAAGGCCGTCGCTAACGTTAACGAACAAATCGCACCAGAGCTGCTTGGTCTGGATGCCACAGATCAAACGTTCATCGATAAAACGATGATTGCGCTCGATGGCACTCCGAATAAGAAAAACCTGGGAGCCAACGCGATCCTCGGTGTTTCCCTCGCTGTGGCCAAAGCCGCTGCAGAAGCCTGCGGACTTCCTCTTTACAAGTATCTTGGCGGGCCTAACGCCAAGGTTCTTCCCGTGCCAATGATGAATATCATCAATGGTGGTTCACACTCTGATGCGCCTATCGCATTCCAAGAGTTCATGATCCGTCCTGTCGGCGCTCCTACTTTCAGCGAAGCTGTTCGTATGGGAGCCGAGGTGTTTCATAACCTCAAGAAGATCCTTCACGACCGCGGTCTCAGCACGGCAGTCGGAGACGAAGGTGGATTTGCTCCTAAGTTCGAAGGCACCGAAGATGCGCTCGATACCCTTAGTAAAGCGGTTGAAAAAGCAGGTTACAAAGTGGGTGAGGACATCACGTTCGCTCTCGACTGTGCCTCTTCCGAGTTCTTCGAGAATGGTATTTACGATTACTCCAAGTTTGAAGGTGAAGGTGGCGCGAAGCGCACTTCTGCTGAACAGGCCGCTTACCTTGCTGAGCTTTGTGAAAAGTATCCTATCGACTCGATCGAAGACGGTTGTGATGAAAACGACTGGGATGGCTGGAAGCTTCATACCGATAGCCTTGCTGGTAAAAATGTGCAGCTCGTCGGTGATGATCTTTTTGTAACCAACGTTTCGTTTCTCCAAAAAGGAATCGATCTTGGCGTTGCGAACTCCATTTTGATCAAGGTGAACCAGATCGGCACATTGACCGAAACCCTCGATGCGATCGAGCTCGGTAAAGTGAACGGATACAACTCTGTGATCTCTCACCGTTCTGGTGAAACTGAGGACAGCACCATTGCTGATATCGCCGTGGCTACCAATGCTGGACAAATCAAGACTGGCTCCATGAGTCGCTCTGACCGGGTCGCCAAATACAATCAGCTTCTTCGTATCGAGCAGCAGCTTGGTGAAGATGCCATCTACGGTAATTAATTCCTCTTGGTGGATTTCCTCATAGGAAATCACCATAAGAAATCATTTTAGCCTCTGTCCATTCGCTGGGCAGGGGCTATTTTTTTCTGGCAGTTGCCATGAATTCTCTAAGTCAGGTGAAGGAAATGAGTTTTTTTATAAGGATTTGAGAGGTTAGTCTGTCTATACCTGTTCCGCGTTTTAGATTACTTCGATAATGAAAGTATTTAAAAAAAGTTAAGTTTTATGTTGTTGGTTCCGAGGTGAGTCTGCTATATTGATTTCCTAGTTCGAAAAAATACGGGTAATGAATCATTTAATAGTTGAGCAATCAGGGGACGAACAGGCAGGAGGCGACGCGCCACTTGTGCTGGACGCTTATGGTCGCAGCTGTGGTCGGAGACGATTTATGGGAGTTGCTGGGGCTGCCGCAGCAGGATTGATTTTATCCTTAGACGAAGCCGAAGCCGGTTTATTCGGATATAGTTCATCCGCTGTGCCAGGTATTCCTCAGTCATGGGTTCGAGCCAAAGGTTTGGATGTGAACCGGTATGCTAATTATATCAAAAAGTTGCGTCTCAAAAATATCACACCACGGATGGTGCTGGCGCCACACTTCAAAACGCGTGGTCGGGTGCATAACACACTGCCACCCAAGAGTTCCTGGAAAAAAATGGGAGCTACTTTAAAAGTGATCGATCGACTTTCCAATGAAATGGGAGTTCCGGTTAAATCCATTCTTTCCGCTTACCGCAGTCCCCGCTACAATCGGGCTGTGGGTGGTAAGTCGGGCTCTTATCACATGAGTAATGTCGCCATTGATATCCAGTTTCACGGCACCTCATCTTGGCGTGTTGCCAGTGTGGCTCGTTACCTTCGTAAAAAAGGAACGTTTGAAGGTGGGGTCGGGCGTTACAGCAGCTTTGTCCATGTTGACACCCGTGGTCATAATGTCGACTGGTAGTTGATTCTGACGTGCTACTCAAACATGCGGCTCAAACCTGAGGCTCGTTGCACGGTGGTTTCGATGGTTTGTTTGA
>CAYNNY010000060.1:0-14890 GCA_964398555.1 uncultured Verrucomicrobiales bacterium
TCTACTGGGCACAGGAAGACAACCAAACCATCCGAGAGCTTCAAGCATTCACCACGGAGTTTTTACAACCCCTGCACTTAGCGAAGATGCTGAGTCAGTATATCGCAGTAAACAAGAACTCATTCAGCAGTTTATCGAAAAGAACCTACCCGAGATCAGTCACCCCGCTGAGATCCCCGAATGTTTTGAGGACTACTGGGAGAAGGAACGCAAAAAGGCATTCGACAGCTTGGTAAAAGAAGAACAACTCGATGCCGAAAAGCTAGAAAAAGTCATCGCCCGTTACATCTACACAGGAAAAGCCCCCCTACCAGATCCCGACATCATCCAACTCCTCACCGTAAAACCCAAACTACGAGAGAGAAAACCCACTCGGGAACGAGTGCTGAATAAAGTGATCGATTATGTCGCCACGTTCGTGAAAGGGATGGTGGCTTAATAAGTTTAGGAGTTTCTCTTTTTCATATTTATCTCCCACCGTCTAAGCCACTAGCGGGAGCGCACTTTGCCGAAGGAGTTAATGGTTAACGTGTTGAACAATACTCTATACAGATCCCATCATGCGCCCGCCCCGTTTTACCAATACACACTCACACGCTCCTCATGGAGTGGGGGGAGTTCTCAAATGGAAACTTGGATTTGGGGCCGAAGAGAAACGATCCTCAAGCGATGCCACCTCAAGCGATACCACATTACCCACGGTTGTCCCGCCCGATCTCGAGGCCATCCACAATCCAGCACCCGACGCCATTCAAGTCACCTGGATCGGCCACGCCTCATTTCTCATCCAATGTGGAGACGTCTCTATTTTGATCGACCCCGTCTTTGCAACACACTGCTCCCCTCTTCCCGTTCCCAGTTTACGCCGACGGCAAGCCCCCGGAATCTCATGGCATGACCTTCCGCCGATCGATGTGGTGCTCATCACCCACAACCACTACGACCACCTCGATGCCGCTGTGGTTAAAAAACTCGCCCCCTCGACCCACTTCATCGTCCCAGAGGGGCTGGATTCCTGGATGCAGAAAAAGGGCGTCGAACAGACATCCGCCATGCCGTGGTGGAAGCAAATATCCGTAGCCAGTGGGATTCAAATCACCTGCTGCCCCGCCCAACACGCATCGGCCCGAACGCCCATGAATCGGGATCAAAGCCACTGGTGCGGGTGGCTGATCGAATGGAGAGGACGGAAAATCTACCACTCTGGCGATACCGGCTACTGCCCACATTTCAAAGAGATAGGAAATCGTTTCGGCCCGATCGACCTTGCGATGTTACCTATCGGGGCCTACTCCCCGCGCTGGCTGATGGAGCCTATGCACGTCACTCCCGAAGAAGCGGTTCAAATCCACGGCGATATCAAATCCAAACAATCCATCGCTTGTCACTGGGGCACTTTCCGACTCACCGACGAACCCGTCATGGAGCCACTCCAGCGGCTTGAGGCCGCGACTCAAAAACAGGGACTACCCGAAGGCGCGTTCACTCACCTCCCCATCGGAGGAAGCGTCCGTCTGTAACCCGACTTGATCCGGAACTTCCCTATTTCAGGAACTCCTCGACCTTTTGCGACTTCGGATCCCAGTAGCTCACGCTCTGAACCACCCCTTGGCTATTGAGCGTCAAAACCGTGGCTTTTTTATCGACCTTAGGGAATCGGGCGAGAAGATTTTCTTCATCGGCAAGGATGATCGTGTGGGGGTATCGGCGCATCTTGGGTAAGGCAAATGCCCGACCAATCCCAGGCATGCCAAAAATATTAGCGACATACACCGCCTTTTTTTCAGTCAAATACGTGGCACCTTTGGCGGCCAGCTGCTTATTGACCTTTTTCCCTGTGGACATATCAAAGGTCACCACCAGATACTTGGTTCCCTTCTTAAATTGGTAATCCTTCCCGTGCTGATCTTTCGCTTGAAATGCCGCGACAGCGCTGCCTTTTTTGTAAAGATCGGCTGGGACTGCTTTGGCAGGCTCGGCAGACGCCGAAAGGAACAATGAAAACAGGAGAAAAATGGAAAGGATGGATCGTTGAATTATCATAGGATTAGAGGTTAGGGTCGTGGAATTAAATAAAGCACCTTAGATTCGTAGAGATTTTTTTCATCAGCAAGGCAACTTTCTTCTTCGCATATCGGGATATTCGAGAGGAAAGTCAACGCAGTTGATGGATAAAAGATCAAGAAGATGGGGTATTTCATTTCTTTCCGCAGCCCTTACTTCACGCAGTCTCTTCGACTCATCGGCCTCTGTCAACTCGCCATCTTGTCACCCTGGATATTTCCGTAGGATTTTTCTTATGGTTGAGCCGGCTGCACAAGGTTCGGATCTGCCACATCAAAGGGCAAAGGCTTCGTGGTCGTTTTGTATCCTCCGGCTTCCCCATCGCTCTCGGCTTGGTAAAGGACGACGGATCCATCGGTGAAGAGAACGGGCACACCATGCTTCCAGATAGGGTCATCCCACTTCTTGGTTTTGGGGTTGTATCCTGGGACCAGCAACGGCTTCGCGGGAGTGTCACTCAGCTCTCGGCCTTTAAAAACAGCCCATCCATTTTCTCCGGGACGTAATACCTCTGCCACCGGAGCAACAACATTGTCCGCCGCATCTCCGTCACAGCAGGATGATCCAGAGAGAAAAAAGAGCTCTTCAGAATCCATCCCCGCTCCAATGATGAGCTGGGCGAGATATCCATTCGATGATGAAAGCTCCAATCCCACCATTTCATCGTCGCCCTCCATCGCCTCTGCGGACGGCACACCGAGGTAATCTTTTTCAAACTCAACAATCTGCTCATAAATCCGCTGCGCCTGGTCGCAGTATTGAATGTAATCGTCTTTGGGTTTCAGTTTTTGCTGGATCATATACCACCCGCCACCGGCGACGACGAGAGCTAAGACAACCAAAACAATGAGTATTTTTTTTATGTGTTTTTTCATAGGTCTATTTTATGGGTTAGAAGTTCTCAGAGCGGTGACGAATTCCACCAATGATTTGAGATCTGGATCTGAGAGAGTTTCGTGGCCCGGCATATCCATGCCGAGAATTCCAAATTTAATCACCCGGGCCAAGCCACCATTCTGATCGGCGACTGGGGTAAAGGGAAATGGGCCAGCCACAAGATTCGCGGGTGGGCGCACCCACAGTGACGCGAGCGGCCCCGCGCCTTGGCCATCGGCCCCATGGCAAGTCGCGCAATGCTCGGCAAATAATGCAGCGCCATCCCCCGAGGATTGAACGCTCTCAGCCAGTGTCCATTCCTGAACCGTCGAGGCTCGCTCACTGAGCTCATCGGAGTCATACGCGGACAGATAAGCCATCAGTGCCTCACCCCGTCCATCCTCAAAGAGGTGCGCGTAGTTAGGCATCGACGTCTGAGGTGCTAGAGATTGAGGATTGAGAAAATGCTGCTTCATCCACCCACGAGATCGACGCAACCCCACCTGCATCAGGTCGGGTCCCTGTCGGCGGTTTCCAATCAAAACAGGCACTTGCGAGAGGACCTCATCCAGTGGTCGCACCGGCCCCCAAAGTAGCTCATCGCGAGAGCCCGGCCTCACGTATTGAGAGTGGCAGTGGATACAACCTTCGCTGATGTAAACTTCCCGGCCAAGATCAATCTGGCTGACGGGGACATCTGAAAATTCTTGATTTTTAATCTGACTCAGACCAAAACACACCAGCAACACAGAGAGGCACACGAGCACCTCCGCCTTACGCTGCTTGAGCACACGCCAGCTCAGAGCGATAAAAATCACGCCACCGGCCAGCAAGACAAATCCTGCGGGCACCTGATTGAGATCCTGAGCCATGCCTATACCAAGGGCTGAACCCACCCAACCTGCCACGGCAAATAAAACAGCGGCTCTCAGTGAGCCTGGATTCTGGCACAACCAAACGGCCGGGTAGAGAATCAGAGCGACGGAATACAGAGAAACCCCCGCAGGGTAAAGGTAACCAGCCACAGCACTCAGATCAGGGACGGAGGCCATCAGCCCAGCCACCCCCAGCAATCCAAAAGCCATGCCTATCACCCACTTCATTTTCCCCTGCATCAGTAAGTAAGCGGAAAATACAGCGACGATCAGATGCACGGCGGCATTTCTCCACAGAAACGACTCACCCCAAGTCGCGAGCTTTATCTCACGGGTGTGCTGGATGATGTAGAATGCGGCGGAGTCCAGCCAAACTAACATGGTAAAGCAAAGAACCCCGACAGGAAAGAGTGACAGCGAATCTCCAGACACCTGCTGAGCCTGATCAACCTCTAAATCCTGCGACCGAGGCTGAATCGGCAACAGGGCCAACCCCAACATCATCACGGAAGACACCATGGCTTGATCCGCCGGTGAGGCCTGAAAAACCCACGGTAAGTTACTCAGCATATACGCCAAGCCGGTGCCCAACCCCGCGCCCCAATACACACTTTTTACACTTTTTGAATGGCTGAAAATCTCCGCCAAATGTGAAGCGAGCAGCACGGTTAAGAGCCCGAGTCCCACTCCAATCCCCAGAGCAATGGCGGCGTATCCTCCCAGACCCATAGCCCAGCCAGATCCCGCCAACCAAGCCAGAACAGCACACAGAGCGGCAGCCACCTGCATCACCCGAGTCCAAGGAAAACGTTTTTGTAAAAACAACACGGCAAAACTGCCCAGAATCCCACCCAGCGCCATCGGCCCCATCACCTGCTTCAGAGCGTTCTCATCAAACGACTGGGCGGCTAATAGCTCAAGGAAAGCAAACTGCGCAAAAATGAGGAAGTAGAAATACACTCCCGTCACCCAAACGACACCTTTGACCGATCTGTTCATTATTATCTAGTTTCCATCTCTCATTCCCTTAGCCCTAACACCTTAACGCCGAAGCCATCCTTTTTTCAATCCTGCGAATTGAACGACGGCAATAAAGATATCGGTAAAAAGCACCGTTGCCCAGCGAACTTCCCATCCGGCCATGGCAATTTTCCACATTAAAAAACACGCCACACAGGCACGCATCACGCCTGTGACACGCCACTGCATTTCCCAGCCCTCCACATCTTTCTCCCTGACGAGAAAATACGACAACCCCACCGACATCACAAAGATGCCGACAAAGGAAATGATATCCGCAGGCTCCGGGATCTGCGTCATCCCCATCAGATGCAGCGTCCACACGGGAAAAAAAACAAGAAGAAACCCCGTGCAGGCATCCATGCCTCCAACGGCCCATTGATAGAATTTGATTTTATGATTCATCGAATTATTTGATTTGAAATTTTTAAATACCCTGACCACCAGCGAAATGACACCCAGAGCATCACGATCCCGCAGGTCAGCCTCAAGGAGTAAACCGTCATCAGTTCGCTTCCCCGCGCCAGCACATAACTTACATCATTCCCCTCGCGCCACCCAGAAAACCACATCAATAAAACATAGCCGATCAATGCCCCCTGCCAGAGGAAAAACTCGAGCGTCCGCCCCAGCACCTCACTGAATTTTTCAGGCAGTAACTCGCCGGCAATCATTATCAAAAAGCTGGTGACAAATCCTCCCATCGCAAGATGCGAGTGCGCGACCAATCCATTGGTAAACTTTAAATGATCAAGCCAACCTGGAAGAAATGACACCCATCCTGTAAAAATAAGCAACGCCAACCACACGCAGGTGGCCGCCATCCAACACGGCATCTGCCATTTCCACTGACGAAGGTAAAGAGGGATCAGCGGGATCCAGATCAACAAGCTTCCCAAACAAAGGATTTGCTCCACATCCCGATGCGACTTCCCCGCCCCTTCTGTAAAAAGAAATAGAACCGCTTCGATTAAAACCAACGACCAACACAGGGTTTTCCACCCTCCGGCCCCCTGGGCAGCCGTTCTCCTCTTGGTTGCCAATGGAGACAGAAGAAGCAAAACAATAATCGATAACGTGGAGCCCAATAAACTCGCCCCAGTCGGGCCGCCCGTATCGGGGTTCACAAAAGGATAAAGCTCTGGATTGGTCGCCACGATGATGGATGCGGGAACCGGAAGTAAGACAAAAAGCCCCAGTAGCCGAAATTTCCAGCCGGATTCTGATCGGCGGGCCCACCATGAGATGGCCAAAAAGAGCCAGAAACAAAAGAGCACTCCCGTGTAAAGATAACGTGAAAACCCACGCCAATCCAAAAATATCTTCCCCGTGCTCACGCCTGAAAGCCACGAAACACACCCGACCACTAATGCCATCGACCACAACCACACAACCGACCTCGCATACTTTTCAATCCGGGATCCCGGAGCATGATAGAGGTGCAGTAAAAAACCCACCAATGGCAAACTCGACCACCCGTAGAGCTGTAAGTTCAGATGCACCGGAACCCATCGCCCATACGTCAGCTCACCAGTCACCAATCCGAGCTCGGGGAAAACAAGCAGCGATGCCAGCCATACGCCCACCGCATTCGCCAAGACAAACCATCCCAAGGCATGTGCCATGGCCGGTTCCGCAGGTGCGATCATTGTCATCGGTTTTGTTTTCATCTATAAAGTGGAGACGTTAAGTCTCCGGCTTCTTGTAAAGCATCAGGTTTAATCTTCAGACGCTGATTACTTATGATATTGACCAAGTCCACCTCAATCTTTTTCCAATGTTGATTGAGATTAATGGAGACCACTTGCAATCGACTTCCTGACAGACTCAACTCATAACGAAAATCATCCACCGTTGTCGGATAGAGCAATAACCCTTCGACATTCTCCCACCCAGCCACTTGACGCTTATTCATTAAATAGGCAAACACTTGATAAAGATTATTAGTTTTGAGTTTCTGGACCTCTGGAACATCCGAGCTTTCAGAATATCGTGAGCGAGCAAAAGCTTCTTTGTAATACTTACACTCAATAATCAACTTCCTCTCACGCCATGCCATCGTCACATCGGTTTCCATTCTCGGTAAAACCCCCTCACTTTGCTCACTATAATAATCTGCAAGCCAGTAGATATTAGGACGACCGGATTTAGCTTCAGGAAAATGCCGACGAGCAAAGTTCAAAATAAACGATTCGAAAATATAAGGCATTACCTTTTCGTTCTCTTCAATTCGTCGAAATTGCCGACAACGACTCACCTCGTTTGACTCATTTTGCAGATGCTCTGGCAGAAGTGAGGCGTGAACCAATTCACACAAGTGAAGTAAAAATTGGTATGAGCGATTGTTTCTATGAAGTTGGACTCGTTTAAAAATCCGAGGTGTAATGCGAACTAAGGATACTCCGCGAAATGCTTCTAAATGATTTTTGAGTAATACTTTACTAGCCTTACTTAGCGATTTATTGGCGTAAAGGAGGCGCAACGTGCTATACAGAATTTGATTATGTAAGACATCACAGCTCAAATCATCATAGCTACAGTGCATTTTTGCACGTTCCCACGTTTGTCGTTTTGCCGAGCTTGTAAAATCGATTCGTCCACGCAGTAACGAAGTAAGTTCATGCTGAGCAATGTAATCTCGATCCAATCCACGGCGAATCAACCGATGTACTCCTCGTCCTAAAACTTGAGCAAAAAAATTTGCTAAATCTGGACATTGCTCATCTGTGATTTTTTCTAATTCCACAGTCTTTAACCGATCGTCCCACGCATAGGAAAGAAGGTAGTAAAGGTTTTGGACTGGAATCGGTGATTTCATAAATTAAGTTTAAATCTACCGCTTCAAGCTTCAAGAAACTGCAACTGCTTGATCAACTCATCCGCCTTTTCTGGATTATCCACAAAATACTCCATTAGCAGCGGAGCAATTTCAAAATCGAGGATATCTTGATACCAATCAAATGGATTTTCAACCTCTCCATCTGGCGTAAAAAAACTATGCCCGATCTTATACCCTTCTCCCAGAGCCACATCATCCAATGCAATTTGCTCATTCAAGAGGCCCACTTTCTCGCGGATATGTTTCACCATAGAATCTGGAACCTTTTTCTTGATTAAAAACTCAAAAAAAGCCTTCTGCTCAAACCCAGGAACGAGCGGAAGGAAGGCGAATCGACGCCGCAATGCAAAATCCACTACGGAAAGTGAACGGTCAGCCGTATTCATGGTGCCTATGAGATAGAGATTTTCAGGCACAAAAAACTTGGGGGAATCTGCATCGGAATATGCAAGCTGCACGCTATATTCCACCCCTCGTTTATCCGATTCGATTAACATCATCAACTCACCAAAAATCTTGCTGAGGTTTCCTCGGTTGATTTCATCGACAATCAAAAAATGCGGCTTTCCGGGGTTCGCTTTGGCCCTTTCGACAAGACGATAAAATATGCCATTTTTAATTTCAAATCCGGCTTCTTTCTTAGGCCGCATCCCTTGAATAAAATCTTCATAAGAATAAGATTGGTGAAATTGAATCGTTTCGATGGTCTTCTCATCCTTATTCCCCTGATGCAAATACGCCAACAGCTTCGCTACGAAGGTTTTACCCACTCCCGGAGGACCTTGAAGAATGATGTTTTTCTTTCGCTTCAACTGTCGCATGATGAGCTCCAACTGATCAGACGACATAAAAAGATCCTTGAGCGCATCTGTGAGGGTGTAAATGGCAGTCGGTTTCACTGGATCAAGATTCAGGTATGTTAAGAGCTTGTTGTCGTTAGGGATCAGCGTAAGGGTCTTTACTGGCAGGGTAAGGTCTTCGGGTAGTTTAACTTCATCAAAGCTGGACCAGTCGCAAGGGATGATATGATGATGTTCGGACCTTTCATCGTAATGGTAATCACCAGAACAAATACCCCAACCGACAATGCTCTGCCGACCTTTTTTCGCGATGAGAATGTCACCAGATTTAATGTTTTTAGCAAAATCCCAAATCATAGATTGAGAGTGTGACTTGATTTGTAATGTATCAGCAAAGGAGCAAAAATCATTATCTTTGGTAAACTCAGTCATATCACCTATTTGATTCCAACCTATTGAAGCAATACCACGTTCTAGCCATTGATTCCAAAGTGATGCGTTTTCCCCTGGCGCAATAAGCCAATACTTTCGACTCTTTAAAATATCAGGATGCCCATACTCGTCTTCTTTCGAATCATCCTCCGAAGTTGCACAAACCCACAAAAAACTTTGCACATCGACCCAGTCATTAGGATTCGACTCCTCCAAAAACTCCCAAAAAGCCAGGCCCAATGACATCATCTCTTGAAAGGATTCTACTGAAGGTGCCTTCATTTTCATTTTCACCCCTAGTTTCTTCATTAAAGAGCGATACTTACTTGGTTGAACTGGAAAAAATGCTTCAGGATTAAACATCCATAGCACGTAACAAATAGCATCCCATGAAAGTTTCTCACTTCTTTTTTGTAGTGCATCAAAAAAAGCTTCAACCGTTATCTTACCATAGGCAAATTCATAAAACGTAATGAGATTGGGCACTAATACGTCGGCTGTCGTCCCTAGAGTATTATCCCATGAGCGAAAATTAACAATCGCCCATTTATCAACCTTTTTTAATTTTTTAATAATTAGCTGCGCATCATCAAAGCTTAAGCTCTCATCAATAGAGTTATCAACTAATAACTCCTTCATCTTTTTCAACATTTCCCTCTTAAATGTAAACTCATCAGGCAAATCACCTTCAAAAATTTCAAAATGAGGAAATTGTTGTTTAAATCGCGCCCAAAGCAATTCACGGTGCTTATTTAAAGCGGAGAGAAACTCTTCTGTTTTTTCAGCTGAGCTTAATGATTTTGAGTATTCAGGGCAAGGTGTGTTCATAAATATAATAATAGTGTTTAATGTAGGCCAAATAAAGGGGCTGCAGGCGGGGTGATTGCTTGGAAGAGTTAAGTCATTGATAACCAATGAGCATTTGAAATAAATGTTAGGGTGGGGCCTTTGAGGATTAAAGAGTTATGTTTACCAAGCAATCGCCCTGGGGCCGCAGGCAGGTGATTCTTTCTTTTTCACCTAAGCAGCAGGCTGCACCTCCTTCTCAATGAGTTCACCCTTTTCCGATTTAACTAACCTCAGCTGATACGCATTTTGAAGGCGCAACCAAAATCCTTCTGTCGTGTTGTAATAACGACTGAGCCTCAAATCATACTCAGCGCTACAAGATCTTTTTCCATGTTTCATTTCGGATAAGTGGGGCTCTGGAATACCTAAAGCTGCTGAAAGCTGCTTCTGACTTCCATCTCCTTCTTCAATCATTTCGCGGAGGGTTTCCGCAAAAGCATTCGGGATATATGTATTTTTCATGGCTTTCATTTAATGATAATCTGTTATTCCTACTCTTTCGGCACCATCGTTCCAAATGAAACAAAGGCGCCATTGCTTATTTATTCTAATGCTATATTGACCTGATCGATTTCCTTTAAGCAATTCTAAGTGATTCGATGGAGGAATTCTTAGATCATTGATATCCCCTGCCGCTGCAAGCTGATCTAGCTTAACTATTGCACGAGTTATGATCCGAGGATCAAACCTCCTTACATTTTTACCTCTGAATAATTTTTCGGTATCCTTGCAGGCAAAACTCTTAATCACGTCTAAAATTACAATGTTGAAGAAAAAGATCAAATAAAATTATCTCTTTTGGTAATTTTCATAGAAGAGGCTCTAGTTTACACCACCTCCCCATCTTTCACGGTCAACACGCGGTGACATCGGTTGGCTAACTCCAAATCATGAGTCGCCATCACCAGAGTGCATTTTTCATCCGATACTAGCTCGAGCAATAGCTCAAAGACCTGCTCCCTGTTTTTTTCATCGAGCGCACCCGTGGGCTCATCCGCGAGAATGATATCCGGGCTGTTCATCAATGCCCGGCAAAGCGCCACACGCTGACGTTCGCCGCCGGAGAGGTCTTGAATCCGATTGTTGATCCGATGCGCAATGCCAATCCGCTCGACCAACTCAAGGAGTCTGGATTTGGCCACGGAGGATTTCATCCCGGAGGCCACACAAGGAATCAGACAGTTCTCGGATAATGTCAGATCAGGAATTAAGTTGTGTAATTGGAAAACGAATCCAATCCGATCGCGAAGCATCGCCGTGCGTTTGGCATCGGTATCCAGCAACACACCATCGATGATCACTTCTCCATCGTCCGGATGATCGATGCCTGCCATGATGTGCAGCAATGTCGATTTCCCACCGCCCGACGGGCCACACAAAGCCACGACCTCACCACGATTAATCGTGAGGTTCGCCCCGTGAAGCACCTGAATTTTTCCATTTTCATACGATTTCACCACACGGCGAACGTCGATTAATAATTCATTTTTCATGTTACTCACTATTCAAATCTTAGAGCTTCAGCCGCTTTAATGCGCATTCCATAGGCCGCTGGGTAAAGAGCGCCAGCCATCCCGGTAAACATCGCCATCAAGACGACAATGAGAACAATGGAAGGCTCAATCCGAGTGTCCACATACCCCTGCAGAAAGGGAAGCGATTTCAAAACCATCATGGCCAACTTACTTAAGGCAACGCCAAGAAAAACTCCCAGCAATGAAACCAGAACGGACTCACCAAAAATCAATTGCGCAATCTGTTTACGAGAAAACCCGCAAACCCGCAAAATAGCAATTTCACGGATGCGACCAAACACGGACATAATCATGGTGTTCGCCACGCTCAGTCCGCCCAACAAAAACGCACAACCGCCAACCACCCAACCTGTCGCCTTGAGAATACGAAATTGCGAGTAACTTTTATTAAACTCCTCATTCTCCATCGCGACTAACTCAGGATGGTTTTTTTTAACATACTCGCGAAATTCATCCGCCGCCCCCTTATCCGTGAGCTTGATTGTGACCACTGAGGCACTTTCCTCTTTATGAAAGTATTCCTGGCAAAGTTTGAGCGGCATAAACACACCACCATCTTCGAAGCCATTTTCCGTCTGAATGACACCGGCAACAGGAAATGACTGATTGCCAATGCTCACCTCCTCGCCAGCCGTGGCATTCATAAACTCCGCCGCACGAGACCCCAAGATAATGGCATTCCCATCGGCGGCAAAATCATCAATCGAGCCCGATACCCACTCGGCCGAGAGCAGACGGGGAGCATCCGATTCAATGCCAAAACAAGTAATCACCGGCTGCTCAGGGCTCTGCACGATGCCAAAGAGCGCCGGCATCGCCTTATCCACCATCTTCTGGTTTCTAAAGTCCTCGAGCACCGACACGGGAACCGTGCTGAAAAAGAGGTCGGAAACATTTTTCTCAAACACAATCATCTCGCTGTCATTGCTGAGGATGCGCTCAAACATATGAATCGCACCTTGAAGAATAGTCACCACACAAAGCATGGTCGCTACACCAAAAGCAATACCTGTGGATCCGATTGCCGTACGCACACGATGTCGACGCAGGTTCGTCGTAATTAATCGAAGTAAACTCATGCGGAAGCCGAGATTAATGTGTTTTCTACTTCCGAAGCTGTCCACTCGGACAGATCCTGATCAAAGCGTGTGCGCATAACAGCCAAAAACTGCCAAGATGGCTGCCGAGCCACGAGCCGATCCAATACAGAATCACCCTTAGAAACATAATGCAGCATCCTGCTGACCGCTTTGGGAAGCCCATCGCACACAGCGATGTTTGGCCGACCTTTAATGGCATCTTGACGCACGGATTTACCCGTATCCTTCACCAAACCACAGACATCCTTGAGATCATCCGATACCTGATAGGCCAAGCCCCAATAAATCGATAATCGCTCCAACTCACGCACATCCTCAGCATTCGCCAATTTTCCAAGAATCGCAGGAAACGCCAATGTCAACTTCACCAAGGTCACGGTTTTGCCATAAGCCACGCGAATGATCTCCTTGGAATCCGCATTGGCGGAAATATTAACATCCTTACTCTGCCCCCCGAGAATCCCCGTCATGCCAAGGCATTCATCGAGGTAGGCTGCTGCCTCACGTCGAACGGACTCCTCCTGAGTCTGCATCGCACTCCAGATCAGAGAGTATCCACGGTTGATCAAGCCCAGCGCGGCAAGCATCGCGGAATCCTTCCCGTAAATCGCATGCACCGTAGGAAAGCCCCGGCGCTCAAGAGCATCATCCATGCAGGGAAGATCATCAAACAACAGCGACGCCGTATGCAGATACTCGATCCCTGTGGCTAACGAAAGGGCATCCTCCTCGGCCAAGCCGACGGTTACACTGGTTTGGTAAGCTAGCTGAGCTCGCATCAAACTTCCCGGATGCCGCAAACAATAACGTAATGCATCCGACGCTGCGGAATCATCCTTGAAGGACTCTGGCAGCGACTGCCGAAAGGCCTGATCGCATTTCTCCAATACCGAAGCCGCCTTGCCGCTCTCGTCTGAATGTTGATGTATAAGATTCATCGTATTTAATGGGTGGGTAATGCTGATTAACCTTTGATTTTGCCACGCAATGAAAACCGTACCTTCACAAGGGGGTCCACCTTAAACAAACCAATCATTTTGATCACGGGCAAACTGAACTTCCGAGTATCAATCGTTGCCGTGCCTCGAATCGTCATCTTACCGCTCTTGGCAATGACTTTCACGGGAAACTCGACAGTTTGTTTAACGCCGTGGATGGTCATCTCCCCTTTCGCCCACATCCGCCCGTCGGTGCGCTTCGTAAAAGTAGAGAGGACAAAGTGCCCTTTGGTTTTATTTTCCAACCACGAGATCATTTTAGCATCACGTTTGTCCTTGCCTGTTTTCAGATCGGAAAAATCCCAGTCAAAGGTCACCTTGCTTGGTTTTTTGGAGCTCTTGTTACCCTGGATCACCGCGGTGTAGCTGTTGAGTTGACCCGTGAAGCTGTCGCCAGTCGCTTTGACGTCGATGGCGATGCTGCTGTTGACCTTATCGAGAACAAAGGTCGAGGCTTGAAGTGTGCCGGCGATTGCGGCGAAGGATAGAAGTTGAATAGATTTTTTGAGTAATGGGTTCATTTTAAGAATGGGGTTAAGTTTGATTTTTGAATGTTGATTGAAATGCCCATGCACTTTTATCAGAAAAGTGATGCCCTCAGCATAGGCGGGTAGGCGATAGGAGATCGTGACTCTTCATGTTATTCCAAAAAAAACACAGACACGATCAAGCTGATGCTACCATCAAAGGTAGCATTGAACAAAAATCAAAGTCGATACACACCCGTCCAAGGACAGGTCAAAACAGAACCCAGCAACAACTGGGGAGGAGGTGCGCGGGCCGAAAACGAACAAGCTTCACTCCGCGATGGAAGCACATCTCCCAGATCAAGGATGGGCACAGCCAACTTGGAAGAAAGCACCAGCTCTTCACCTTCGCACTCTTCCGCTGTTTTCGACAAGCTGTCTTGACAATGACACAGCGGTAAATCCTTACCCAGCTCAGTCGTTCCAGCATCCAAAGACAATGGACCTTGTTTGGCACGGGAGACCTCGGAAGGATACCCCTCTGTATGCCGATGCGGAAAATCAATACCCAAAGCCTCAAAAAGCTGACACGGACAAGACGGCAAGGCCAAAAAGACCGCCGTCCACACCGCCAATATGACTTTAAGGGAATACATCGAGTAACTGCTAAGTTCTAAGAGTAAGAGGGACATCGTAATCACGATCACGCTTTTGTCAATATCGAAATCGCCCGTCGGGACTTGACGCGGATCCTCGCAGGAGAGGTGGCTGATTTTTTTCTCCTCCCGGTTGCCGATGCGCGTCCTTTTGAGGTGGCTTCTGGTGGCGGGTCGAAGCCGATGTGTGTGACACGAACACTTCGGCGGGAGCGTGGCGCGGAGGCTGACATGAAACCCGCGACGAAGGAGCCTGTATGCACGGACAGGCGCGGGGCGTGCGGGCTCTACTTGGTTGTCGAAAATTTGCTACTTTCCCTTCGTTGCAATTCGGAGAGTTGCCTGAGCCATAGAGCTCGAAGCCCAAGTATGAAACACA
>CAYNNY010000061.1:0-14890 GCA_964398555.1 uncultured Verrucomicrobiales bacterium
TTGGTCTCGTGCTTGGTCTCGTGCTTGGTCTAGTGCTTGGTCTAGTGCTTGGTCTCGTGCTTGGTCTAGTGCTTGGTCGGCTAGTGACTTTTGAATCTTTCCAGCCTGACTTATCTCGCTGTTTCCAACTTCCACCTTTATCTTTTTTATAGATCTGACCATCCTTGCCAACATAAACGTCAGGACGTGTCGATGGCCGCGTCGAAGGACGGGTTCCCGGCTTCACAGGTTGAATTGAAGGACGATTCCCTGGTTTCACTCCTGGTTTTTGACCCGGCTTTACTCCTGGACGAGTTCCAGGTTTACCTGCGATAGGACGATTACCAGGTTTGCTACCAGGACGTGTGCTGGGGCGAAGGTTAGGTCGTGTTGATGGACGTGATACAGGACGCAAGTTTTTATCACGATTCTTGTTATAACGATCGCGAGCCATTCGATTATCAAGCTTCGCTTTATTTCCCCATGAGCCATACGGAGTAGGGCGGGCTCCAGGACGATGCCCATGCCCTGGCTTCCAGGGGTTATACCCCGGACGGGAATACCCCGGACGGTTATGACCGTAACGATGGTGTGGGCGATGATAGCCGTGACCATGACGGTAGTGCACAGGCCTCACACCTCCTCCGTAAGGGCCGTAACCCCATCGGCAAGGACGGTGATAACCACCGTGCCAGCCCCACCGGGCACCACAACCCCAGCCAATATAACTGGGACGATACCAATGGTAATGGTTACTATTGTGACCTAACCAGTAGCCTGCCCCAAAAACAAGCAAACCCCGGAAAAGATACTGACCGGTGTAACCCGAAGTATAACCATACTGCACGGTTGTGGGCGTCGTGTTATACACCTGCACATAGGTGACGTTGTGCTGAGGCGCGCTGGCAGGGATCGAGTAAATCGCCTTATCCACATCATCGCAAAGAACCCAAGGTCCGGCAGCTGAGGCCGATGTAAACCAAGCGCCTTGATAACAGCAATAATATTTAGCATTGGATAGAAACACATCACTTTCAGTGTTCACCGCATACTGCACATCCTGACTTCCCTTGATCGCCTCGAACTGAGGTTCACCGTCATACTCAACGGTCAAGGTGGCATCTTTCCGATCCATTGTAGCCGTCTCTGGAATCGAAGCCATCACAGCGGCCTCAGCAGCGACTTCCGAACCTTGGACAGAGGCTAACACATATCCTTTTTCATGATCTTCTGGGATCCGGCCAAATGCGGCGGGCAAGTCCTCCGTCGCGGCGACCCAACCACTGGCCAAAGTCTTCGATTTAAACCAGCGGCCTTCCACCAAGTAATAGTAAAAGGAATCGGTGGAGAGGAAGAAAATATCACTTTCCGTATTGGAAACAAACATCAAGGGCGTGCCACTAATAGGGCTCATTTCAGGAGGACCTTCCGTTTCAATCAACTCACCGGGACGCTTCGAAACAAAAACCTTGGGCACCGCCTCAAATGGCTTGGGCTTGAGTGCGGCACGCACATCAGTCCAGTTATCATCATCGGGTAGCGATGAAAACGAGGCGGGCAATGTAGCCACAACCTCCCAAGGACCCTTTTCCAGATCTTTCGTCATCACCCAGCCGTCCTCAATCAAAAGATAATAGGTGGAGGAGGCTACATCCATCAGAATATCCCAGTTGGTATTCAGGGCAAAAAGCACTTTGTTTGTTTTAGGATCGACCGCTTTAAAGTCGGGCTCTCCCATAAAGCTCACCATCACAGCCGGGCCTTCCGAATAGAAGATAGGTGGCGGGTCCAGATTCACCGTGATATCCCGATTCATCACTGCGGTCTGATCCACATTAGCAATCATTGCATCCAGATTCACCTTCAATGGCGTGTTTCCGGTTCCAGCTTTGGCGAGGATTTTTTTCAACTCGGCTTCCTCCGCCTCATCCTTGGCGTCAACAAAGATCAATTTTCGCACTCGCCTCGGGCCGATATGCACGAGCCCCTCCTCCTTATCAACCACGGTATCCGCTTCAAATTCTATCGAGATGTATTTGGGCTCATCCTCGGATCCTTTTTTCTGAATGGATATCGCCATCCGGGCCTTGACCAGTTTAAAGTCCTTCCACTCATCGATCTGCGGCTGGTATTTTATGATTTCATGAGTGCCTGCATCAAACGTTTGTGGGTAGGTGGACTCTGTCCAATCCACTTCTGCCACCGTTCCGGCAGCGGGAGATTTCTCATCCGCCGCGCGAGCCGTGGGTAAAAAACAGAGGAGGGCACTGGCAAGCCCGAGAGCAACCCCGGAGCAAAGCGCAAACCGATAAGGCTGCCACAGGGAAACGCCCTGTGCGTGATGTGTGTGTATCTTCGTTTTCATAATGGTATTTTCTTGGACTGATGTCCCTCTCATCTTATTCAAAGTGGCTTCAGCACTTGATAAAACTGAGGAGTTGAGGTTAGAAACCTAGCAACCGATGACACTTACGCAAGTATTTTTTACCCGCTCGACGAAGGCAAAAAAAGCCAAGGTGGACAAAATCCACCTTGGCTCGAAATAATGAGTAGAAAGGAGAGGCAAAAGCCCTCCCCCTTCTGGTAAAGAGACCTTAATGCCTGAAGTGCCTGTGCCCAGTAAAGACCATTGCAATACCAGCGGCATCTGCCGCGTCAATCACCTCCTGATCACGGATCGATCCGCCAGGCTGGATGCACGCCGTGGTGCCGGCCTCGATGGCAGCTTCAAGACCATCCGCAAAAGGAAGCATGGCATCGGATGCCATAATGCTGCCCTTGAGTGACAATCCTGCCTCCTTAGCCTTCCAAACCGCGATTCTGGAAGAATCCACCCGACTCATTTGCCCGGCTCCGATTCCCAAAGTGCGATCGGCACCGCTATACACAATGGCATTCGACTTCACATGCTTAACCACGCGCCAGCCAAAGCGCATTGCACGCATTTCATCTTCAGTAGGTGGACGCTTGGTGACTACTTTTCCCTCAAGATTATCTAAGCCGAGAGCGGTATGATCACGAGCCATCACCATCAGACCGCCCGGAGCGGAACGAATCACAGGGTCTTTGCGCACACCTTCCCAGGCGTCGACATTGAGTTTGATCAGTCGCAGGTTTTTCTTTTTCTGCAAAATGGCACGCGCCTCGGGCTCAAAGCCAGGAGCGATAATCACATCGGTAAAGATCGAGGAAATAATGCGGGCCAACCCTTCGGTCAGTGGACGGTTGACAACGATCACGCCACCAAACGGTGCCTGAGTATCGGTCTCGTAAGCAAGTTTCCAAGCCTCACGAAGGTCCTCATCGTCCTGTCCAACTCCACATGGGTTGGTGTGTTTGAGAATGCCCACGGTGGGACGCACGAAATCGGTAATCAGATCAGAAGCAGCCTCAATATCCAGAATATTGGTGTAGCTCAGCTCCTTGCCTTGCAGCTGATTAAAGACATCGCTGAAGTTGCCGTAAAGTGTAGTCGGCTGGTGCGGGTTATCCCCGTAGCGAAGCTCACGGTCAAGCGGCAGACTGATCGTCAGGTGAGAGCGGGTGCCCTCCACCGCCTGCGAAAGGTAGTTCGTGATGGCAGTGTCATAAGATGAAGTGCGGAGAAAAACCTTCACCGCAAGCTCCTCGCGGAGCTTAAACGAAGTATCACCATCGTGCTCTTTCATTTCGCTCAGCACACGATCGTAATCTGACGGCGAGGTCACCACCGTCACGCTCTTGTAGTTTTTCGCAGCACTGCGCAGCATAGAGGGACCTCCGATGTCGATATTTTCAATCGCAGCATCCAGAGTAACACCTTCCTTGGCGACAGTTTCCTCAAAAGGGTAAAGATTCACCACCACGAGATCGATCGCAGGGATATCGTTCTCTTTGGCCTGCTTCAGATGCTCTTTGTCATCGCGCTTATGGAGAAGTCCTCCGTGCACCTTTGGATGAAGAGTTTTCACCCGACCTTCAAAAAGCTCGGGTGCGCCAGTGAAGTCGGAAACATCAATCACAGGCAATCCAGCCTCACGAAGAGTCTTGGAAGTGCCGCCAGTGGAAAGAAGCTCGACGCCTAGGTCATGCAGACCTTTGGCAAAGTCAATCAGACCAGATTTATCAGAAACAGAGAGAAGTGCTCGTTGAATAACCATAATAGAATTACCCGTAAGTGGGCGGCAATGAACTAGCGTCAGAACCTCGCGAGGGCAAGCCGAATATCTGACAACACGCGGCACTTCAACTTATTCCGCCCCCTGCTCTTCTGGCGGCAGCGTGGAAACCTCTGGCCGCATCCACTTCCAAATCAATCCATCCACCGGACCAAACAACCAAGCCAGCAGCAATAAAACACCGCCGGATACCACCACCGATGCCGCCATATTGGTATCGAACCAAACGTGAATATAGAGCCCCCCGATCGCAGAAAGCAACGTGTGCAGCGCCGCTAAGGCAAGCATTGTCTTCAATCGATGGGTGCACAGGTAAGCGGATGCCCCAGGAAGAATCAGCAGCGCAATCACCAAAATAGCCCCCACCGCCTGAAAAGCAGCCACCACAATAAAGGAGACCACAAACATCATCCCATAATGAATCCATGCGGGCCGATATCCATACGATGCCGCTAAACCCGCATCAAAAGAACTCAGTAAAAGCACCCTATAAAACAAAGCCATGATGGCAATCGTCACCAAGGCCACCCCCGCCATCACAAGAATGGGCTGCGGCACATCCTGCCCCAGCATCATTACGGTATCCTCTTCGAGTAAAAGTCCAAGCCTACCGTGCAGCACACACTCAAGATCGAGGTCGACATTTTTGCCCAGCATCGTTTCCATCAGCACCACGCCCAGCGCAAAGAGCGCGGTGAAAGAAATCCCTGTGGCGGCGTCCTGCTTGACCCGTGTCCACTTGTGAATGAGCTCGATGAGCACCGTCGATGCCAGCCCCGCCAGCCCCGCCCCCACGATCAACCACGGCGATGCCAGATCACCGGTAAAAACAAAAGCGATCACCACTCCAGGAAAAACACTATGACTAATGGCATCCCCAGTGAGAGCCATCCGACGAAGAATCAAAAACGAGCCCATCTGCGAACACGGCAATGCCACCAAAAACGCCATCAGCATCAGCCAAAGGGCACCAATGCCAAAAACATCCCAAGGAAGTGTCAGATATTGCATGATTGTCATCATAGAAATAGTTAGGAGATTAGAGAGTTAATGTAGTGGGAAGAGGCTGAGGGATCGGCTTCCCATGGGGATCGAGCTGAGGGAAATCAAGATCCAGTTCCAGTTGACGCACCATATTCGGCCCCAGGATGTGTTCGATCTTTTCAGCATCCTCATGCACATGGTCATCGGCATAATTCGCCTCATTGGTCAGGTAAAGCTCCCATAGACGGTGATTACGCACCATCTCCATCGCCCGCTTCCATCCCACCCCAGTGAGATGAAGCGACACATCATCATCAGACATTTCTATAAACCCGTGTCGCAAAAGAGCCGAGCATTCCCTTCGGACCACGTCCTCGGTCTGCCTTCTTTTCCGGGCAATCATCAGCACACTGACATCGTCATGAGAGAATCCTTCCGCTTCAAGAATCTGATAAATCGCCTTCAAGGTATTCTCACGCTCCACTCGCCTCTTTTGTCGCCTGAAGCGCCAAAGCTTGGCCAGCACCCCGTGATTCGGAGCGACGAAATACACCACCACAAAAACAGCCGTCGCAGCCAAAGTAATCACAGGCCCCGTAGGGATGCCATTCACCCGAGCCGAAATCACCGCCCCCACCACACCGGACAACACCCCAAAAGCCATCGATAGCAGCAACATTTTGTCAAATCGATCCGTCAGTAAATATGCCGCTGCCGCCGGAGTGATCAACATCGCCGACACCAAAACCACACCCACAGCCTGCAAGGAAACCACGACGGAAAAGGTCAGCAAAAAGTAAAACACGCCATTGAGAACCTTCACCGGATAACCAAGCCCGCGGCTGAATCCTTCATCAAAGCTCACCACCAGTAAGGGCCGCTTCAACAAAAACACCACCACCACCAGCAGCGACGTAGAGACCATCATCATTTTGAGATCACTGGCATCAATCGATCCCACATTGCCAAACAAAAAATTCATCACCCCTACCGTGTCGTGCTGGTTGCGTGACTGCCACACAATCCCGAAGGCAAAAAATGTCGCCAGCACAATACCCAAAGCCGTATCCGATTTCAAACGGGTGGATGCCATCAACGCACGCACAAGACAGGCACCTAACAATCCAGCCAGCACCGCATACATAAAAATCACCATCGGATTCCGATCCGGGCTATAAATCAACCCGGCCACCACTCCAGGCAGCACCGCATGGGAAATAGCATCCCCCATCAAAGCCACTCGGCGCAGCACCACAAAGCTCCCGAGCAACCCACAACCCGCACCCAGAAGCACCGCCGCCATCAAAGCCTTTCCGGCACCTGTCGCAGGAATAAATCCATCCCATATGGCTAAATAAAGATCCATGGTTTCCATGATTTTCTAGGTTCGCAGCTACTCCTTCATCGACAGCTTAGCCGCCCGATCCGCCACCTCACTAAGCAGCGTCAACCTGCCGCCATACGTCTTCTGAAGCAGTTCGGGCGTAAAGACCTCCTCCACCTTACCAAAAGCGACAAGCCGCATATTCAGCAACAAAATCCGATCAAAATACTCCGCCGCCGTTTGCAGATCGTGATGCACCACAAGCACCGTCTTCCCCCGCTCACGCATCTCGTGCAGCAGAGAGACAATCGCAGCCTCGGTCGCGGCATCCACCCCGACAAATGGCTCGTCCATCAAATACAAATCGCTATCCTGCGCCAAGGCGCGCGCGAGAAACACCCGCTGCTGCTGACCTCCGCTCAGGTTTCCGATCTGCCGATTCGAATACGGCAACATCCCCACCTTTTCCAGCGCTTCACTAGCGCGGAGCTTCTCCTCCTTCCCCGGCCGACGAAACAAGCCAAGCCGACCGTAAGTCCCCATCAAAGCCACATCCATCACCGTCACCGGAAAATCCCAATCGACACTTTCACGCTGTGGCACATAACCCACACGGTGAAGATTCTCCTTCAACGACTTGCCAAAAATCTTTACCCACCCCCCCGATGAGGGCACCACGCCCATGATCGCCTTGATCAACGTGGATTTCCCAGCCCCGTTAGGTCCGACAATCCCGACAAGACTCCCCTCCGGCACCGCCACATCCACCCCATAAAGCACGGGGCGCTTGTGATAGGTCACCGTCAGATCGTGGGTTTCGAGAGCGGGCACCGCGCGGGAAGATTCAGAGTTAGAAGATTCACTGGACATCACTTATTGATTAATCATTAAACTCCCATCCGATCAGTCACATCAAAGCCCACCACCGCCGTGTGGAGAAAATCAAGATCGTAGTCCCGGTCATCCTCATCCCAGACATGGGCAACCTCAGCCTGTAAGCCAATACCTACGCCATCAGAAAGATCCATGGCCCATGGAAAAATAATCCCCCCTTCCCACTTATCATTACTCACATCCGTGCCAGTAGGAATCTTCACATAAGGGAAAACCGCAAAAGCGGTCTCGCCCTCATCATTCCCCCACATGTTCCACTTCAGACGCAAAATCAAATCGCCAAATCCCTCATTCGCCTCCTTCTGACCATTTTCACGTGTCGTCTCATGCACATAAGGCGCAATCACCAACTGCAAATCCATAGAATCGTTCAAGCCATACTTCAGATTGGTTTCACCCCATGTCCAGCCTTCAAACTTCACCCCATCGTTTTTATCCCGACTATACCCCACCACACTGGACTCGATCTGAAAATGCCCAGCGTCCACGGTACGAGGACTCTCCGTCGCATCAGGACGGTCGGCCTCCAGTGGACGCAGTGGCTTCACTTGTGAAATCTCAGCTCCACCGAAAACACTCGAAACCCCCAACACACTCCCAGCAGTCGCTGCCATATAATTTGTCATACCGCGAATTACCCCCACCCACCACAGCCGTCAACACAAATAATTAGCCTAGGCTAATTATTATTCCCTCGACTTATTAGATAGACAAAAAAACTCCCTCTCAGATCAAAGGGAAGGTCTTGAAAATGAACCGAGTTAAAAGATCTTTATTTTACGTCCTTCACCTTGAGCGTGATTTTTTTGATTTTTCCTGTGAAGCGGGTTTCGTCACGACCGATGCCGATGCCTTTAGGCCAGTGAATCACCATGCCATTGCGGGTTCCACCAAAGTCGGATGCCACTTGTTTGGTCCAGGTGAATGGAGCGTCAAAGGCGACCGCCCATCCGGCGGCCATGTGAGGGAAGGTGTATGGGCCACCCCACTTGTCGATCAGGGGAATGAGATCCTCCACTTTTTCAGTCACGCTGTTAAAGTAGGTCATCTCGTTATACATGCCAACGAATCCGCCTTCGGCACTGGTGCCGTTGTCTCCAGCAATGTAGATGAATAAGGTGTTATCCATCTCGCCGATATCCTCAAGCGCGTTCATAAAACGTCCCACCTCGTGGTCGGTCTGCTCCATAAATCCAGCAAAGACTTCGGCCTGACGGCAAAAGAGTTTTCGGTTAGGCTCGGGCAAGGTTTCCCAAGCTTTGATATCTTTGGGGCGCGGTGCCAGTTTGGTTCCCTTGGGGATCATTCCCATATCAATCTGACGAGCCGTGGTTTCTTTCCGAACCTGATCCCAGCCTTTGTCAAATTGACCTTTGTATTTATCCGCCCATTCCTTGGGCACGTGGTGCGGAGCGTGCACGGTTCCTGTGGCAAAATAGACAAAAAACGGCTTATCCGGCGTCATCGATTGCTGGGCTTTCACCCAGTTGATCGCTTGATTGGTCATATCCACGGTGAAATGATAGCCTTTGGTGTGGGGAGGCGTGACACGGGTGGTGCCATCATAGATGAGTGAATACCACTGGTCGGTCTCCCCACCGATAAAGCCGTAGAATTTGTCAACCCCTGATGAAGCACCGCCTGCCACCACTGCGAGGACCCTGCCTGCATGAATGTCTGCCCGACCCTCGCCTACGAAAAAGATGAGAAAACCGGCATCGTCCGCAAATGCGACATGTGTTACGATCGGCTCAAGGTCGGCGAGGCACCTGCCTGCGCAATGGCATACCCAAACCCGCACCAGCAAATCCGCCGTTTTACGTAAACTCTACCCCGCATCGATCTACGCCGAGATCAACCCTGAGGATGCTAACAACCTGGGCATCAGCGCCAACGACCAGATCACCATCACATCCCGACGCGGCAGCATCACCGCAGCCGTATGGATCACGCCGACCGTGCAGAGTGGTCAGATTTTCCTCCCGATGCACTACGAGCAAACCAACCAGCTCACCCATAACTCAGTCGACCCCTATTCGCGCCAACCAAACTACAAATACTGTGCTGTAAAAATCGAGCAATAGAAACTCTCATCATCGCGCTTGTTAAGATCCAAGGTGATACAATCGGACAGTTCAAAAAACTCCCCTCCACCCTTCACCACTTGGAGTGCGGTGGCTCGACACCGCTTTGGGGCTCTCTCACAAAGCCCAGCATTTCATAAATAATCCCTCGCTAGAAAACGCAGACCACCAAAAACAGCGCATCCCAAGGCATCCGCTATGCTCCGCACCACGCGAATCAAGCTTCGCCAACCGCAAAGCTGGGTCAAGCCTCAGCACTCCAGACCCCAACTTCCTGACTTCCTGACTCCAACACCTACTGCACCTCCACGTTTTGAATGAAATTCTTAACGGGCCGCTTGATCACATACTTCTCCTCGACAAATTGACCATTCACCGTGGTGGTTTGCTTGGTGACACAACTGGTAAAACAACAAGTAATAGAGGCCATCGAAAAGAGAAAGGCGAGCAGGATTGATTTTTTGATAAAGTTCATAAGGTGCGTTGAGTTAAGAGACACCACTCAAGCTATGACTGATATGGATGTAAAGATTTTTCAACCGGACAAAAAAAAATCGGCTGAACCACCTAGGTGACTCAGCCGATTTGAAAGGGTTGTCTTTCTCTCGATTAACGTGAGTAAAGTTCGACCACAAGCTGAACGTTGACTTGCGCATCCATGTCGTCGTTCTCAGGAACGCGAACAATGCGGCCAGTCATGGTAGCACGGTCAAGTGTAAGCCATCCTTTAAGTGGAACGGCTTGGGTAAGATCCATGTAACGGAGTCCGAGCTGCTGTGAGCTTGGCTTGTCCTGGATGGTGATCACATCACCAGGCTTACATTGGTAACTTGCGATGTCCACACGCTTACCATTGACCTGAACGTGGCCGTGGTTCACGAGCTGACGAGCGCCAGAACGAGTGTTGCCAAGTCCAATACGGTAGCAAACGTTGTCGAGACGAAGTTCGAGGATCTGGAGAAGAAGGTCACCGGTGATACCACGACGGCGAGTTGCCTCGGCGAAGTAAAGACGGAATTGCTTCTCAAGAACACCGTATTGGAAACGAAGCTTCTGCTTCTCTCCGAGTGCAACTGCGTAGTCAGACTTCTTGCGACGTCCTGCGCGCACACCGTGCTGCCCAGGAGGGAAGGCACGACGCTCAAGAGCTTTGGAAGGTCCGAAAAGTGCGACACCGAAACGACGGCTGATTTTATCTTTGGGGCCAGTATAGCGAGCCATAATAAATTAAATAGTTAGATGTTAAAAGGTTAATTAAATTATACGCGGCGAGCTTTCTTAGGGCGGCAACCGTTATGTGGGATTGGAGTGACGTCCTTGATGGCAGTGATCTGGAGACCAAGACCTTGAACGGCACGAACTGCGGACTCACGACCGGAACCAGGTCCCTTGACGCGAACTTCTACTTCCTTGAGTCCGTGACTCATGGCTTGGCGGCAAGCATCTTGGGAGACCACCTGCGCAGCATAGGCTGTGCTCTTACGTGATCCTTTGAATCCCATCTTGCCGGCACTTGACCAGCCGATGGCATTACCAAGAACATCCGTTACACTGACGAGAGTGTTGTTGAATGTAGCGGTGACATGCACGATACCAACAATAACGTTTTTGCTCTTCTTGGCTTTGTGAATGCGGACGTTTTCTTCCTCAGCTCCGATGAGCTCGGCGAAGATGTCGCGCTTTTTCTCAGGAGTTTTAGGAGCTTCCTCAGCGGGAGCTTCAGTAGCAGGAGTCTCAGTCGCTGGTTTTTCAGCAGTAGGAGTCTCTACGGGAGTTTCGGTCTTTGGCTCTTCAGCCGCGACCTCTTTGATTTCTTCTTCAGACATAATAAAAAATGATTAAATATTAACGAGTCAACGGATTACTTCTTGGCTCCGACGGTGCGCTTCTTCCCTTTACGGGTGCGAGCGTTCGTGCTGGTGCGCTGTCCACGGACAGGAAGACCAACACGGTGACGGATACCGCGATAGCAGTTAATAGCAGAAAGACGCTTCATTGCGGCTTGCTGCTCACGACGGAGGTCACCCTCGATGATGATGCCTTCTGAGGTAATCACTTGTGCAATTTTCACAAGCTGATCTTCAGAAAGTTCGCCAGTCCGAATGTCAGGGCTTACGCCTGCTTGTTCGAGGATGCGTTTGGAGGTTTGACGTCCAACGCCATAAATGTAGGGAAGAGAAGCTTCGATGCGCTTCTCATTGGGAATTTCGATTCCAAATATACGTGCCATATCCTATAATTGTAGTTTGTTATTTGTAGTTGGTAGCGCGCTCATACCGGAGAATTTCCTCTACTATGATAGCCCGATTGGACGATCCTGCGCGCTGCGCGGGACGTGGTATTTAGCAGAGTTTTCTCATCTGGCAAGCCAGAATTAACGATTTCTCGCGAACTCGCTACCAATTTTCGATTCTGAGCCAGATACTTAATTTTTGCTAATCAAATCAGGCCGTTTACAGCACCGCAATTTCACAAGCCAGAATATCGTCGATTTTCTGTCTCGGCCGAACCACACGAGAATCTGATCCATCGACGAGGATTTCCACAGGTAATACACGTGAGTTGTAATTCGATGCCATGGTAAATCCATAAGCCCCGGCACTGAGCAAGGCTATCACCTCGCCCGCCGCAAAATCAGGCAGCTCGCGATTCTGGCAGAAGAAGTCTCCCGTTTCGCAAATCGGCCCGACCACATCCACCTTCGTCTCAGCATCCCCTGAAGGCTCACGCACAGGAACAATCTCGTGATGCCCTTCGTAAAGAGCTGGGCGAATGAGATCATTCATCCCGGCATCGACAATGCGGAACGTTTTGACCGATCCTTTTTTCTCGTAGAGGCATCGGCTCAGCAGCACACCAGCATTACCAACGATGTAGCGACCGGGCTCCAGCATGATCTTCAACCCGCACTCTTTCAGTAACGGCATCACTCCCGCCACATACTGCTCGATGGTCAACGGCCTGCACTCCTCCTCTTGAGCCGCCCACCACTCGGGCTTACCAGATTCTAAAGCCGGATCATAGACAATCCCCACGCCTCCTCCGATGGAAAAAAACTCAATACCATAGGCATCCTTAAGCTTCACCGCCAACGGGGTGATTTTTTCAACAGCCTCCACAAATGGCTGCAACGAGGTGAGCTGTGAGCCAATGTGCATCTGCAATCCCTTTAGAGCCACATTGGGCAGGGCTGCGGCACGCGCATAGGCGTCTTCGATATAGACATAATCCACACCGAACTTATTTTCAGGTTTTCCTGTAGAGGTATATTTATGCGCCTTCGCATCGACATTTGGATTCACCCGGAATGCCACCGGGGCCTTCACGCCCATCTCACCAGCCACCTGATCAATAAAGACAACCTCTTCCTCGCTCTCTGCATTAAAACAATAAATCTCCTCGCGTAGCGCGTATTCAATCTCGTCGCGCGTTTTACCCACTCCGGCAAAGGTGCACTTCCCGGCGTCACCGCCCGCCTCAATCACCCGGCGCAGCTCACCGCCCGAGACAATATCAAATCCACTTCCCTCATCGACAAGTAACTTCAGCACCGAAAGGTTTGAATTTGCCTTCACCGCATATTCAATACCATGATGCAGATCACCCAAAGCGAGATCTAGCCGACGGTAATGATCACGGATCGTGCCCGCACTATAAACATAGGCGGGAGTGCCATACTCATCGGCCAAGGCACCGAGATCCACGTCCTCGCAATACAATGAGCCGTTCTGGTAATGAAATGAATGCATGCCGCACCTTTGTCTCAGATGTCAGAAAATTGCAAGCCAGACATTCGACACCATGACTCCCCCACGCGACACCTCGCCTACCGCTTCGGGATATCACCCAGCACCATCGCAAAAATCCGGTGAACATTCCGATTCATCATTGCCCCCCTCCATGATATCACCCACAATCATCTTCGCTACACCTCCACCTTTCATAATGAGAGTTCATTACAAAATCATCATTATCCTCCTCGTGGGATTCATCCCTCCTATGTGCGGGGCTGAGGAATCAACTAATAACCATCGAACACTCACCCCCATCTCAGTCCTTCTTGAAAAACTCCCCCAAGTGGCATCGTCCGGCACGGGAATGAACAAGGAAGAGCAAGATTTCTCCGAAGAGCTTGCACGTCACGGAGGTGCAGCAGTTGACCCTCTCATCGCTCTACTCAAAACAAAAGATGCCGACACCTATCAATTGGTGACCTACTGCCTCACCGAGCTTAACAAGGATGCTTTTGAACCCAGACACCTCAAGCCCATGGCTGCCGCTGCGCGACTCAAACGATCTTGGCTTCCTAACGCGATTGCCGACATCGGCACGGATGAAGCCGCCGTCTTCCTCGCCAAAGACTTTCGGAGGCTCCCCCAAATTCAGGCCCAGATCGACAATGCGCTCGTCCGCATAGCCCCCCGCTCCATCGCCCCGCTGCTGCAAGAGCTTCGGCAATCCTCAGAAAAAGAAACTTCATTCCTGATCGGACTCGTCTCTGTTTTTTACACCTGTGGTGCCAAGGCTTCCTCAGCGGTTAACCCGCTACTCAAAGATCAGAATTGGCAAATCGCTTGCTCAGCAGCCTTATCGCTCACACAGCTCAAAGCAAAAGCCAGTCGACCTTCGCTAGAGCATTGCCACAAACACCATTGGAATCCCCGCGTTCGATACGCTGCGGGATTCGCACTGCGCCGAATCGCGGGAGAAAAAGAAACCAAAGCCGACTCTGGCCATCTCGGCTACGTTTTCAATTCCAAAGGCTTGGAGTTTGCCTACCGCCCATTTAATTTTCTTGATGAGAAAACCCCTCCTCTGAAAAATACAGATCGCTTTACCCGACAAACCCCTGAACGAAAGCAAAACAAAATACAGCACCCCTTGTATTTTTCACTTCCCCAGAACAAAACCCTCGCAAAGGCTCTACAATTAAAGAAAACCGAGTTCAGAAGTCTCGAAACACATCACCCAAAAATCTATCAAGCGCTCACCGAAGGAGCACCGGAATCCGTAGAGCACTGGAAAAAACACGTTTACTACGGAGCCCGAGTCACAGACATGATCAAGGAATCTGATACCCTCCTCCTCACGATCAACGGGGGTGAGCAGGGATCTGGCCTCTTTATTATTGAAGAGGGCAAAAAAGCAAAAACGATCTTTAAAGGGTTTAATATCCAGATCATCCGATGGAACAAAGAACTGATCGTCCTTTCCGGTTTGTCCCACATGGGGATGGACTATGGCAATGTGCACCGCATCATTCACGAGGGAGAAAAGTGGAGAACCCAATTTCTCTACCCCCTGCCCGGATGCCCTCAAACAAGCTTTATACTCACTGACGGCAGACTCTTTGCCAACTGCGAGGGTGGTGCCGTAGCCATATCCCAAGCCGGGGAATTTGAATACCTCGGTTCGGGGGAACCCCATCCACCTCAAATGCCGTTCACTTTTTGAAATCGCCCTCTCCT
>CAYNNY010000062.1:0-2142 GCA_964398555.1 uncultured Verrucomicrobiales bacterium
AAGCCAACAAACACCAAGATCTAAACTTTCAACCCAGCACGACGCACATGATCCAGTCGGAGACTACAAGTCTCCACTCCATATTCTGCCTAACGCCGCTGGTATTCTCCTACACTCCAAAAACATGGATACAACCACTTCCCCATTTCCCCCATTCGAAGCGACACCTGAGGTGATTGCCGAGGCCGATGAGCGGATCACGCACTACCCAGCCGATAAAAAACGCTCCGCCGTTTTGCCTCTGCTGCACATCGTCCAGCATAAATTTGGATTTATCTGCCCGGAAGCCACCGTCTGGGTTGCAGAAAAACTCGACCTCGAGCCGATGCAAGTCCAAGAGGTCGTGTCATTCTACCCTGGATTCCACGAGCACGCGCCCGGAAAGTTTCACTTCCGCGTCTGCCGCACCCTCTCCTGCGCCATGGCGGGCTCTGCCGAGCTGATGGAAAAAATCTGCGCACTCACCGGAATCGACCGCTCAGACTTTCACTCTCACCACAATCCCGTCGCCGTTTCCCCCTGCGGAAACTGGTCCGTGGAATTTGCCGAGTGCCTCGCCTCCTGCGGCACGGGCCCCGTCGTCATGGTCAACGATGACTTCCACGAAGCCATCGCCCCCGAGCAAGCCGAAAACCTCATCAAGAAATACAAGCCCTAGCTCAGCCCCCCTAGCTATCATCCTAGGTAATTCTGCAAAATTCTGTTAATTCTGTCTAGCCCCGCAGGGCGCAACCCAAGAAAACTCCGCGACTCGTCCACCATGTCCACCATCGAATATCTCCCCGGCAAAGAACCACATCCTTGCGAACACCGTCTTATTTTTAGGAATATCGACCGCAAAGGCTGGGATCCCTCCATCGAGTGCGCCATCAAGGACGGCGGCTATGATCAGCTGAAAAAAGCGATCAAAATGGACCCACAGGCCATCACCAACGAAGTCAAAACCGCTGGTCTGCGAGGCCGTGGCGGTGCCGGCTTCCCCACGGGTGTCAAATGGGGGTTTATTCCACCCAACAACACCAAACCCGTTTACCTGATTTGCAACTGCGATGAGTCAGAGCCCGGCACATTCAAAGACCGTTACATCGTTCACCAAGACCCCCATCAACTTCTTGAAGGTATGGTCATCTCCAGCTTCGCCGTCGGAGCGCACATCGCGTATATCTACATGCGTGAAGAATTCCCCGAGGCCGCCATCCTCATGGAAAAGGCCATCGAGGAGGCTCGTGCAAAAAACTTTCTCGGCAAAGACATCCTCGGATCTGGCTTCGATCTTGAAATCTACGTCCACCGTGGAGCCGCCGCCTATATTTGTGGTGAAGAAACCGGCCTCATCGAGTCGCTCGAAGGCAAACGTCCCTACCCACGCATCAAGCCCCCGTATTTCCCCGCCGCGCTCGGCCTTTATATGGCTCCGACCATCGTCAACAACGTCGAGTCGCTCTGCCACGTCAAACACATCATCGAGATGGGTGGCGATGAATATGCCAAACTCGGCGTGCCCCGCAACACAGGCACCCGCATCCTCTGCGTCTCAGGTGATATCAAAAATCCAGGCTACTACGAAGTGCAGGTCGGAAAAATCACCATGGGTGAACTTCTCAACGACGTTTGCGGCGGTCCCAAAGACGGACGCACCTTCAAAGCGGTCATCCCCGGAGGATCATCCGCAAAGATCCTTCGCTGCGACGAAACATTCAAAATCGGCCAAGGCGACGACCAAAAAGAGATCACCTTCTGGGACATCCCCATGGATTTCGACACCATCGCCCAGTGCGGATCGATGGCCGGCTCCGGCGGAGTCATCGTCATGGACGACTCCCGAAAAATCTCCTGGGTCCTCAATAACCTCAACCACTTCTACGCCCAAGAATCCTGCGGGCAGTGCACCCCTTGCCGCGAAGGCTCGATGTGGATGAAAAAAATCTCCGACCGCATCGTCAACGGCGAAGCCACCCCAGAGGACATCACGACGCTCGAAGAAGTCGCCTACCAGATCGACGGCAAAACCGTCTGTGCCTTTGGCGAAGCCTCATCCTGGCCCGTCGAGGCCATGATCTCCAAATTCCGAGACGAGCTCACCGCCGAGACCTCAGAACACAACGAATACCTTTCCAAAGAAGCCAAAGCCCAGCTTAACCT
>CAYNNY010000062.1:2242-14834 GCA_964398555.1 uncultured Verrucomicrobiales bacterium
AGACCTCAGAACACAACGAATACCTTTCCAAAGAAGCCAAAGCCCAGCTTAACCTTTTAAGTAGCGAGTAGCAGGTAGCTAGTAGCGAGCATTACAATGGAACCAGCAAAGACATATCAAGATTTAATCGTTTGGCAACGGGCTCACGCCTTTGTCATGGAGGTTTATGCTGTGACGAAAAGTTTTCCAAAAGATGAACTCTTTGGACTCACATCTCAACTTCGACGAGCAGCGGTTTCCGTCCCATCTAATATTGTAGAAGGCTTCAGCCGCTGGGGCGACAAAGATAAAATTAAGTTTTATAACATCGCTGAAGCATCACTCAAAGAGGCTGACTACCAACTCTACCTCGCGCAAGAGCTTCAATACTCAAACACCACAACCGCGAGAACTCTCGCTTCAGAAACTCAACGGCTGCTCGCAGCCTTCATCAATTCCATCCGCCCGTCAGGGCGCTAACTTCCTACTCGCTACTAGCTACCCGCTACTCGCTACTGAAATGACAACTCAAACACCTCAACGCCCTAAACACATCGCTGACGCCCAAGGCATGGTTAACGTCCAGATCGATGGGCACTGGATCATGGTTCCTCGTGGCACTCGGATGATCGAGGCCTGTAAAATGGCCGAAAAGGAAGTCCCCCACTACTGCTACCACCCGAAGCTTTCCTCCCCGGGAAACTGCCGGATGTGTATGGTGCAAATGGGAATGCCTCCTCGCCTCGCCCCTGGAGCCAGCCCAGTTTATTGTGAAGATGGCTATCAGGAAATTGGCTGGATGCCGCGCGCCGTCATCGCTTGCGCCAACACCGTGGCCGAGAACATGGGCATCCGCACCAACACGGACGCCATTAAAAAATCGCGCGCCAGCGTGCTTGAGTTCCTCCTCATTAACCACCCGCTCGACTGCCCCATCTGCGACAAAGCCGGCGAGTGCCGACTTCAGGAGTTTTCCGTCGAACACGGCAATGGCGAGTCCCGGTTCAAAGAGGACAAGGTGAAAAAACCTAAAAATGTCAAAATTGGACCACGGATCAGACTCGATGACGAACGCTGCATCATGTGTTCACGCTGCATCCGCTTCATGGATGAAGTGGCCCACGAGCCAGTGCTCGGATTTTCCCAACGTGGCACCCACACCACCGTCGGCATCTTCCCCGGTCGCGAACTCACCAACAACTACGGACTCAACACCGTGGACATCTGCCCAGTCGGCGCACTTACCAGCACCGACTTCCGCTTCAAAATGCGCACCTGGTTCCTCAAGGAAACTCCCAGCATTGATACCCACTGCGGCACCGCATCCAACATCACCATCTGGACCCGTGGCAATAAAATCTTCCGCATCACCCCACGTCAGAACGACGACGTCAACTCCTGCTGGATGCCGGATAGTCACCGACTCGCCTACACCTGCCCTACCGATGACAACCGCCTCACCGCCTCGCTCATCAAAGCTGATGGAGTCCACGAAGAGACCTGCTGGAATCAAGCGATCAGCTCCGCAGCAGACGCAATCAAACAATTTGAAGCCAACGAAATCGCCGTCATCGCCTCAGGTCGCCAGACCAACGAGGAACTCTTCATGATGCGCACCCTCGCCGCTGAACTGGAAACAACCCACCTCAGCATCGTAGCGCGCACGGAAGACTCTGACGACATGCTCATCTCAGCCGATCGCAACCCGAACACCACGGGAGCGCAGCTGGTTCTGGAAAACGACACCCCAGCCGCTCCACTAGCAGCGATCAAAGACGGCATCCGTGCAGGTCAGATCAAAGCGGTCATCGTCGCCTCCGAAAACCTCCTCGAAGCCGCCGGTTTCACCACCGACGACCTCAACGCTCTCGAGCTACTCATTTCCATCGACCACAAAACAAGCCCCACAGCCCAAGCCGCAGACATCGTGCTCGCCGGCGCCGGACCTGCGGAAAAACGTGGCAGCATGGTCAATATCACCGGTCGCTTGCAAAAGCTCAACGCCGCCTGCATCCCCCCCGGAGACGCCCGCACTGACTGGGAAATCATCACCGACCTCATTCTCGCCATCAGCGGCGAAGCCCCCGAGGAAGGCCCCGCCAGCATTGATGCCCTCTTCGACATCATCGCCAGCAGCATCGACCCCTTCGCAGGCCTCAAACTCTCCACCCTGCCCGACCAAGGACAAGTCATCACCGAAACCACCCACACCATCCCACTCGTCGAACGCGAAAACCTCCGCCGCACCAACGGAGAAATCGTAGGTTGATGCCTGCGGCGCTAGACAGAATTAACAGAATTTTTTCGAAGCATGATAAATCACGATACAAAGTATGACCTAGCAGGCCAAATCATTGGCTGTGCGATGGCTATACATCGTGAGCTAGGTGCTGGATTTTGTGAATCTGTCTACCAAAACGCTCTCATTCATGAGCTCAAACTTCAGCAACTGTCTGTAGATGCGGAACAAAAACTCACAGTTCGATATAAAAATATGATTGTTGGTCAGTTTTCAGCTGATCTCGTCGTAGAAAACAAGCTCATCATTGAGCTAAAAGCTGTCCAAAACCTTATTCCTGCCCACGAAGTTCAAATCGTCAATTACCTTACAGCCACCGGTCTAGATCAAGGTCTCCTCCTTAATTTTGGAGCCTCCAGCCTTCAATTTAAAAAGAAACATCGAGAATACAAATCTCAACTACCCGCCCCAAACCTCCAAAGTTGAATTAGCAACCCAATTCTGTTAATTCTGTTAATTCTGTCTAAAAAAAATGGACCCACTTCTCATCCTCATCCTCAGCACCGCAGTGAAAATTTTCATTTTCACCTTCGTGCTCATTTTACCCATCATTGCCTACTCGACCTATGCCGAGCGGCGTGTCTCCTCGATCATCCAAGACCGGATCGGACCGAACCGAACAGGTATCCCACTGACCCTCTTTGGCTTTAAAAAAGACCTCCACTTTTTCGGCTTACTCCAGCCTCTCGCAGATGGGTTTAAAGCCTTCCTCAAAGAAGACTTTGTCCCAGGTCACGTGCGTAAGTTTTTCTTCTGGATAGCCCCAGCCCTCACAGCGGCCCCCGCTTTCCTCTGCGTCTGCATCCTCCCATTCGGCAGCAGCATCACGATCTTCGGAGAAAAAATTCCACTCGTCATTGCGGATATCGATGCCGGACCGCTCTTTGTCTTCGCCATCGCCTCGCTCAGTGTTTACGGCATCACCTTCGCCGGATGGGCATCCAATAATAAATACTCCTTCCTCGGCGGCGTGCGCTCATGCGCCCAAATGATTTCCTACGAAATCGCGCTCGGCCTCTCCGTCATCCCCGTGCTCATGGTTTACGGACAGCTTAACCTGTCCGAAATCGTGCTCGATCAAGCCAACAACGGATGGCTCCTCCTCCCACTTTGGGGCGAAGGTCTCTCCCCCGAACGCTGGGTACTGATGATCCCACTCCTCATCTCATTTGTCATCTTCACCACCTCCATTTTTGCAGAAACCAACCGCATGCCCTTTGACCTTCCCGAGTGCGAGACGGAACTTGTCGGCGGCTACCACACCGAGTATTCCTCGATGAAGTTCGCCCTCTTCTTCCTCGGAGAATACGCCGCCATGGTCGTTGGCTCCGCCGTGATCGTCACCCTCTTCTTTGGGGGATGGTCCGCGGGATTTGGACTCGACTCCATCATCTCAAGCTGGAACTTCGGTGGACTGATCCACATCCTCATCTTCCTCGCCAAAGTCATCGCCTTCATCATCTTCTTCATCTGGGTGCGCTGGACGGTTCCACGTTTCCGCTACGACCAACTCATGAAACTCGGCTGGGTCGTCTTTTTCGAACTCGCCCTCGTCAACATCTTTATCACCGCAGGCATCATCATGTATTTTTCAAAGTAGAGAGTATCCAGTAGAGAGAAGTTAGCCCAACGACTCTCCACTTAAACGGCTCACACCCTCCCTACTTACTACTACCTACTCACTACTTTTTCCAAAAAAATGGCCATCATCAAAATCAAACGCCCGAAGCTGACCCTTCTGGAAAAACTCTATCTCCCCGCTGTCTTCAAAGGGTTATGGATCACAGCGGGCCACGCCTGGCGCACCCTGCGCGGCACCACCTACGGCGCCGAGAACTTCCATAAAAATGGTCACGGAGTGACGATGCAGTATCCTGAAGAACGCTGGGATGATGAACTTCCGGAATACTACCGAGGAGCCCCCACCCTGGTCACCGACGAACAAAACCGCGAGCGTTGCGTCTCCTGTCAGCTCTGCGAATTCATCTGCCCGCCCAAAGCGATCATGATCGTTCCCGGCGAAATCGAATCCGACGACCCATGGGCAAAAGTAGAGAAACGCCCCAAGGAGTTTGAGATCGATATGACCCGCTGCATCTACTGCGGCATGTGCGAAGAAGTTTGCCCCGAGCAAGCGATCTTCCTGCGCAAAGACTACCTCGTCATCGGCACCTCCCGCGAAGACCTCGTGCACGACAAAGACAAACTCTACGAAATCGGCGGAATCCGCGAAGGACTCGTCAATAAATGGAACCAGCTGAAGTAATAAAGTTCTAAACTTCTAAGTTCTAAACTCCAAAGCACATCCACTGTATTCATAGGATCAACAAAACCCACATCAACCTTCCGTGTCATCCGTGATTCAAAAATTGAATCATCAACCCAAGCAAAAAGATCAGTAAGATTCGTAAGATCCGTGGTTAAAAACGAAGCATCAACCAAAGCCATATCAACCTTCCGTGACATCCGTGATTCAAAAATTGAATCATCAACCCAAGCAAAAAGATCAGTAAGATTCGTAAGATCCGTGGTTAAAAACGAAGCATCAACCAAAGCCACATCAACCTTCCGTGACATCCGTGATTCGAAAATTGAATCATCAACCCAAGCAAAAAGATCAGTAAGATTCGTAAGATCCGTGGTTAAAAACGAAGCATCAACCAAAGCCATATCAACTTCGCGCATTTAGCTCCCTTTCGCGGTCAGCGCCGCAGGCATCATCCAAAGCCACCATCCCAAGTAATTCTGAAAATTCTGTTAATTCTGTCTAGCGCCGCAGGCATCCACCAAAGCAAACAAACACTAAGATCTGAACTCACTCAGCACGACGCACATTATCCAGTCGGAGACTGCAAGCCTCCACTCCATATTCTGTCCAACCCCCACTCAATCCCGTAATTTCTCTCAAATCATATGATCTCTCCCATTTTCTACCTCTTCGCCGCCATGATGATCGCGGGCGGCCTCATGGTTGTGCTGATGCGCAATCCCGTCTCCAGCGCTCTCGCCATGGTGCTGAGCTTCATCGGACTCGCCGGCATCTTCACAGGCCTGAATGCCTACTTCGTGGGAATTCTCCAGATCCTCGTCTACGCCGGAGCCATCATGGTGCTCTTCATCTTTATCATCATGCTTCTGGACCTTCAAAAAGAAGAAAAAATTCACCACAAAGGCAGCGCCTTACTGGTAGGTGTCATTCTTCCCGTGATTTTCTTGATCCAGCTCGCCGGTGTGCTTTCCACCCATCAAAACTCCCCCACCGCCCCAGAGCTCGATTTCAAACAAGCACTCACCGCAGGAAACTACAAGGAGGACAGCATCATCCGCAAAAAAATGGAGTCGAACCGCCTTCCCGATATCCACCTCATCGGACGTAAACTCTACACCGAGTATAACTTCCCCCTCCAAGTCATCGCCGTGCTCCTCCTCTCCGCCACCATCGGCTGCGTCACCCTTTCGAAGAAATCATCCAAATAAACGCCGCGAAGCATCGCATTGACAAACTCGCCCAACTGCATAATACTACTATACATGAACGCAACCGTCGTCGACCTCAGATATAAGATGAATAATGTCCTCAAGGCACTTGAAAGGAATGAGTCGGTCACGATCTCTCATAGAGGGGCAATTAAAGGAACCATTATCCCTGTTCATTCAAAAACACACCTTAAAGTACAGGACCATCCCTTTTTTGGAAGTGCCTCAGATGAAGAAACTCCAGTAGAAGAAATCATCAATCAACTCAGGAAACCACGTCAGCATGCTCTTTGATACCGATATTTTTATTTGGGCACAACGAGGAAACCTAAAAGCGGCCAAACTTATTAACCTCACAAGTGAACGCTTCATTTCTCTGATCACCTACATGGAATTCATCGAAGGAGCCAAAGACAAAAAACAATTACAACTCAACCAATCCTTTCTCAAAAGTCTCAACTTCCAAACCTTGCCTCTGACGCAAAACATTGGGCACCGTGCTGCTATTTATGTAGAACAATTTGCTCTCAGCCACTCCATGCGCTCCGCCGATGCCCTTATTGCAGCCACAGCCTGTGAACATCAACTACCCCTCGCAACGGCTAACGCAAAACACTACAGACACCTTTCAGACCTTACGCTTCAAATACTGAAACCCTAACCCATCAGCTCTCCCCAGAACTGAAGATCATCCTTATTAACTGATAACGAATAACAATTCCCTAGTATCATGCCTAGCCTCAACGAATACCTCTTTATCTCCGGTCTGCTTTTTGCCGTCGGCCTCAGCGGAGTGATTATCCGCCGTAATATCATCGTCATCTTCATGTGCCTTGAGCTGATGCTCGCCGCTGCGTCCCTGACGCTCGTCGCCTTCACCCGCTTCAACACCGTGGATGGCCTCCCCGACTACGATGGGCAAATGCTCGTCTTCTTTGTCATCACCGTCGCCGCTGCCGAAGTCGCCGTCGGCCTCGCCATCATCGTTTCCCTTTACCGAGCCCGCCAGACCATCAACACAGACGAGCTAACCACCCTAAAGGGCTAAGCCCTTTCAAAACTCTAAATTCAAAGCTCTAAACTCCAAAACAAGATTCTCTGCACAACAGGAAGCCGCAGGCAAGAATGCCCACATTCCATATAAAAACTTCCGTGTCTTCCGTAGTTCCTCAAATTGAATAATCATCCCAAGAAAAATTCTTGTTAAATTCTGTTAATTCTGTCTAGCGCCGCAGGCATCATCCCAAGCCAACAACCTCCGCGGCCCCCGCAAAAAAACTCCAATTCCCTGTCTTAAATTCATCTCACTTGAACCTATCATGAACCTACCCTGGCTCCTCTTCATCCTCCCACTCGCAGCCGCGACCGTCATTCAGCTTGGTCTGAAACGTAGCGCTACCGCGTCGTCCTACCTTTCCACCGCATCTGTCATCATCACGTTTGCCATCGCTCTGCTCCTGCTTGGAAAAACAGACTCGGCATCGTTCAGCTGGATCACCGTGGGCTCACTCGACCTTAAAATCGGCTACCAGCTCGATCAGCTCTCCACCGGCATGATGATTGTCGTGACAGGCATCGGTATGCTCGTGCACCTGTTCTCGCTGGCCTACATGAAAGACGACGATGCCAAAGCACGTTACTTCGCCGGACTTGCCATCTTCATGTTTTCCATGACAGGTATCGTGCTAGCGTCCAACTTCATCATGATGTTTGTCTTCTGGGAGCTCGTAGGACTCAGCTCTTACCTACTCATCGGCCACTGGTATCAAAAAGACACTGCCGCTGACGCTGCGAAAAAAGCCTTCCTCACCAACCGCATCGGCGACTTCGGCTTCATGATCGGCATCCTCATGCTCTGGAGCGCCACCGGCACCGTGATCTTCTCCGAGATGGATGGCGGAAAACTCAGCCTACTCACTCCTTGTCTGGCTGGCTCGATCATCCTCCTGATCTTCTGTGGAGCCATCGGAAAATCCGCTCAGCTCCCGCTCCACGTCTGGCTTCCCGATGCGATGGAAGGCCCCACTCCCGTCTCCGCACTCATCCACGCCGCCACCATGGTCGCCGCAGGTGTCTACATGATGGCTCGCCTATTCCTCTCCGTCGGGCTCGATGCCATCCCCGCGTGGTCGGCTGAAACCATCTCATGGGTCGGCGGCCTCACCGCCCTACTCGCCGCACTGATGGCCACACAGCAGAACGACATCAAAAAGATCCTCGCTTACTCCACCCTTTCCCAGCTCGGCTACATGGTCATGGCCATTGGCCTGCTCGCACCAGAGGCTGGTATGTTCCACCTCTTCACCCACGCATGGTTCAAAGCGCTTCTCTTCCTCGGCTCCGGTGCCGTCATCTACTCCTGCCACCACGAGCAGGACATCTGGAAAATGGGAGGATTGCTTAAAAAGATGCCGATTACCGCGATCACCTTCCTAATCGGCACAGCCGCCCTCACCGCCGTGCCCTTCACCTCTGGGTTTTATTCGAAAGAAGGAATCCTCTCAGCCGCCAAAGACACCCCATTTTTCTGGATCGCCGTGGGTGTGGCCGCACTCACCACCTTCTACATGCTGCGCCTCTTCTTCATCGCCTTCCTTGGCAAGCCACGCGGCCATGGTGCAGAAGAAGCCAAAGAAGCTCCGTTACTGATGACCTTGCCGCTGATCGCGCTTGCCATCATGGCAGTCGCATCACCGTTCATCGTCAAGATCTTCCCCGTCGCCAACGAATGGAATATGCACTTTGCCGCCATCCCACACGGTGGCATTGAACTTTACTGCTCTCTCGGTGCCCTCGCCTTCGGTGCCGTCACCGCCTTCATCCTCTACTTCGGCAAAGACAAAGATCCCATCAACATCCCACTGTTTGAAAACAAGTTCTACATCGATGAACTCTACGCCACCATCGTCAAGGTGGGTCAGGACTGCGTCGCCATGATCATCCACTTTGTTGATGAATTCGTAATCGACGGCTTACTCGTCGGTGGCCTCTCCCGCTGTGTCGCCGGAACAGGAAACCTCTTCCGCCGCTACGCCCAAAACGGCAGCCTCAATAACTACGCCGCCCTCATGGCCGTGGGAGTATTGCTTGTCATTTACTTCACTGTGTTTGCTTAACGCTAAACAGTAGAGAGTAGGTAGTAGCGAGTAGATAGCACTATAATGAACACAATCCGAACATTCGAAGACTTAACAGCGTGGCAAAAAGCTCATGCTTTGGTTCTTCGTGTCTATTCCACAACCCAATCATTTCCAAAAAACGAACTCTACGGGCTCACCTCACAATTACGCCGTGCGGCAGTGTCCATTCCATCCAATATTGCTGAAGGATTTACCCGACATGGCTCTGCCGATAAAATTAGATTTTACAACATCGCAGAAGCCTCAACTGAAGAAGTCCGTTATCAACTTCGCCTCTCCCAAGAACTCAACTACGCGCAAACCCAAGAACTTCAAGAACTCTCCGCCGAAGTCAAAAGAATCATCGGAGGACTCATCAAATCCATTCGAGCCAAACACACCTCATAAGGTCTCCTCACCACCCTCTCTACTCTCTACTCTCTACTCTCTACTAACTACTCAAATAACATGTTATTTGCCCTTATCCTCATCCCACTCGCTGCTGCGGTCGCCATTCTCTTGGGTGCCCCAGCCCGAAAGACGGCCCTAGGTGCCGCACTCGCTAATATCCTCGCAGCCGCCTACCCACTGGTGTCCTTCACCTGCCCATGCTGGAACACAGGGTTCCAAGTTCTGGAAAATCCGAACATCAACCTCTCTCTCGGATTTTACTCCGGCGCATCAGCCGTGATGCTGCTGCTCAGCGTCCTGATTACCCTCGCCGCCGTTTACTCAGGTAAATGCCCGGAAGGTCGTGAAAAACTTTGGTATTCCAGCACCCTCCTGATTGCCACCGGAGCCATCGGAGCCTTCCTCTCCACCGACCTCTTTTTCTTCTACGCCTTCCACGAGATGGCACTCATCCCCACCTTCCTGATGATTGGTATCCTCGGTCGAGGTGAGCGCAAAGCAGCGGCTTGGAAAATCACCATCTACCTCGCCTTTGGCTCCATCGTTCTCCTTGCCGGTCTTCTCATCGCAACAAGCCACCTCGGCAGCTTTGCCTTCGCCGATATGAAGCCCGACCTAATCCCAGCCGATGTGCAAAACACCGTCGCCCTCCTATTCATCATCGGATTCGGCACCCTGATTTCCCTCTTCCCCCTTCACTCATGGGCCGCTCCCGCCTACGCCAGTGCCCCCGCACCCGTCGCCATGCTCCACGCCGGAGTGCTTAAAAAGTTCGGCCTCTACGGGCTACTCGTCATCGGGATGAAAATCGCCCCCCTCGGCATGGCCCACTGGCTCCCCCTTCTCTGTGTCCTCCTCCTCGGAAACATCATCTGGGTCGGCCTAGTCACCATCAACCAGAAACGACTCGATCTCATGCTCGGTAACTCCTCCGTGATGCACATGGGCTACATCTTCCTCGCCATCGCCGCCTTAGCTGCCAATGGCCACAATGATATTGCCGAACCCGCAGCTATCCTCCTCATGTTCGCCCACGGCATCTCCATCGCCCTCCTCTTTTCACTCAGCTCGGCGATCGAAGAAAAAACTGGCACCCTGGAAATCTCCCAACTCGGAGGACTGGCAAAAACAGCGCCCGCGCTCGCCTTCATCTTCGGTCTTGCCGGAATGGCCTCGATTGGTCTGCCCGGACTCGCCAACTTCTCCGGTGAAATCATGATCTTCCTCGCTGGTTTTGCCGACTGGAAAGCTGGCACCCCACTCGGCATCGTCCAGCGCACTACCATCGTCGCCCTCTGGGGAGTGGTCATCTCGGCCGTTTACATGCTCCGCGCCTACCGCAACACCTTCCAAGGACCACTCGTCAAATCCACCGACTCCGCCACCGACCTCACCCTCTGCGAAAAAATCCCAGCCTACATGCTCGGAGCCGTCCTCCTCATCGTAGGCATCTACCCAGCGATCATCCTGAACTTCCTCAAATGAGAAAAAGTTTGATAGTTTTTCACTTTGCCAGTGTTTCAGCTGACAATCAGGCAAACTAACAAACTCTCACACTGACAAACTCACAAACTTCATCCACCATGCAACCGCATCTCATTGAATTTATCACCGTCGCCTTTGGCGTGTTCCTCCTCATGTTCGAGGCATTCACCGACGTCAAAAAATCCCGTCTCGGCCTCATCGCCGCCGCAGGTCTCACCGTCATTTTAGCCCTTCAGTTCACCGCACCCATCGGAGCCTCGGCACCCGACTGGATGTCGCGCTTTTACGCCTACGACTCACTGGCCCGATTCTACAAAATCATCGCCCTCGTCAGCACCATCCTCGTGCTACTCATGGCCGTCGATTTTCGAAAAATCCTTTCCCAGTTCACCTCCGGAGACTCCAGCGAATCCAACACCGGTGAATTCTACTGCCTCCCTATCTTTGCCTGTGCCGGGCTCATGTGGATGGCCTCCGCCACCGATCTCATCTCCATCTTTGTTGCCCTCGAGCTCGTCACCATCACCTTCTACGTCATGGTCGCCTTCATGCGCCGCAACGTCGGCTCACTGGAAGCGGGTGTCAAATACCTCATTCTCGGAGGCCTCTCCACCGGCTTTCTCGTTTACGGAATCGCCTGGATCTACGGCTCCCTCGCCACCACCGATCTCAGCCTATTCCCCGAAGCACTGCAAGCTGAAAACCTCAACCTCCCCTTCCTACTCTTCGGCCTCGCTTTGATGATCATCGCGCTCGGCTTTAAAATCGGCGCCGCTCCCATGCAGCTCTGGATCCCCGATGTCTACCAAGGCGCTCCGACCCCCATCACTGCCTACCTCTCCGTTGCCTCCAAAGCAGCCGGATTCATCGTGATGTGGAAAATCCTCTCACCCTTTCTTGCGCCCACCGCACCGACTCATGACCAAGTGCTTCTCATCCTCCTCGTGATGTCCGGCGCCACCCTCGTTTACGGAAACTTCGCGGCCATCAAACAAAGCAACTTCAAACGACTCCTCGCTTACTCCTCCATCGCTCACGCAGGCTTCCTCATCCTCGGTATCGCCTACCTCGATATCACATCCGTCTCCTTCTACCTCGGCACGTATCTTCTCATGACCTTCTCGGCATTCTTCGTGCTCGCCCTCATAAGAATTCAGGAAGAAAGCGATAACATCGATGCCTTCGATGGACTCGGTCAGCGCAACCCACTTCTCGCTGCAGCCCTCACCATCGCCATGGCATCCCTCGCCGGCATTCCCCTGACAGCGGGGTTCTGGGGAAAATTCTTCATCTTCAAAGCCGCTCTAGGAGCCACCGACACGCTTGGAGTAATCCATATTGCCTGGCCAGTCATCATCATCGGCTTCATCTCCGTCGCCGCAGGCTTCTACTACTACCTCAAAGTGATCAAAGCGATGTATTGGAATGCCCCACGCAGCACCCAAGCCATCGCCGTGCCCACCATCACCAAAGCCGTGCTCATTCTGCTCACACTAGCCATCCTCATCTTCGGCATCTACCCACAACCGATCATCAACCTGATCGGCTAAAAACCTATTCAGAACACATTTCCTTATATCACGGCGAATGCTTACACAGCATTCGTCGTTTTTATTTACTACGTCCCCCCCCCCTCATGGAATAAAGGATTCCACTCGACACCCCCCCCAAAAAAAATATACATCTAGTTCAGCAGAGAATAAACCACAGATGAACACTAATAGACACGGATACTTCCTTACGAAAAAAACACCATCCCTCAACCAGCCCTCAACCATCCCTCAACCATCCGTGTGCATCTGTGTCCATCCGTGGTTCACAA
>CAYNNY010000063.1:0-14805 GCA_964398555.1 uncultured Verrucomicrobiales bacterium
TGAATTGAGAATAGTGAATTTTGAATGGTGAATGAAAACTCTGGACAGCTCGATTATCGTAAAACTGAGGGAAGCTTCACGTAAATGAACGATTCACAAAAAAACCATGCCTCAATTCATTAAATTTGAACGTAGCTCCACCACTCGCTATGCCAAGACCTTTTTTGGGTAACGATTGTTTACGGAGATTTACCGATTCAATCAGGCGTCTTCAAGAACCAGGGAAAGTTCCGTTTGATGTTGTGGTGGCGGTGTTGTTGCGCATGGTGGTGGGATGATCCCATTACTTGATTTCGAAGGGTGAATGACTACCGAGTTTGAGTTGATCCGAGTCCATTTTTTTGAGTTCGATCGTGGTGGATAGAAGCTCGCCTTTAGTTTGGTTATTTTCAAGGCTGACATTTTGACATCCTTCGAAAAAAAATGCCCTTTTATTCGGGTGCCATGGTTGGAACGTATGGCTGCGCTCGAAGGTGTTACCAGTAATGCTGAGGCCGTCGACTGAGCGGGCAAAAACTAAGGGGGCGTCGAAAATTTTAAAATGGTTATTTTCGATGCGTATGTCGCGATGATAGGATTGCCCCGTCTTAAGCTCTTTGATCACAGGGTCGATGCTGATGATGGCCCGGCAGAACTGAAACATGTTGGTCAAGCAGTTATCGAATGTGTTGTTGCGGATGATGGTGGGGCCAAACTCACCAACACCCCCGGACTCAAACCATCCATTGGCATCGCCTGCCACCAGGACAGCACTGCCGGAGGTGCGGACGAGGTTGTTTTCCACTAGGCATTTGCGGGGTGTGTTAAAAAGCATGCCTCGGGCGCGGTTATTTTTTACGGTGTTGCCTGAGAAGATGATCTCGGGGGTGTAGGTGATATTTTCGATAGCGTGTTTCACTTTCAACTCAGCGGGTAGAGGCGTATCAAAGGTGATTTCTACTTTTCGAGTGTCGAGCACTTTGGTCGATTTGACGGTGTAGAACCCCTTGCCGACGGGGAGCAGTGTGAGATTGTTGATCAGGCGGATTTCATCTCCGGGTGATGCAATGGTAAATCCTTTCGATTGGCCGTGCATAAACCGCGTGACGAGGCGGTTATTTTCTTTGTCAATTTGAATGATTCTCAGGCTGGTGCCGTGCACGTTGATGGCATCGTCCATCATGCCTTGAAAGTGGCTGTTCGTTACCTTGATCAGCCCTCGGCATCCTGAAAAGTGGGTAGCATCCGCCATGGCAGTGGAAATACGCCCCGTGCCTTTGCGTGGTGCCATACGAAAGTGGTCGAGGGTGATGTTGGTGCTCCTTTGTCCCAACACACCCATCCCACAGGCATGGTGGATCGTGATATGATTGAGTTTGGTGTTAGTGCTTTCTTCGATAAAAACACCAACGTGGTTCCGGTTATTGTGGCGATGGGTGATGCGGTCGCCTACGAGGTAGGGGGCTTTGACCTTACCTTCAAACTGCACCACGTTAGGTTGGATTTCCACGGCCTTGGATTTGTAGAGTTTGAAGGGGAACCCGAATTTGCGGTACTTTGTTCGTCCGGTTTTTCCCTCAAACGTATACCCGGTCGTGTCGCTTTGAAGTTGACCGTCGATCAGAAATTGAAATTTTCCTTGATCGTCGATTTTGTAGGTGGTTCCCGGAGTAAACCTAAGCGTGAATGTCTTGGCGTCGATTGCGGTGAGGGTTGAGTCTGTGTGGATCGGACTGACGAAGTCGAATGCCAAGTTTTTGAGGGTGATATTTTGCGATTTACCAATGTGAAAGACAATCATCCGGTGGTGCATCAGAAAGAGCGATCCCGAGCCATCGATGGTGATGTTTTTCATCTCAAGGATGGGCATCGCGGTCCATTTCGGAAAGTCGTCTTGATTATTGGAGACGTAGGGACCATCCTTGGTGAGCAGAGTGCCTTCTTTTTGAAAGTGGTAGGTGCCTTTGGGGAAGACCAACGTGCCGCCGCCATCGGCTTTGAGTTGTTCTAGCGCCTTACGAACGATGGGGGTTGCATTCTGATCACTATCGGGTTTGAGCCCGAGGTCGGCAACGGATAAGGTTCCGGCTGAAAGGTTGAGAATGAATGGTGTGAGGGTTGCTAGGGTGAGAAAAATGGCACAAGACTTCATGGCTTGCGGAGTATGCGTGGGATAGTTCGGTTGTGCAAGCATTCATCAGATAGCTCGGGAGCTTCAAGCCAAACGTCCGGCATCACCCCCCTACCCTTCTGTCCATTGCAGATAGACGGGATCTTTGGCGATGAGGTCGGCGAGCACCCGATACCCCTCAGTGAGGGGATGGGATGAGTCGCCGTAGAGAGCGCTGTCGAGAGTGACTGGGGTAATGGTGGAAACATCTTCCGATTGAAGCCATGACTGAACTGCGATGAGTTCTTTCTCAAATTGGGGTTTGTTTTCATCGGCCATGATATGAGTGTTGAAGGGGCCTATGATCACCAGCACGTCATTATTACGCTCACGTAGCAGCTTAACCAAACGCTGAAACGAGCGCCACTGGATGGATTTCCCCGTGGACACCCACGGAAATTGTTGGGTGCCAATGCCGGTGGCGGACCAGGGTTTGTGACGAGAACTTTGGGGACCGCGGTCCGGATCATTGAGGGGTTCAGAAGGAACTCTAAAGGTAATTTGTTGCCATGGGAGTTCGGTCGCGTTCGGATAGGATGGCGGGTATTTCCCATCGTCATCCAAGGTCCAGGCGTAGAGGTTTTTTTGATCGAAATAGGTGGACTGGATATGATCGACCCAGTTGAAAAATGGAACCTCCCGGGTGACAACGATACTTGCTTTGTCATTAAACTTCGCCCGATAACATGGAATCTTCACCTCGAACTGCGGCACCAGCGGGACGTGGTTAAACTTACGTTCCTTGTCGGTGGAAAGATCAGATTCCGGACTCGTCATCCAGAGCAGGTTGCAGTGAAGGATCACTTTGCGGTCGTGGATGGCGGCTCCATAATTTTTCACCAAGCCTTCAAGGGCAAGAGGAAATAGTCCATTCACCCCGGCGTTGACATAATGATCCGGTTGGTCGGTGGTTTCGTTGAGAAAATGAGTGAGCGTGCCATCGTGGGTGACGTATTCTCCCCAGACAACGGAGTCGCCAAGCACCGGGATCTGGTCGGTGGCGAGGGCGTCGATTCGACGTTGGTAGAGCCAGTAGTCTTTACTCAAGGTGTAAGGAATACGGTAGTCTTCGGTGATATCGAAGGTTTCTATTTTTTTCCAAATGGAAGGTGTTGATACCACCACCACAACAACAATCGCGCAGATGATCAGCCAGGATCTGGCCTTGATATAGAGACGCGGAGTGTCCGTTTTATGATAAAACTTAGAGACATCAGCGTTGGTCTTCTCAGTTTTTAGATGCTCTGTCGTGGCCATTGGATTAAAAATAGTGAGGTTTAGAACTGAAAGTAGATAAATGCCCCCCCTTTCGAGGAAAACAACAGAAGATAAACAATCATCCCGGTGGCGAGACTGATACGGGTGACAGGCAACTCCAGGAGGTGTTTGAACTTGGATTCGCTAAAGTATTGATAACCCCATACCGCAACGATGAGGACTCCCATCAGTAGAGGGAATCCGGGGTTGGTCCATGGGGTTGTTGCCATGCGGGTGAGGATGATATTGGCACTTTCCAACGAGTCTGCGCGGAAAAATATCCAGGCAAAACAAACAAAGATAAATACCACGATTTGTTTGAGAATTTTTGGCACATGGTTGCGGTAGTTTTCGGATCGCTCCAAAGCCCGAGTGACCATACTCCCGATCCCGTGCAGCGCTCCCCAGATGATAAACGTCCATGCCGCCCCGTGCCACAGACCGGAAATGACAAAGGTAACAATCAGGTTCCGGTAGGTAAAAAGCGAGCCTTTGCGGTTTCCGCCCAACGGGATATAAACATAGTCGCGAAACCAGGTCGAGAGACTGATATGCCAGCGCGACCAAAACTCCCCAAGACCGGCAGCGAGGTAAGGGTGGTTAAAGTTGAGCATCAAGCGGAACCCAAACACCCGGGCAACACCACGTGCCATATCCGTGTAGCCACTGAAGTCAAAGTAGATCTGCCAGGCAAAGGCAAAGGTAGCAAGAATCAACGCCGGAGCATTCTGACCCGACGGGTCGTCGTAAATCCGCTCGACGTAAACAGAGAGGTAATTGGCGAGTGCTAGTTTTTTAAACAGCCCGACGAGAAAAAGTGAAAGCCCTTCCGTTACATCCCGACCGGTCACCGTAGGCCGCTGGTCGAATTGTGGAAGGAGATGAGTCGCCCGCTCGATCGGACCTGCGACAAGTTGTGGAAAAAACGAAACGAAGGTGGCAAATTTGATAAAACTGCGCTCGCGGTGGATGTGACCTCGGTAGAAATCGATGGTGTAACTCATCGACTGAAACATAAAAAATGAGATCCCGACAGGTAACATATATTCAAACCCCATCGGCATCAAGGTGGAGGCATCCGGCAGGCTTATCGGGAGGGTGGTTCTGGCTAAAAGCTGATTAATCGCCTCAGTCATAAACCCGGCGTATTTAAAAAAGACGAGCAAACTCAAGTTATTGATCAAACTGACCACAAGCCAGATTTTCCGGCTCGAAAAGGCGGTGGCCATCGCCATCAGCAAAAGGATCATCATCAGCCAGAGCATCATCGGCCGTAGGTTGTCAACCCCGCTGATCGCCACACCCAACGCCACAAGGGCAGCGATCACAAACCCCCAGTAGGCGACACGCAAGCGAGAGGAATCGATCCCAGCTCCCCAGAGGTGTTTCCATCTGAATCCCCCACCCTCCTTAGGGCAACGATCCATGAAGCCCACAACATTATAATCCAGTGATGTGGAATAAAAAATAAGAATCAGATAGTAGGGACTCCACCAGCCGTAAAAAACATACGATGCCAGAAACAACCAGTGCAACCAGAATCGCGTTTTGCGAATCGCAACATATCCCAGTAGAACAACCAGGAAAAAAATCGCAAACGTCCAAGTGTGAAAGAGCATAGCTGAGGGGGACTGGGGCGGACTGCGTGTTATTGGGTAAGAGCCTTCAACTCCTCAGCCGTAATGCGGCGCACACAGCGGAACCCACAGTAATCGGTTGTAAAGCAGGCATCCGAGTCACCTGTCAACTGCCCGGTGCGAAAGGTGACACGACACATGCTGGCACTGGATTTCCAGTTGCCACCACGCATCACACGTTTGCTTTTGCCACTGCCATCGGCCTGGGGTCCTGCTGGGTCGGATGATGGACTGTTGGCGTAATAATCGGCGGCATAAACATCTTCACACCACTCGGAAACGTTACCCAACATATCGTAAAGCCCCCAGGCGTTCGGTTTTTTCACTCCCACGGGGTAAGTGCGCTTTTGCGAGTTGGAATCGAACCACGCATGCTGCTTGAGCTTCGCTTCATCGATATCGCCAAATTTGCCAACTCCACCGGCGCGTGCCGCATACTCCCATTCGGCTTCGGTCGGGAGTCGGTATCCATTGGCACCGGCGATCAGCGGCCATCCTGGTTGATCTTCATCGTAACAAGGTGTGAGGTTTTCGAGAAGTGAACGCTCATTGCAATAGATCCGGGCATCACGCCAGCGGATTTGTTCGATGGGCATCTGAGGATCAGTCTGCCAGTGCGATGGGTTGGAGATTTCAGCTTTCACAAACATCGCACCGGTCACTTCATACTGATCCATGAGAAAGGCGCTTATTTTCACCTTGTGCGCTGGTTTTTCATCGGCACCATCAGCATCCGAGCCCATGGCAAACTCCCCACCGGGAATAGATACCATCTTCACACCGGATGCCGTGGTAATCTGCGTGGTGGTGGTGGCCGAGGCCGATGGAGTCGCCGAGTCTTTGCAGGAACTCAGTAGCACAAGCCCGCTTATTGATACACATGTGGCTAATGTTGTTATTACTGATTGCCTGTGGTGGAAAAAGGATGATTTCATAAAATGATGGTGGTGGTTTTGTGGAAGATAAGGCGTAGAAAATTATTTTTTAACAGGAATGCTATCGGGTTCTTTATAGCTATTTCCGTCATGCGTGATTTGGGTCCAGCGTGAATTTGTTTTTTCGGCGATAGGGAGTTCGCCCGTTTTTCCAAGTGCCACAGCAATGATGTTCCAGCCTTTGGCGTAGACACCCACGGTTTCAGAGGCGTGCATCACCGTGCCGGGTTTGGTGATGTCACCTTTCCCTGATGGGCCACGACTGAGGAGTAATAGTTGACCACCGGGCACCCATTCCGCGTGGTAGATTTTATTTTTTTTATCGGTGATGCAGAATTCGGGTTTTGCCAATACCGGAGGACTGGCAGCCCAGTCAATCCGTGCAATACTGACAAGATGATCTGTTTCACACCAGGCGATGTGAGTGCCATCCGGACTTACATCCGATCGGCAACCGTGGACCTTGAGGTCGTGGAGCGCCATCCCGTTGGCTTCGATCACAAACGTGGAGTGTTTAACTCCCATACCACCATGGACGGTAGCAATGATCCACTTGCCATCCTTCGAAAAACAAGGATTGAAGATATGATTAATTTTTGAGCTGTTCACATGCGGGCGGGTTTTGCCACTTTTTAGATCATAAAACATAATACCCTTGTTCGCGGCACTGGCTGGGCTGAATTTTTTATACTCTTGGGGAAGGAACCCGAGCGTCCTTCCATTGGGGGCCCAGAATGGCTGACGGGCGTAATCAGCTACTTTTTTTCGATTTTTCCCATCAATCCCCATGATCCAGATACTCCGGATTTTTTTTCGGCCTTTCCCGACATCTGAAACAAAAGCGATTTGCGAGCCATCCGGAGAAACTTTGGGATAGAGTTCGTGGATGTCCGGCGTGTTAGTGAGGTTTCGTTTGTTTGCACCACTGACATCCATGATGAAAATCTCCCAATTGTTATTGACGTAGCCTTCGCAGAGAAACTGATGAGGCGATTGGGAAACGATGGTGCCTATATCTTTCGCGCTGGCGTTGGTAACGGAGCTCCATAGAATTACGAAGGAACAAAATGAAATGAGACCGTTGGGGGTTTTAAATGATACCATGATATTCGTTGATGTCGGTGAACTGATGATGGCTTTAGAAATGACGGTTTAGCGCGCGACGGGAACCCAGGACGGTTCTTTGTAGCTTTGGCCGTCGTGGGTGAGCTGCTTCCATTGGTCATTGGCGGGTTGGTTGAGGTCAATGGTTTTTCCAGATTTAATACCGACGGCAAAAAGATTCCATCCTGCGGCATAGACACCAACAATTTCAGCGGCGGCCTGACACGTCCCCGGCTTACCAGGGTCACCTTTGCCATCCGGCCCCCGACTGATGGTGAGAAAATCCCCCTTGGGTGACCATTCCGAGTGATATATTTTATTTTTTTTATCCTTCATTGCTTCATAAGGCTTTCCGATAGTAGGTGGATTGCTAGTCAGATCGATATCGAGGATCGAGATCACATGGTCGGAACTCCCCCAGGCGATGTGTTTACCATCGGGACTAAACGATGGCCGACAACCGTGAACTTTTAAATTGATGATACGTTTCCCCTTGGCCTCGATGAGAATATCCGCGTGTTTAAATCCCATTCCGCCATGGACGGTGGCGACAATCCATTTTCCATCCGGGGACATTCCGGGGTTGTAGAGGTGTTTGAGTTGCTCGCTATTAACATGGGGGGTGGATTTCCCGCTCGCCAGATCATGGAACATCATTCCTTTGGTGGAAAAATCCAAAGCGCTGAATTTTTTATACTCCTGAGGTAAATACCCCAGCGTTTTACTATCGGCTGCCCAAAACGGTTGACGCGCATAGTCGGATACCTTTATTCGCTCGGAGCCATCCACATTCATCACCCAGACGCTACGGATTTTCTTTCGCCCTTTTCCAGTATCGGAGACAAAGGCAATCTTCAAGCCGTCGGGAGATACCTGGGGGTAGAGTTCGTGAATGTTCGAGGTGTTGGTGAGATTTCGTTGATTCCCCCCATCGGCATCCATTATAAAAAGCTCCCAATTATTGGAGGTGTAACCTTCACAAATCAGCTTATTAGGTGTTTCAGAAATCTGCTTCTGGAGACTATCTGCAGCGAAAAGCGGTGCAACCATCTTTACGAGCAACAAGCCAATGATTGTATAGGAAAGTGATAATCGATTCATCTTAAAAATATGTAAGGCACTCTATACAGAAAGCCAACCACATTCATTTCAAATAAATGAAAAAAATATTTTGTTCGATCACTGTTTTGTATTTGATGAGGAGATCTCGACACGATATATTCAGGTATCGAGCTTCAACCCTCCCCAGTTCACCATGAAATCAGCACTCACGATACGACAACATCTCTCACCCCTCTTGATTTCGCTAACGTCGATCTTTTTTCTTTCCCCTCTGTCCAGTGCTGCTGGTGCTGGGGTCGATTGGGAAAATGAAACCGTAATCAGTCGGAACAAAGAGCCGGGGCACGCCATGGTTTTTTCCTACCCTGACGAAAAATCAGCCCGTGTCGGCACTCGTGAAGCGAGTCCAAACTTTCAACGACTCAATGGCCTATGGAAATTTCACTGGGTCTCGGAACCCGACAAACGTCCGGTCGACTTCTACCACCCGAAATTTGATGACCGAGCCTGGAAAAATATCGAAGTGCCCTCCAACGTGGAGCTAAAAGGATACGGCACCCCTATTTACGTCAACCAGAAATACGCCTTCCGAGCCAACCCACCCTTTGTGATGAAAACGCCACCGAAGGGTTACACCACTTATAAAGAGCGTAATCCTGTCAGCTCGTATCGTCGGACCTTCACCATCCCTACCCAATGGATCAAACAAAACCAGGAGGTTTTTGTTCATTTTGCAGGAGTGAGTTCCGCCTTCTACCTCTGGATCAATGGTCAAAAAGTAGGCTACTCCCAAGGCAGCCGCACCCCGGCCGAATTTAAGATCACACCATATCTTAAACCACAGGGGAAAAACCTCATCGCGGTAGAGGTTTACCGTTACTCCGATGGCTCGTATCTCGAATGCCAGGACTTCTGGCGCTTGAGCGGAATTTTCCGTGATGTTTTTTTGCGGAGTGCCCCAAAAACTTGTATCCGAGATTTCCGGACAAAAACTCCCTTCGATGCATCTTATAAAAATGCAACACTCCACACCGACGTCATTGTCCAGCACCCTCAAAAAAACAACGCCCCATTAAGCGTGGAGCTCAAACTAATCGATAGCACCGGAAAAACCATCCACACTCAAACATCTAATAAAACCACCCCCATCGATCAAACATCCTCGAAAGTGTCTCTGGTGATGCCAGTGAAATCCCCCCACCAGTGGTCGGCCGAATCACCCTACCTCTACCGCTTAATCATGACCCTCAAATCAGGGAAAAACACCCTAGACATCACTTCGGCAACAGTGGGCTTTCGCACCGTCGAGATCAAAAACTCCCAGATGTTAGTCAATGGTCAAGCTGTGTTAATCAAAGGAGTCAACCGCCACGAACACCACCCAGAGCATGGGCACGTCGTGACGATGGATAGCATGATCGAGGAAATTCTCCTGATGAAACAATTTAACATCAATGCCGTCCGCACCTCCCATTACCCGTTCGATCCGCGCTGGTATGACCTTTGTGACCAATATGGCATTTATATCTGCGCCGAGGCCAATAACGAATCGCACGGCATGGGCTATGGCAAAGCCGCCCTTGCCAAACGCCCATCCTGGGGCCCGGCGATCCTAGACAGATTCAAAAGGATGTTCTACCTGACCCGAAACCACGCCAGCGTCATCTGCTGGTCTCCCGGGAATGAAAGTGGCAATGGTGATAACTTCAGAGCGGTTAAACACTGGCTTACAGAAAGAGGAGACGACACCCGACCATTCACCTACGAACGCGCCGCCTTTGATGATTATTTGGACATCTACACCCCGATGTATCCATCCGTATCCATCATTGTTAAATACGCCACCGGCAAGGAGGTGGATTTTCATTCCAAAAAATACGGCGATGAGTTTAAAATCGAAGCTGGTGTCCCGCGTATGCCCACAGTGATGTGTGAATACGTTCACTCGATGGGGAACAGCACCGGTGGAATCTCCGAATACTGGGATGCCATCCGAAAATATCCAAGCCTCCAGGGTGGATTCATCTGGGACTGGGTGGACCAGGGGCTCTACAAAACCAATAAAGACGGCACCCGTATCATGGCCTACGGCGGAGATTTTGGCGATAGACCAAACAATTTCACCTTTTGCCTCAACGGCATCATTGATCCCGAACGCAACCCCCACCCAGCAATGATGGAGGTCAAAAAACAATACCAAAACATCCACGTCAAACAACCAGATCCCTCCAAGCCATTCACCCTCGATGTGTTCAATGAAAATTTCTTTGTCAACACAAACCGCTTTACGGGACAATGGAAAATAACCCAAGATGGCGTAGTGGTGAAACACGGAAATCTGGACAAACTCGACACTGCACCCCAGGCGCATCAAATCATCCAGATCAACCCTGGCAACTGGACAATGAAACCAGCCCATGAGTATCTTCTAACCCTTCGGTTCTATCCCAAAGAAAATCAAAGCTGGGCAAAAAAATCCCATTGTGTGGCATGGGATCAGTTCATTCTACAATCACCCACCCACTTCCCCACCCCCACACCCCCCGATCAAGGAACCTTGACTCTCAAAGAAACCAACAGGGGGTTTGCCATCCAGGACACCTCAATCGGATTTAAGCTGATGATCGGAAAATCAACCGGCACCATCGACCATTACGAAGTGAAGGGCCAATCCTATCTACTCAGTTCCTTGGTGCCTAATTTCTACAGACCTCCCACGGAAAATGGCCGAGGACGCGTCGCCTCTGTAGGAAAACCACTCATGGATGCCGCCGAAAACCGGACCGTGGACAGCATCCGCGCCATTAAGTCATCCACAAAAAAAATCACCCTCGAATCCAAGATCAACATTCCCATTTCATGGAATCAAAAAGGAAAAAAAGGAGAGCAACCCAAAAAGATCATCGTAAACATTCCATGCATCTTCACCTACGAGATCCGCTCGGGAGGTTATGTAAAAGTGAATATGAAAACCACCGTGCCTAGGTCGCTCAGAAACATCTACGGATTTGGCAAGGTGCTCCGGGTGGGCACCGAAATGAAAGTATCAAAAAAACTCACCAACATCCAATGGTATGGCCGTGGCCCATGGGAAAATTATCCTGACCGAAAAACTGGCTCGGCACTCGGAATCTACGAATCGACTCTCGACTCCTTCTATCACACCTACGTCCACCCGTCTGAAAATGGGAACCGATCAGATACTCGCTGGCTAGCCCTCACTGACCAATCCGAAAATGGCATCCGTATCTCTGGATTACAGCCACTTCAGTTTTCAGCCTATCCATTTACACTCCAAGACCTCACCGAAACCAAACATGCCGCCGAACTCAAAAAGCGCGATTTCATCACCCTCTGCGTGGATGCCAAAACCGCTGGCGTCGGCAACGTCTGGGGAGGATACACCCGCAAAACGGTCAACACCGGAGCCTACAACTTCAGCTACATCATCACTCCCATTTTAAAACCATGAAACGAACAACCAAAACACTACTCTTCGCATTGGCAGGAATGCCTCTACTCACCATTTCCTCCACTGCAGAAGAAAAATTCACCTCCCTCTTCAACGGTAAAGATTTAAGTGGGTGGGTCACGGTGGGCACCAAGGGGTCCTTTAAAGTGGACAATGGCACCATCCGCACCACCGGCGCCCACCCATACCCCTCATGGCTCAGGAGCGAAAAAGAATACGAAAACTTCGTGTTGAAATTTTCCTACAAACCCAAAGCTTGGTATGAAGGTGGCGTCCTCATCCATGCCCCGGAACACGGCCCGGGGTCAATGCTCGGCATGAAACTCCACCTCACCCACACAACACACCCCTACGGCACCCACTCGACTGGGGCCATTTACAAAGCCGCCGCACCACTCGCCATCCCACTGACCCCTAAAAAATGGAATCAGATTGAAATCACCTGCGACTGGCCGAAACTCCAAGTCAAAATGAATGGCACCCTCATCCAAAACATTGATATGAGCAAAAACCCCGCATTCAAACATCGCCTCCGTCGCGGGTACATCGGATTGCAAAACATCTGCAACAGCAACGCATTCTACAAAGATATTCAAATTCGAACTCTACCCGACCAAGAAAAATGGACTTCTTTGTTTGCCTCTGGGTTAGCGGGTCTAAAGCTAGAGGGAAAATCCAAATGGACGATCGAAGAGGACACCCTCACAGCTAAAGGTAATAACGCGATGGCCTGGAGCAAAGAAAAATTCACCGCCCCCTACGAGTTTCAAGTGTGGGTAAAAACGATGGTCAACGTAAATGGCGGCGTGGTTTTTAACTCAAACGAAGGCAAACGGGGCGTCGAGATCCAATGCTTCAACACCCCGGACACCACCAACCCAACTGGAAGCCTCTACGGGATTGCGCCAGCCTCTCATCTGGTAAGCCGCGATGAAGAATGGTTTTTAATTCAGCTCTTCAACAACGGCGCGAGTGCCGAAGTCTTTGTGAATGGTGAAAAAGTTTCCGAAACCAAAAATCTCAAACCACCGTATTCAGGATTCTTTGGATTTCAACAACACACCCCTAAAGGACACGTCTCTTACCGAAGTGCCCGCATTCGAAAGATTCGATAATCAAACAGGTATATAAATAACTCAATAAACTCACCATGTCCCATCAACACACATCCCGCCGCAATTTCATCAAAGGTGCCGCCGGCATTGCCGCCTTTACGATCGTCCCCAGTCACGTCCTGGGAGGCCCCAAACACATAGCTCCCAGCGAAAAACTCAACATCGCCTGCATCGGTTGTGGCGGTAAAGGAGCCTCGGATATCAGGGCGATCAGCAACCAGAACATCGTTGCTCTCTGCGATGTCGATTCGAAAAGAGCCGCTCGCACCTTCAAAGACCACCCGAAAGCAAAAAAATACACTGACTTCCGGGAGATGCTTGAAAAAGAGGACAAGAACATCGATGCGGTAATGATCTCCACCCCCGATCACACCCATGCCGTCGCAGCGATGGCAGCACTCAAAATGGGAAAACATGTCTATTGCCAAAAACCTCTCGCACATAATATCCATGAAGTCCGCGCACTCACAGAGGAAGCGGCCAAGCAAAATCTAGTCACCCAGATGGGCATCCAGATCCACGCCTACGACAGAATGAAACTCGGTGTAGAAATGATCAAGTCCGGACTCATCGGCAAAGTACATCACGTGGATGTCTGGAGTAGTAAAAGTCAACGCGGTGGCACTTCAGCCCCCTTACCCACGAAACCTCTGCCCAGCATGCCCATCCCGAACACCCTGGAGTGGGATCTCTGGCTCGGGCCGGCGCCTGAGCGGGAATACAATATCGGCTACCACCCAAGCAAATGGCGCCGGTGGAGAGACTTTGGTGTCGGACGACTCGGTGATATGGGCTGTCACATCATCGACCCCGCCTTCTGGGCACTGGATCTAGTTTCACCGATCGCCGTTGAAGCCCATTGCAGTGAATTCAACGATCAAGTTTACCACTACAGCAACATCGTGCAATGGGACTTTGCCGCACGTGGAGATCAACCCGCCGTGACCATGAAATGGTATGATGGTGTGAACCATCCGCCGGTTCCCAAAGGAATGCCTAAAGATTTCAAACTACCCAACCAAGGTGGACTTTATTACGGAGATAAAGGAATCCTCCTCTTGCCTCACATGACTGGCTCATCACCTAAAAGTGTAGGGCCGGTCTTGCTTCCTTTATCCAAAATGAAAGGCTTTGAAGCTCCGGAACAACTCTACGAGCGCGGGATCGACCACTATCAGGAATGGGTCCGCGCCTGTAAAGGTGAAGGGAAAGCTCTCACCCCCTTCGATTACTCCGGCCCACTCACCGAAACCGTCCTGCTCGGAAACGTCGCCGCCCGTGTGGGTGAAAAATTACAGTGGGACGCAAAAAAAATGTCCATTACCAACCTACCGGAAGCCAACGCATTCCTCTCCAGGCAATACCGTAAAGGCTGGTCACTTTAACACACCCGTCTCTGCACCATTGCGCTTGCATGTTCCCACCCCCTCATCCAAGCGTAAATGATACGCGACTTCGAAAGAAAAAACAGAACCCCCTTCACCACACCGCCTATCTCCTGGATTCACGGGACGGGGAGTTACGGATAATCATCATGTTCCCGTGCGTCCCAGCGTAGCTCTCGGGGTATTCACAGTTGCTTCCCAGCGTCACCGATTTCCCAGCATCCCTATCAGCTTCGTAAAGTTGATAGGTCACGTCACCGCTTTTCCACTCACTACGGGACAACGTGTAGTGGGATAGCCAGGGCATTTTTTTCGTAATGGAAAAGCTGATCGACGGCGTAGTCCTCACAAATGAAGAGGCACTTCATTGTTACAATGAATGTGCCCGTGGTGAGACTTGTCTGTTACAAAAACGGGGATGAGAACTACTTTAACAATGATGACGGAGGAAGTTGGGTTTTCTGATTGAATGGTGATATTCTGAGCCTTATCAGCTCCGGTGCTCTTGATGACAAGGGCGTCGTCCTGTGAGGAAATGCGACAATTTGTCACTGTGACATAGCTACTGCTATCAATGTCCAGGCCGTCGCGGTTGGCGCGGGCGGTATTTTTGATTTTTAATCCATCAATGATTACGTCGCGACAACCGAGGATATGGCAAGTCCAATTTGCGGCCTCAAGCATCAGGG
>CAYNNY010000064.1:0-14450 GCA_964398555.1 uncultured Verrucomicrobiales bacterium
CATGCTAGGGCTCTAAGAGTCTTGAATCTTGACTCTTGAATCTGCCCCCTTATACTTAAACCCATGTGGGTATGGTCCAAACTTTCAGGTGTGCAGTGGGAAGACGCGTGGGAAGATCGCTTTTATGGCAATCCCAACGCAGTTATCTCTCGGTTAAAAACGAATAAAACCGTCCGTATCGAAGTCTACACCGAGACTGAAGCCGAGGCCAAAGCGATCCAAAAACAATTCGGCGGCAGCATCCGTAAACTGGTCCATAAAAACTGGGCAGCGATGACCGAACCCAATCGCCCCCCCATTAAAATCCGCAGCTCCGTCATCATCACTGGTTCCCGAGACGACGATGCCCGGGACTCGCTCCAGAAAGAATTTCCCGGCAGACACATCGTCCAAATTCCCGCAGACATGGCCTTTGGCACCGGCGACCACGCCACCACTTCCACCTGCTTACGATTACTCGTCGATATAGCCAAAGAAAGACAAGACACAGACTGGGACCTCCTCGATCTCGGAACCGGCAGCGGCGTCATCGCCATCGCCGCCCGTATGCTCGGAGCCCACCACGCCCACGGCATGGACTTTGATCCCCAAGCCGTGAAAGTCGCCCGCCGCAACGTCAGACGCAACAACGTCAGCTTAGTCAAAATGAGCGACGTCGACGTCCTCAAATGGACGCCCGACCGCCAATGGCCCGTCGTCGTGGCCAATATGTTTTCCACCATTCTCCAGCAGGCCTTTCCCACCATCGTCTCCGCGATGGAAGAAAATGGAGAAATCATCATCTCAGGCATACTCTACGACCAATGGGATGAAACACGCCAAGTGGCAGAACAAAATGGACTCATTTTCAGCCAAGTCATCCGCAAAGGCAAATGGGTCACTGCGCGAGGCAAACTGAAAGAAAAGTTAAAATGAAAAACTGAAAGCTGAAATTTCATGCCAAGCATTTCAACTTTCCCATTTCAGCTTTCAACTTTCCTATTTAGCTTGCATCAGCGGCAGCATCGGTTAACTAGTCATCACCGCTCTGGAGGGAGGGGCTCATGGAAATAACCATTGCCCCGTTCAGGCGGCAATACATTCAACTTATTTCTATCTCATGGACTCCATCTCATCACGCGTTAACAAGGTTTCACCTTCCCTCACCCTCTCCGTTACAAACCAAGCCAAAGCCCTCAAAGCCCAAGGCGAAGAAGTCTACGGCCTTGCCGGTGGCGAGCCAGATCAGGACACCCCTGACTTCATCAAACAGGCCGCCATCGATGCCCTCAACGCGGGCAAAACCAAATATACTCCAGCCGCAGGAATCCCCGAGCTGCGTGAGGCCATCGCCAACAAGCTCAAAACCGACAATGGCATCGATTACGATCCCCGCCAAATCGTCGTCAACTCCGGCGCCAAGCAATCTTGCTTCAACGCCATCCTCGCCGTCTGCGAAGAAGGTGACGAAGTCATCATCCCCTCCCCTTACTGGGTGAGCTACCCTGAAATGGTCCGCCTCGCTGGAGCCGAGCCAGTTTTCGTGGAAACCACCGCCGAAAATAACTGGAAAATCACCCCTGAGCAGTTTGAGGAAAATATGACAGGTCGCACCAAGATGATCATCCTCAACACCCCCGGCAACCCCACCGGTTCTGTTTACACCGCTGATGAGCTCCGCGCCCTCGGTGACGTCGCCCTCTACGAGGACATCATCATCCTTGCCGATGAAATCTACGAGCACCTCGTTTACGGCGACACCAAACACACCAGTATCGCCTCACTCGGAAAAGACCTCTACGATCTCACCATCACCGTCAATGGCTTCTCCAAAGCCTACTCCATGACAGGCTGGCGCATCGGATACACCGCCGCCCCCAAACCCCTCGCTGAAGCCATTTCAAAGATCCAAGGACACACCAGCTCCAACGCCACCACCTTCGCCCAATACGGAGCCCTGGCAGCACTGGAAGCCGCGGAAGGAAAAAACTTCATCAAAGACCTCAACGCCGAATACGATGTGCGCCGCCAGTTTGTCTACAGCCGCCTCAGCGCCATCCCCAACATCAAAGTCACCGAGCCTCAAGGAGCATTCTACTTCCTCGTCGATACCACCCAACTCGGACTCAAATCCGTCAACCTCTGCGACAAGCTACTCACCCGCTACCGTGTTGCCGCCGTTCCTGGTATCGCCTTTGGTAATGACCACAGCATCCGCCTGAGCTACTGCACCACCCTCGACGTCCTCAACGAAGGCCTCACCCGCTTCGAAGAATTCTGCCGTGCGCACTGATTGAAGTTAAACTCTAAGATTCCAATTAATATACGCGGCTTGCCAGATCGGCAAGCCGCGTTTTTTCTCGAAGTCTAACCTAACGCCTTCTACGAAATAAAGTCGTAATACCAGCTAGACCCAATAGCGCCATTGACGAGGGTTCAGGCACTGCTGTCACCGTAAACTGGGTAATATTCACCCCGTTATTTGGAGTTTGGGCACTTGGCTCCGTTGCAGTAAGAGTCAGCGTTTCGCCAGCCAAGAGCGACACACCCAATAAATACTGCCCAGATGAATCCAACGTAACGGGAGCAGCTCCATTAAAAGAAGCAGACAAAGCATCATTACCACCTACGCCACCCAGCGTAAGCGAATCAAACATAACATCCACATCAAATGAGATGGTCAGCATTTCCACAAGATTGATCGTGTCCAGACCATCTGTATCATCTCCACTACTGGAATCATTGATACCCAGGCCTGAACCTGTGGCATTCACAATTCCATCATTAGCAGTCACCGTGACTTGGATCCCGCTCAAGGAATAGCTTCCTGAAGCTACTCCGAAGTCTAGGGTGCCATCGACACCTGAGAAAACAACAGCGGCATCAGCATTCATTAGTTGTAGGACTCCTCCGAAGAGGGCCATCGTAATTATCTTATTCATTATTTTGTTTATTTAATTTACAGTTCGCAGACCCCCAACAAGGACGCCTATCAGTCACTTGATAGATTTAATCTAACCCTAACTCAATCATTATTTTTAAATTATTAAAAATAAATCCCCCATTATCAAATAGACGTAAAAATCTAAACCGGCCTTAAAAAGGGATCAAAGAAGCAAGAACAGGTTTTCGTAAACTTAATAATTTAATGCACGGGGACTACATTCGTAAAAACTTAATGCCAGGCATTAAGTTTGACAGTTGTTAAAATCATGATAAGTATACGGCCATGGAACCACCCCAAAGCCCTATAAAAGAAGGATTTAATCATCTTTATAAAGCTGACTGTAAGACGGGAAATATGATCGGCGAAGGCGGGCGGATTTACCGATCTTGGTCAGGTGGACGGTGCCGAATTTTGGGTGGAGAGAAAGCTGATTATTGCTATCACGTTATGAGCCGAACCTGCGGAGGTGATTATTTGTTTGGGAATGAAGAAAAAGAGGCCTTTCGAAAAATCATGCGGCGAATGGCACGTTTTTGCGGAGTGACGGTGCTCACCTACGCCGTCATGTCCAACCATTTTCATATTCTGGCACGCGTGCCCTGCCGGCTGAGATTCCTCAAGCGCTTTGACGATCAGCACGGCGAATCCGAAGGATCTGGTGAAGAACGACTTATGCAACATTTATCGATCCTCTACAGCAAGGCCTATGTCACCCGAGTCCGTAAAGAACTGGCCTGGATGCGGGAACAGCACATGGAAGCCGATGCTGATAAATTTCTGCTGAAATATAAACGGCGATTCTGTGATCTTAGCCTATTCATCAAGGAGGTGAAAGAACGCTTCAGTCGCTGGTTTAACAAGAAACACGAGCGTCGAGGCACCCTCTGGATGGACCGATTTAAAAGCGTGCTCGTCGAGAACGGCGAAGCTCTTCGGACCATGGCGGCTTACATTGACCTCAACGCTGTAAGGGCTGGATTAGTTGAAGACCCAAAAGACTACCGCTGGTGTGGCTACGCTGAAGCCATGGGCGGCAGCAAGCAAGCGAGACGCGGACTCTGCCGTGTGATGGAAAAGCCTCTGGATAGCTGGGGAGAAAACCGCGATTGGTATCGATGCTGGCTCATAGCTGATGCTGGTATCGGCGCAGAACAAGTTGAGAGTTCCTCAAACTCACCCACAAACCCCAACAATACCACGCCACCCACAAAACAACCCAAGACACCTCCCCCTCCAAACTCCCCTCACCCCCAGCTGAAAGCCTCAATCTACCAACAATTACGAACCCGAATCCGCTATTTTACGGAAGGCGTTGCTCTGGGCAGTCCAGAATTTATCAATGCCTGGTTTGAGCTCAATCGAGAGAAATTTAGCCCACACAGACTAAAGGGTATCCCCCCAGAGAAAAATTCTAATCCAGATGACCCAGAGGCGACACCCGGGAGCGGACTCTACACGCTGAAAGGCAAAATCATCATCACGGATAGCTGACGCCGCCGCTATTCGCTAAATGGCTGAGTAATCGACGTGATCCAGAATCAGTCCTCCAGCGGGAGCGCAATACGGTGACATCTTATACCCAGAGCAACCATCATCACCCAACCCTCCATGGGCACCTTCCGCTTGATCCAACAGAGCTGCTAATTCAGCCAAGCTCAATCGACCTTGCGCGGTATACACAGCAGACCCCGTTAGAAGCCTAGCCATCTTATATAAAAACCCACTACCCGTGTAGGTAATCCGGTATCCCAGCGGCGTCACATCCAGATCACACCGGCTTAAGTGTCGACGATAGCTGGTTTCACTTGTCTCGTTACCACGTTTCGCCGCAAAGGCTCTGAAATCATGCTCACCTTGCAGCAGCTGTAACGCCTGAGCCAAAGAGTCCAGATCAAGCTGTCGGGGTAAATGCCAGACCAAACCCGACATCAACGGAGGTAGCACGGGTGCTAGGCACAGGTCATAGGTATAGGTTTTCGCTTTCGCCGAAAATCGCGCATGAAAATCATCAGCCACCTCTTCGGCAGCCATGACTCGAATGGTGGACGGCAGCTTGGTATTAACGGCGGGCACCCAGTTAAAGGGGTTCATGCTCAAACCATCAGGCACATCAAAATGAGCCACCTGTCCATGGGCATGCACGCCAGTATCAGTGCGTCCCGAGCCCTGAATACGCACCTCCTGCTTTGCCACTTCAGAGATCGCCCGTTGGACAAAATCCTGCACAGTATTCCCACTAGGTTGTGTGGCCCATCCCTTAAAAGGCCTGCCATCATAGGCTATCGTCAACTTCAACCGCATGGAAAGACGCTAGGCACAGGGCACAAAAAAAACAACCTCACCCTTTTCAGGAGAGGTTGTTTTTTGATGGCGGAGGAATGATACTGGATTGCGGATGGATGATTACTCAGAATATGATCCGCCATCATTCATCTGCTATCCGCTATCCATTGCGCTCTACTGCCCGCGACCGAAAATGACCATGTAGAGCGTTTTTACGACAATGATGACATCCAGCACCGGTGAATATTTACGGATGTAGTAGAGGTCATAATTAAACTTCTCCACCGTATCCTCATCATTCTGACCATAGGAATAATTCACCTGCGCCCATCCAGTAATGCCGGGTTTAATGGCGTGGCGAAAATGGTAATAAGGGAACTTCTTTTCGTAGCCCTCCACCAGCTCGATCCATTCAGCCCGGGGACCAATGATACTTAGGTCTCCTTTGAACACATTCCAAAACTGCGGTAGTTCATCGAGACGGCTTTTTCTCAGAAATTTCCCAATAGGCGTCAACCTAGAATCGTTTGCCGCCGTGTATTTAGCGCCCTTCTCAGAGCCCACCTTCATACTGCGGAATTTATAGATCATAAAAGGAACCTCCCTCAGCCCCACTCGGGATTGTTTAAAAATCACAGCCCCCGGACTGGTCAACTTCACCGCCAAGGCCGTGATCAATAACACGGGAGACAGCAAGATCATGCCCACGACAGAAAACAAAATATCCCCCAATCGTTTAATCCGGTCATACGTCAGGTTTTTGTTGAGACGAAACCCCTCACTCATCACCCAATCCATTGATATCTGGCTAGGAGGAATGATCATCATTTTCTGCGTCAGGTAGCTTTCATAAGTCGTGACACTATTGCCACTGAACTGCGCCGCTGCCAGTTTTTTGAGAAATGACTCAGGCAATGAATCAAATGGGCATGTCACCACGTAGCTCTCAACAAATTTATCATTCATCGATGAATTGAAAGTCACCAGATCGAGAGATTCAATCACCTTGGAATCTTCACACTCTGGGGAAAACAGCTCACCCACCTTCGCCGGATCGGGATCGACGATGATGATTTCCAGAGTGGACTTACGCGCATGCAGTCGTTTACACAAATCCACGGCTTCCGCACCTGATCCGATGATACAAAGAGCATTCCCCCGTTGCAGCGACAGCTTAATGCGCGACAAACAAAACCGATATGCCATCGATGACACGGGAAAAACAATCAAGGTAAAAGCAATCACACTTCGAGCCGAATTCACTTTGACCCCGTAAGCGACGATGGAGAACACAAGGAAAAACACCCCGATAAACACCCCAACAGAAATAATCATGTGCTCACTGATAAAGCGCACCGAACTTTTATTAGTCTGGTAATTATAACCACCAATCAGGGAAAGCCCCAAGATGCTCCCGCCCATGATCACGAGAAGAATCCGCCGACTTAACGACTGGAAAGCATTCACATCATAGCGATAAGCCACCGCAATTGCAAAAATGGCCGTGATTAATAAGATATCAAAAACAAGCAACGCAAAGGGGTAGATATTACTCAGCCATGCGCGTTTCCAATGCAAAACGCCTGAAGATTCGTTAGATTCAGCGTCAAAAATAGAACCAATGCCTACTTCTTGCCCAGAGTCAGAATGATCATTATCAGCCATGATGTTTCGTTTAAGTGGAGGGGGGGGGAGAAGGAATAATGGAGAAGGTCAATAAGGGGAAGTCAACACTGATCTGTTACTCACCTTCTTCCAGTAATTTTTTGTGCCGCTTTTTGTAATAATCGGCTCTAGAGTAGTCGAACATCTGGGTGTAAGCAACACTCAAATAAGAAAGCGCTTTTAATCTCTGCTGGCTGTCCATCTCATCCAACGCGGGCTCTAGAATCGCCGGAATACTCGACCACCTTTCACGAGCGGCCAAAATGTAGCATCGGCCCAGCGAAGTTTTACCGGTCTCGCCCCCCTCGGCTTCAGCCACGATATTGAGCAATTCAAGTGCCGTGACCCATGGCGCTTTGTTTTGAAGGGCAAATCGCACCGAGCGAATAATCGATTCCTCATCGGCGCTCGCCAGATAACGAGCCACATTTCGCAACACATCAAACACCTTGGCATCCTGGTGCTTCGCCACCTGAAAGTGGAACACGGCAAGGCTATTTTTATTCAGACGCCACGCATCCAACCCCAAGCGCAAATGGCATACAACGGCACCATGCCCATCCAATAACATCGCCCGAACCGACTCTTCAGACACCGGATAGTTTCCGGCCGGATCACAAGAATTCAACAGCATCCAGCCGACACTCGATGGGGCCTCCCCAGTTTCCAAGCTTTTGGCCAGACAAACCATCCCACGCACCACGGCGTCATCGTCACCCAGAGACAAATACAACCTCGACAACTGAAAATACGATGCCGCGATTCTGGCGCGGCTTCTGCGATCATCGTCCTGATACTTCGCCCCTTTTTCCAATAATTCGTAGGCTCTTTTCAATAACACGAGCTGCTCGGCAGTCACGCTGTTGGATGTGGCCAAGATCAAATAAGCGGAAACACGCTCGCTGACGAACTCCACACCCTGAGGGTCATCGGCTTTCATCTTGACCAGCAGTTCCCGGGCAATCTGCTCTGCCTTATACGAGTTATCAAGGGCCAGATAGACCTGCGCCAGCATCAGAGAAGTGCTGGGAGCCATGTCAGAGATTAGCTCAAAGTAAGTACGGGCCTTATCACTCCGCCCCTCTTTCATATAGAGTTCCGCAATGAGCTTCACCACCTGATCCTTCTCCTCGTCGGATTTCGCTTGCTCCAGCACCGAGGTTAGGTGCTCGATCGCCTCTTGAATCTGAACCGATTTCGCTCCAGGCGTCGATAGAATTTGCTGCGCAATCCAGCGGCGGGCGGGCGCATAGTCGAGTTCCTCGATGAGCTGCTGACGCAATGTCAGGTAGCGAGAGCCGTTACCATTACGGTAAGCCACCACCATGGCGGGATAAAGAATGTCCGGATCATGCTGATACTGCGGCTGATGGATCAGTCTACCAAAGACCAAGCCCGCCTTGGCGAAGTCTCCCTCCTGCATAGCAACATGAGCGATTCTCACCTGGCGCTTATGCACATCCGCCCGGCGTGTGTTTTTATTCACATAGACCACCGAAAGCAGCACGATACCCATGGCCAACAAAGGAGTGGCAAAAATCAAACTCTTCCACTGTCGGGTAATGACCCACGCCCTCAACAGCTCAAAGGGCACCCATAATGGCTGAAGTAGAATTCTCACTCCACGCCTCATCTCATCAAACTTAGGCCCGGAAAACGGGCGGCTAAGCTGCCAAACCAAATACTTGGGAAGCAACAACAAGCAAACGAGAGCAAAACGCCCCGGCGACTTGCGTTTGAGGCGTTTAACAGTGGATTTTAAATAAGGATTTCTCATTTTTATTGCATCGTGTGCTGCTGGATCGCCTTACGGCACTGCTCACGGAACTCCGCATACATCAGCCTAATTTCGCGTTTGGTCTCGTCATCGAGCTCAAAGCTCGTCGTCACCATGGCCTGAGTTTGGTAAAAGGTATTTTTACTTTTGTTCACAGAAACACCAAAGGGTGCCGACCACTGCTTAGGGTGCAGGTAGTGCGTGACCATACTAAAGTCGTGCGTGGTGGGTTTTGGCTGTACCTTACCTCCAATGTGGTCGCAGTGACTACAGAGAACGAAACCATAATCCCCGGTCGGCAATAACATATCCGTTTGAGAAACCCCCCAGCCCGACATGCTTGCATCTTTGACAATGGCTTCGTCAAAAGTTTTCCAACCCTGAATGGTATAACACCGCTTAATATCGTGCCATTTATCAAAGGGGTAATCCAGAGCCATGATCACCATCACATCGTTGTATTTCAGCCGCCAAATACGTGAGTAAGCCCCCCAAACACTTTTCATATCCCTCTCCTCCTCCTCGTAGCCGATCACCTTCCAGCCCGGACGGATAAAAACGACATCATTTTTCTTCAAAACGATCAACTCCTCCCGAGAGTGCATGATCTTGGCCTGATAATTCCCCTGACGGTAATAAAGAATCACCGACTCCATCGATAACAGACCCAGAAGATAAACAGTCAAGAGCCCGCCCAAGACGACACTGCTCTTTTTTCCATAGCTGGGCATTTCCTTCGTTCGCCATTTAGCTAAAACGTCACCAATACTGAAATTGACCAGCCAGTCCCAAGCTTTGATCGTGGACCAGCCCATCTTGCTCATCTTCACCCCCCTCACCGCGTAACGATCATACATCGCCTCCAGCATTACACGGAGGAAAACATCACAGCCAAACACCATGATCACCGAGAGCAACAAACTCACCACCAGCATCAGCACATACCCCGCGCCCTGCATCAAATCCAGCTCAAATCTCGTGTAGAAAAAGGCCGCTGCGATAATCCTGATAGTGCTTAAGGCCCAGATAATCCCCACCGAGGCAAGCAACATAATCAGGGAGTGAATCAGTGCTCTGTTTCTCACCACCAACACCACCGCGATAATCGCAATCGTACTCACCAGCGAAACATGACCGGTGCAGAGTTGGCCAAGATTAATATCGTGCCCGAACAAAGCAAAGATGTTCCCCTGAATCACATGAGGAATACTCAGAAAATCAAGCACCAAGGATGCCGTCTGGGCACTCACTCCCTCCAGAAAACGTAGAATCCGACCTTCAATCTGATCGGGAGGACGCACAAAAAGTAAAAACAAACACCAGATCCCAAAGAGATTTTTCACCTGCCGATACGAAGACAGAATGATCGCCACGACCCCCAGCGCAAGCACGAGGGCAAACATCGCTGGCCAGGAACTGTAATAAAGCAAGGCAACGGGAATCACCAGCACCGAGCAAGCCAAGAGCAATCGATAGGTAAAAGGCCGAGGGAAATCCACCGCCTTCTCTGCCCGTCTCCACCGCACCGTAAAAATGATCACAATCGCTAGAAAAAACAACGGGTAAGGCTGGTAGTGCGTCCGCCCCCCCAAGATCTTAAAGTGGACCACTAAAAGAGGCATCAACAACACCATCACCACAATGGCAAGCATCGCTCGGGGTAACCAGTTTTTGATATTTTGCATGGGTGGGGAAGTCTGGAAGTCGAAGGTCGGGGGGCGGATTTGGATTGCGGACGGCTTGCCTCCGCTTTGTGGGTTAGTGAGGCTTGCCTCGCGTGGTGCGGAGCATAGCGGATGTCAGGGGTCAGTGCAGCTTAGGCGGTCGCAATTCAATATCTGCCCTGCGGTCAACTCCGCTCCAAATGAGCGGCGGCGATCGTCGGGTGGCCCGCCTGCTGGTAAACCTTAGCGAGCAAAGCATGAATTATCTTTTTATCTTCCGCGTTCTTAACCTTAGACAGAGCCTGTTCAAAGGCGGCGATCGCGGCATTTTTCTTACCCAACCCCATAAAAATCTGACCGCTAGCCAGGTGAAGTTCAGCGCTTTGATCAAATGAAGCATCGACATGCCCCGCTGCCCTGTCGAGCAACTGACGTAATTCGGGATAAGGCGGCGCATCCTCCATCAACTGCCCCCCCACATAAGCGAGCAGAATTTCCGGATCATCGGGAGCGCTTTCCAGCGCATTTTTCAAATATCGCTGGGTATCAGCCGGAGTATCACTCAGTTCACTGAGCAGAAAATATGTTCTCGCCATGCTCTGCTCTAGATTGGGAATCGCATTTTGAGCGGAGCCCTCCGCGTCCGCGCCAGCATCATCACCACCACCACTCGGCGATTCATCCAGCTTCCCCTCCTCCAGCAGCGCTTTAATCTTACCCCTCAGCGCGGGATACCTACTCGCTATCTGGCGTAAGGCATCGATCAAATGCACATTGGACGGATCCAATTTCTGCGCAGCAGCCACCTCCACAGCCACTACGGAGTAATCACCACCTTCATGCGCCGTGTTCAACAAATCAATCGACCGGAAATAATGCGTGGCCACACGCAGACTATTGGCTACCTTCATCGAGCTCATCTCTCTGCTCGTGTTCTTAAAATCGCGCTCGATTTTTTGGACAACAATGTCGACCACTTCATACTTCTGCAGCAGCAAGGCACTCGCGGCATATTCCATCCGCTTGGCTAATCCCGCTTTATTGGATCCTGACACCTTCCTACCCAGCGTCGAAAAGACATGCCAGATTTGCTCCTTGAGCGCCAAATCATCACCCTTGAATGTGGCAGCATTGGCCAAAACCAAGAGTAACCCATCGTGAACTTGGCCACCGTCGGCACCGCCACCATAGTCCAAGCCGCGCATCAAGACCGAGACCGCGTCCTCACGCTTGCCCACCGCCATCTTCATCGATGCCAGCAGCAAATACGCCTCCTCCAGCTCAGGAGAAAGAGCCACCGCATGCTCCAAATGTCTCGAAATCTGAACCCTCACCTTTTCATCCCGGAAAAGGGACGGGGCAACACCCGGATTCCCGGTATAAAAATCGAGCGGAAACGTCTGGAGAAACTTTCCATTAAAGTCACCCAGCAAATACTTCGCCATCCACAAATGCGCCTCGCCATGTCCCAGTGGCTGTTCAGCCACCTCACTCAGAGGAGCCAGGCGAATCATCACCAGGCGGGCCTCCGCCATCTTTCCATCCTTAGCCAGTGCAAGGGCGTCATCGTAAGACGCCTTCGATGTCGATCTCGCCGTGGCAGATGTCAGAGAATCACCAAAATCCACCTCCTGCGCGGGGCTGCCGTCATCCATGGAAGCATTCCACACTCCAGCGCCGAGCACTCCCATACACAACAACGCAATCAAATACGTGCGCCTATTTTGCGCCAATCTCTGCCTCCATCGTTTCAATCGTTGGGATAATTTGGATCGTCTCTTCATAAATTTTCTATTTCGTGCCGCGCCGCCGACAAGGTGAGGATTTCAGCCCAAGAATCAAGAATCAAAATTCACCTCCACACACCGCAGGGCTCAACCCAATTACCCACCCCAAGTTTCGCGGTCAGCGCCGCAGGCAGCAACCCTAGAAAAACTCCAAATTCTAAGATCTAAAAACCAAATTGAGCAATCAACCCAAGCAAAAAGATTCGTAAAATCCGTCCGATTCGTGGTTTCAAAATGAAGTATCAACTCCTCCCCCTTTTACACAAACTCATGCCTCACCGTGGCCACGAGCGCTTTGTCCAGTTCATAGGGAGCTTTAAAGCCGGACTCTTGCATTTTCTTAGATGTAATTGTAACCGTGCTGCCCAGCCTCTGAATCCAGCCCCCACTGGAGGAGGCGACAATGTTGCCGACGTATGCCATCGACTTCTTATTTTTCCCCGATCCAATCAACGTATTTCTACTAAACTTTCACCTCGAGAAACATAACAAAGAGCAGCTACAATATCGTCCCTCACTAAATCGGGCAACTCATCTAAAATTTTATCAAAATCAAACCCCTCAGCCAAAAGATCTAAGATATCAGAAACTCTAATTCGCATACCCCGAATACAAGGCCTTCCTCCACACTGCTTTGGATTAATCGAAATTCGCTCACTCATTGGATCCTTAATCTATGAAGCCTCTCAAAAAAAGTCAATCTAAACTCTAAAAACCAAAGAGGTTGTTATCAGTGATTAGTTATTGGTTATCAGGCAAATCCTCTGAATTAACCTCCCAAGCTTTCGCGCATTTCGCATCCTTCTTGACCGCCGTAGCCTCTGGCGAAGGAGGTTCGCGGTCAGCGCCGCAGGGCTCTGCCCAAGCAAAAAAATCCGTGTATATCCGTGTCCATCCGTGGTTCCAATTGAAGTATCAACCTTTCCTCAAAAACTGCCCAATCTTACTCAAATTCTTCCACACCAGAGTATGCACATGCCCGATCTTGTTTCTCCGGATTGCCCGCCAGTCTTCTTTCGATTTCTTCACGATATGCTTCAAGCTCCGCTTACTCACGCCGCCCACGCGCATCCTCACCATCACCTCCGGTAAATAAACGGGTGTTACCTCCAAAGAAGATAACACCCGCATCATAAAATCGTAATCAGCCGCGCCCCCGCCTTCCGGCGTGTGACTCAGTTAGTCTGTCATTCCGTGATTCTGTGATTGAGTAAAACCACTGCTCACGCTCCCGACTTCAACTAGAGAGCGTAACGTCTTGAGATAGCTTTCTGCCAGTTGATCACGGTCAAAGTGAGCTTCGACGTAACGTCTTCCGGCCTCACCCAAGGTTTCAAGTTCTTCGGGAGCTTCCGAATACTTCACTAAAAAATCAACGAGCGCCTGTTCATCCTCAGGCTCGATCGCCATGCCTCCACCGCTTTCTTCAACCAGTTTGCGAGCCTCCCCTCCCACTCCGATCAGTATGGGTCGCCGCATCCCCATCGCCTCAAAAATTTTCGAAGGGATCACGGATTCAAACAGTGGTGTTTTTCGTAAATGTACAAAACACACATTTGACGCAGCAAGAAATAGCGGCATCTCCTGTTTCGGTCGCCTTCCGGTGAATATAATGTTCTCCAACCCATCCTCCTGGGCCACAGCCTCAACCTCTGTCCTGACCGCTCCATCACCAACCGCTAACAGACAAATATCATCACGCCCAGCATCTCTCAGTAACCGAGCGGCCCTTAGGTAAATATCCAAACCACTCGCCATACCAATGGTGCCAATATAGCTGCAGACAAATTTGCCTTCGAGTCTCCATTGCTTCCGCAGTTCAGCCAGCTCTTCAGGTGATGGAGAAGACTCCAGAACTTCCTTATCTACTCCATTCATGACAATGGAGATTTTATCGGCAGGCACGCCCTTCTCTTCCAGTCGATTTTGATATCCTTGCCCAACCGTAACAATATGATCAGCGGCCGCATACATCCACAATTCCATTTTTTCAAGAATCCGGATCGCCATGCCGCTTTTCATCGCGCCCACGGCCTGAATCGATTCCGGCCAAATATCACGAATCTCCAGAACAAACTGACTACGCTTCGAAAACGGACGACTCAAACAAAACCACCACTTCAGCAATACGCCGGCCCAACCACAAAAAAACTGAGGCGACGTGGCAATCACGACATCCGGTTTGGAAATAAACAAACACCGGATCAAACTACTCATCATGTAAGAAACAAAATTAGCAATCCTCCTCGCGGTTCCCTTGTTCGGAGCTAACCAGGTCCACACCCGAATCAAGCGCACCCCTTCAGGTGTTCTCTCCGCAGAGCAAAGACTATTTTTGTATCCGGGGT
>CAYNNY010000065.1:0-3807 GCA_964398555.1 uncultured Verrucomicrobiales bacterium
GAAGAAGTGCTGGCGAAGGGCGGGAAGATTAGCTTTGGCGAGGCACTGCGCTGTAGAGTCCGCTACCTGACTGATGGTATGGTTTTTGGTAGTCGAGATTTTGTAAACAAGGTGTTCAGAGGTTCCAGAGGTCATTTCAGCGAGAAGCGGACAAGTGGAGCGCGTCCGATCCGAGGGGTGGGTTGGAAAGTAGAAAGCGACCGCCTCTACTCGATGCGGGCGTTAAAAAAAGAGATCCTTAAATGAGAGTTTTTGCGGTATGAGGCCTGTGGAATTGTTAGTGATGTGTGTCAGTTTGCAGGAAACCACTCTGGAAAGACTAGCTGGTATCGCGGATATTTATCAAACTTGCCCCACGTTCCAACCCCACCCATAAAAAAAGCAAAGAGGGGGCTTGCCCGGTGGGGGTGGTTTGTATAGGTTTCGAAATCGTATTAATAATCGAACTATGAAAAACATGATCAAACTCTTCATCCTTGCCTGTATCGTTACGCTCACTTCTTCTTGCTGCTGCATGTTTGGCTAAGGGCCGCGGAAAGAAATGCAGCACCTGATCTTCTTGGTCTTTTCTCCATCAGCTGCGTTACCACCCATCTCGAATATCCCGATATACGAAGATGGAAGATTCCTTGCTGATGAAAAAAATATCTGCGAATCTCAGGCACCCTATTTATTTCCGTGACCCTAAGGTGACCGCATCATAGGTCTTAATTGCGGGGTGGAGTTTCCATTCCCGTACGGTTTTTTGTGTCTGGGCTTTTGTGTGTTGATCTTGTAAGGTGAGGCGCTATCATGCCGTATCCCTCCAAGTCATGAACTTACGCATTCCACTTCTTTCGCTTTTACTGGTGTCGCCTCTCTGCGCGGCGAAAAAACAATACAATCTGATTGCTATTTTGACCGATGACCAGGCGCGGTGGTCGGTTAGTTGTTATGGAGGTGAAAATCTAAAAACGCCGAACATGGATCGTCTGGCGGCTGAAGGGGCGCTTTTTGAAAATGCCTACGTTGGTAGTCCGGTGTGTTCTCCGAGCCGGATGACTTATTTTACGGGGCTGAATTCAACGCAGACGAAAGTGACAGATTACCTCGCAGGTGCCCAGGCGAAGCAGGTCGGGATTTCGGCTGAAATGGCATCGTGGCCTGCGATTTTGCAGAAAAGTGGGTATGTGACCGGGCTGGTAGGTAAGTGGCATATTGGCAATGGCGAAAAGTCGTTACCCAAAAATAATGGCTTTGATTATTTTATGGGGAATTTGGGTGGAGGATGGAAACCGAAAAATCCGAAGTTTGTCGACATCGACGGGAAGGCTGAAAAATTTGAAGGGTTTAGCGTGGATGTCTGCACAGATTTGGCTCTGAAATTTCTCAAAGAGAACCAGAAGAAACCCTTCGCGCTGATGGTGCACTACCGCGAACCTCACGCAGCTTACGTTCCGATGCCTGCGCAGGATATGGCGGCGATGAAAAATCTTGATCCCCAGATTCCCGCTTATCCGGGACTACCTGAAAAAACGGTGAAAGGGTTAATGCGTGACTATCTGACATCGGTGCGTGCGGTGGATAGAAATATAGGTCGGATACTGAAGCAGGTGGAGGCGTTGGGGCTGGAAGAGGATACCATTATTATTTTCACCAGCGACCACGGCTATAACATGGGCCATCACGGGCTCCGCTATAAGGGGAATGGCTACTGGCTGGTGAAAGGGAAAAAGGGCTGTCGGCCTAATATGTTTGAATCCTCGATGGCTGTGCCCCTGCTGATTAAATGGCCAGAGGTGGTAAAGCCCGGTATGGAGGTTGATGCTTTGGTGTCGAATGTGGATATGTTTTCCTCCGTGCTTAGTATGTTAGGCGTCAAGGTGCCAGTGGGTGTGAAGCAGGAGGGGCGGGACTTTACTCCGTTTCTGCGTGGAGAGCCAGTGGAGCAATGGCGCGATGCTCTTTTTGGCCAATATCAGATGATTAACAATGCCAAGGATTCCATGCGGATGATCCGCACGGCGGATTGGAAACTGATCCGGCACTACAAGGTGGAGGGAAAGGATGAGTTGTATTATTTAAAAAACGACTCTGAGGAGTCGAATAATCTTTTCAACAATCCGGAACGTCAGGAGATTCAGAAAAAGCTGCAACAGCGTCTCGATGCGTGGATGGAACGTATTGGGGACGATCCCGAGTCGGAAAGCCCTCAAAAAGTAGCGCGGAAGAAGAAGTGAAAATGGAGAGTGTTGTTGGTATCTTGGACACTCAATTTTCTTTTGGTGCTTGCAGGGCGCTTTCAGCTTATGCTATGGCTATGGCTATGATGACTTTGGTGCGATCTCTCTCTTTTCTTCTGATTTCCCCTCTCCTTTTGCTGACGAGTTGTTCTCAGCAGGAGTATGGCAAAGTCAGTTATTCTGCCGCTCCCAAGGTGATTAATGTTTCTGAATACGATCCAAAAGAAAAACAACGGCGAGGTAGCTCATACACTCCTCTGAACCAAGCGGCGTTGAAGAAAAATGGATCGCTCGGACTCGTTGCCCGCTGCGGAAAAGGGGCGCATATCGATACCAAATGTGCTGATTTTCTCGTAGGCGCGGAGCGTCAGGGTATGTTATTAGGCACGTATTATTATCTTTTGCCAGAGAGCAACCCTACGGCATTGGCGGATCAGTACATCGCTCGTCTCAGAGAGATCAAACGGAGTCGTGGCTTGAAGACCAAGAAGGTTCTGTTAGCGGCTGACATTCATACCAAGTGCAAAGCATGGCAGATTGTGGCGTATCTGAAGCGGATCAAACAACTTACGGGGGTAACGCCCGTGGTTTATCTGGAGAATAGCGATACGATTCGCCGCACACTGAATGCTGCCAGTTCATCGCAGAAGCAATTTTTGAAACAGCATCCGTATTGGCTGGCTCTTTATTCGAATGGCTATGCGGGACTGGAAACGCCGCAAAAACTAGCCAATGCCACGGGTGTCTGGGACACGTGGGCGATGTGGCAGTATGGAGGTGTCTGGTGGAAAAATGGCCGCTCGAACCCTCACCATTACCGTGGCGGAAGCTGGAAAACTCCCAAGTATTTCGGTAACCTGTCTCAACCCACCGAGCGCAATGGATTTAACGGAAGCCGCTCCGCGTTATACCGCTTCTGGGATAAACACTCATGGGCGTGGTAGGGGGGAGAAGTAAGAAGTGAGATGGCTTCCTCCTGACCCCGACGGTTATGGGTTGAATTCTGACTCAGGGTGCTTATGGTCACGGCGTGAGCGAGATGACTGAAGAGATTGATGATGATGTGCCGTATGACGAAGACGCACCTAAGACGCGTGCGGAGTCGTTATGCCCGTGTAAGAGTGAAGACAGCTATTACATCTGCTGCATGGCGTATCATTATCATAAGGCAAAGCCGGAAACGGCAGAGGCACTGATGAGATCACGTTACAGCGCGTATTTTTTTCGACTGGTGGATTATCTGGTGGAAACCACACACCCCGATAAGAGGGACGCAGGCTTGAAGGAGGAAATTCAGAAATCGATCAACGACGTCAACTGGCAATTTCTGACGATTGTTGATTCTTCTAAAGGTGGAATCAACGATAAGGTGGGAAAGGTGGAATTTATCGCCAAGTGTTATGTCGATGGCAAACCTCACGAGCTCCACGAGCTCTCCCGTTTTAAGCGTTATAAGGGTGCTTGGAAGTATTTGGACGGTGTGGACTTGGGGTAGCTGTGAGTAAGGAGGGCGGACACTTTTGTCCGCAGCTGCCTATCGTTGAACATCCATAAAAAAGCCTGACTGCAATGGATGCAATCAGGC
>CAYNNY010000065.1:3907-6602 GCA_964398555.1 uncultured Verrucomicrobiales bacterium
CTGCCTATCGTTGAACATCCATAAAAAAGCCTGACTGCAATGGATGCAATCAGGCTTTTTGTTTGAGGTTGTTGTGGTGAGCTTGCTCTATTTGATCGAGACGAGCTCGACATCGAAACAGAGCATGCCGCCGGGGCGTCCACCTCCAGGGTTTTCACCGTAGGCAAGATCGGCGGGGATCCAGAAGCGGCGCTTTTCACCCTCGACCATAAGTTGGAGTCCTTCGGTCCACCCTTTGATCACTCCGTTGAGTGGGAATGAGGTGGTTTCTCCGCGAGCGACTGAGCTGTCGAACATTTTGCCGTCGAGCGTCCATCCTGAGTAGTGGACTTCTACGGTATCGGTAGCTTTAGGTTTTTTCGTGCCGGTTCCTTTTTGAATCACTTTACTGGCGAGTCCTGAGGCTGTTTTTTCGGCATCGGCCGGTGCTGCGGCAACGTCAGCGGGGACTTCTGGAGGCTTGGGCGCTTGTTTGACGCTAATCGCTTCGACTTCCATGCAGATGATTCCCTTGGGGGCACCTTCTGGTGGATTTTCACCGAAGGCTAATTTTTCAGGAATCCAGAGGCGGCGGGTTTCCCCTTCGACCATGAGTTGAACGCCTTCTTTCCATCCGGGGATTTGAAGTTTGTCGAGGGAGGCGGTGATTGGAGCTCCATTTAGCTTGGAGCTGTCGAGGATTTTTCCATCGGAGGACCATACGGAATAGTGCATGGTGACAAGGTCCGTTAGCGCTATTTTTTGTTTGCCGGTTCCCTTGGTGATCACTTTGGAAACAAGGCCTGTGGCTGATGTTTCGGCATCGGCGGGGGCTTTGCTCACATCTTCGGGAGTTTTTGGTGCCTCGGGAGCTTTTTTGATTCCGAGAAGTTCGACATCGAAACAGAGCATGCCGCCCGGGCGACCTCCGCCTGGGCTTTCGCCGTAAGCGAGGTCGGCGGGGATCCAGAAGCGGCGTTTTTCGCCTTCGACCATGAGCTGAAGACCTTCGGTCCAGCCTTTAATCACTCCATTGAGTGGGAAAGAGGTGGGGGAGCCGCGCTGGACTGAGCTGTCGAACATCTTGCCGTCGAGCGTCCATCCGGAGTAGTGAACGGTGACTTCGTCACGTTCACCGGGGTGCGCTGTGCCGGTTCCTTTCGTTAAAACCTTCGAGGCTAAGCCTGAAGCTGTCTTTTCTGCACCGGCTGGGGCTGCTGCCACATCTACGGGTGTCTTTGGTGTTTCTGCATTCACGATAGTAATAGTTCCGCAGGCCAGAATGGCCGCCAAGCTGGCTGCGATGATTGGTTTAGGTTGGAATCTCTTCACGCGAGGAATCTCGTTGACTGTTGAAACTTGTCAAGTCGGGAGTCAGGTGCGGCAGAGATTCAGGATGAAGAGGATTTATGGAGTTTTTCCCAGCAAGGAATACAAGCCTGTGAGATTTTCTCCCATCGGCTTCCCTCCTATTTTTCGCTGTTTTCCAAATTCTTCCCGATGTTTTTTAAAGAGCGCATCCACAAAGCTTTTTGAGCCAATTGCAGCCCCTTCACTGAAGTATTTTAAACGACTTAGCAGACACTCTCCAGCTGTCAATTTTCCCTCTGCCGCGAGTGCTTTCTCTGCTACTTCGCGAGGAATACCCTTACGGATTTTCACTTGGTGAACATCGCTTGCTTGATCTCGCTCAACCTGCTGCCCATCTAGCATCAGCCAGCACCGATACCACGCACCACTGCCGCCATTACTATCAGCACTTCCCTGCCCGGATGCCCCCCAGCTATCTTGTGGCTTTTCCATAATCATACACAAGCCACGTCGCGCATGTCGGGATCCTGCTACCGCCTCCGCATACCCGCACCACCGGTAATCCTTAGGATCCTCGACAATCCCCGCCCTGACTGGGTTGAGATCAATGTATGCCGCCATTGCACGCAAGGCTTCTCCATTTTCCACCAGCACACTCTTAAATCGCCCCGACCACAGTGTGCCCACGCGTTGATGTTTGCGATTATACCACCGTGTAAATCGCTCTTTCACCTCCTTCACATACAAACTTAAATCGCAGAACCGGCGTTTGTATTTTTCCAGAACCTCCAACGCCGCATCTCCTAGCCCCCGTTCCCGCATATCAGCCAATTCCAATTTCAGTTGCTTGATATACGCCCGACTGTAAAGCGTCGCCAAATGCCCCATCAATCGCCCTTCCCCACTACCCGCGTTTTCACCCTCCCGGTCCTCAAACTGGCGCAAAAACTGATCCCTAGACGGCACCTTAACCAACAGGTGCCAATGATTTGAGAGCAAACAGTAGGTCATCACCTTGACGCCGCTAAAAAGAGCTAATTTCCGGATAATGATCCTCAATCCCTCTAAATCCTCAGCTTCCAGTATCCGCTCAGCCCCACAAGTTCTCGTCATTACATGGTAGCAATAATTCTCATCGCTCCCGCCCAGCACTCGCCGCCGAATCGGAGCCTTCATCCGGCAAATCTGCCCATTCCTCAGCACCGCCGCCCCAGACTGACACTCGAGCATTTTCAAGCGACTCATTCCCTTTGCTTTCGGGGTTTGATCGGTATTGTGCGTATTCATGCGAGCATCTTAAACAGGCAGATTCTGAAAGGCAACAAAGAATTTGAAGGACATGTTATAGTTATATATAGATAAGTTGACGGACGTATTATTCGAGACCTTACGCGTTTTAAGCGCC
>CAYNNY010000065.1:6702-14376 GCA_964398555.1 uncultured Verrucomicrobiales bacterium
ATATATAGATAAGTTGACGGACGTATTATTCGAGACCTTACGCGTTTTAAGCGCCATAGGGTGCTTGGAGGTATTTGGACGGTCTGGATTTGGGTTGATCCGGGGAGGGAGGGCCTGGGAGGGCTGGGCGGTTGGGAACCGCCGCCACGGGCGGAAGCAAAAAAAGCCTGACTGCGTGGATGCAATCAGGCTTGGTGATTTTAGGTTGATGTGGGTGAGTTGGTCTATTTGATTTTGACCAGTTCGACATCGAAGCAGAGTATGCCACCGGGGCGGCCACCGCCGGGGTTTTCACCGTAGGCGAGTTTGGCGGGGATCCAGAAGCGGCGCTTCTCACCTTCGACCATGAGTTGAACTCCTTCTGTCCAGCCGGCGATCACTCGATTGAGTGGGAATGTGGCGGTTTTGCCTCGGGCTACGGAGCTGTCAAACATCTTGCCATCGAGTGTCCATCCCGAGTAATGCACTTCGACGGAATCCGTGGCTTTGGGTTTTTTGGTGCCGGTTCCTTTTTTGAGAACTTTGCTAGCGAGGCCTGAAGCTGTTTTTTGGGCATCGGCTGGAGCTGCTGCCACATCCGTGGGCGTTTTCGGGTTTTCTGCGTTCGCGGTCGAAAAGAAGCAAGTCAGAGCGAGAGTCATTCCGGCGGCGATGAGGAGTTTGGTTTTCGATTTTTTCATACGCGCAACTTTCGTAAGCTCCTGAGTTTTGTCAATCCTTACTTCATTTCGGGATCGCGCAGGATGATCCAGGTTTGGTGGTCGTTGTTGAGGGTGATGCGGATGACCTTGACCGCTCTGGGTTGTTTAAATTTCACTTTGCCGGTGCCGTAGGCGAAACTGCCTGCTTTTTTGAATGTCTTGCCATCGAGCGAGATTTCGATGGTGGCATCGACGATGATGTCGTCGTTACTATTGGGTTTTCCGGTTGGGATGTTGATGGTGGTGACCTTGGTGGATTGATCGAAAGTGAAGGTCCAGCGGTCGCCTTTTTTTCCTTGGCGGTTGCTCCAGAACCAGTCGCTGCGTATCCAGTTCGCGGCTTTATCAGCGGAGTGGTCGCCGTGGTGGGGAACATCTGTGGTGACGGCAGTTTTTGGTTCGGTCCACATCGAGCGGTCGAGCAGGATGATGCCGCGTGAGTTTTTGCCCTCGACGCCTTCGATGGTGAGCTCAAGGCTGTATGGGGCAGCTTTACTGATGGTTTTTACCGGTAAGCGGAGTCGGGCGTTACGCGATTTTCCATCTATAATAATCTCTTTGGTTTCTGTGGCTTCGGCGATCACTTTGCCGTTTTGAAGAATGCGGGCGGAGTGGATGCGGGTGGCTTGTTTGCCACGTTTGTATTGGACGTCGAGAATCCAATTGCCTGGCTGGGTGAGGGTGGTGGTGACGTCGAACTGCAGGGTGGTTTTTCCCTTTTTGGCAAATGACGATTTATCCCATTTGCCGATGGGTTCGCGGATGGCTCCTTTGACAGTTTTGCTGGTGCGTCCGTCAGCGCGAAGGGTGAGGTAGCGGAGTTTTCCGGCATCGGAGGCATCGAAGGATTCTCCTTGGTAAATGCTGGCGGTTCCTTTTTTGGGCTCACTGCCATCGGTGGTGTAGAGGATGGTGGCGGGGCCGTTGAATGGGGTGTTGATGCTGATTTTGCCTTGGGTGATGACGGCTTGGGGCGGCTTGACTCGGTAGCCTACTTTCAAGGTGTCGAGGAAGTCGAGGTGCTGGTTCAGGCGCTGACTGAAGTCGCTCCAGGTGCGTTTTTCTTGCTGGGTCCAGCCGACTTCGGCGGCGGCGCAGGCGCGGGGCCAGAGTTTGTAATCGGCATTGGCGGGGTCGGGGACGAACTCGGTCCAGAGCGCGCAGTGGACACCGAGGATTTTTTTCTGCTGCTCGGCATTGAGTTGATCGGTGAAGAGCGGGTTCCAGTCGTAGGCACGTTTGGTATCGATAACGCCCGCCCACCAGTGGCCGGTTTCACTGTGTCCTGGGTATTTCATATCGAAATAGTTGTGGGGGCCCACGGCCATGACGGTGGGGTAGCCATGTTTAGCGGCGTTGATTCCGGCGCCGATGCTGATCCAGGCCATAATGCCGGTGTCTTTGGAGAGTTGGCCACCGTGCATGATTTCGTTCCAGCCCATCAGGGTTTTGCCGTGGGCTTTGAGCATTTTTTCGAGTCGGAGCATGAACATGTTCTGCAACTGGTGCGGGTTTTTCATGCCGTTTTTCTCCATGAACTCGCGGTGCTCAGGGGAGGCTTTCCAAGCGTTGACGTTGACTTCATCTCCACCGACGTGGATGTAGGGGCTGGGGAAGAGGGCGGCAATTTCTCCAAAAATATCGTTGAGCATGTGGTAGTTGTCATCGCTGACGACGGAGAGCACGTTGCCGCTGAGATTGTGCACGTCTTTTCCGGTTTCTTGATCTGTTTTAGGTAGCACTTGCGGGTAGGCAAGGGCGATGGCCATGGCGTGGCCGGGGACGTCGATTTCTGGCATGATCTCGATGTGGAGCGATGTGGCGTAGGCGACGATTTCCTTGATATCGTCCTGAGTGTAGAAGCCTCCGTATTTCTTTTTGGCAATCGGTTTATCTTTGTCCCATTTGGGAACCGGGGCATTGGTGCCGGGGCCGCGCCATGCACCGGTGGTGGTGAGGTAGGGGTATTTTTTGATTTCGATCCGCCACCCTTGATCATCGGTGAGATGCCAGTGAAATTTGTTCATTTTGTGCGCCGCCATGGTGCGCAGCAGATGGAGGACGTATTCTTTTCCCATGAAATGCCGGGCTTCATCGAGCATCAGTCCGCGCCAGCCAAAGCGTGGGGCATCCGTCACTGTGCAGACGGGGATTTTCCCGTCTTTGGCGAGTTGAAGGAGAGTTTGAAAGCCGTAGAAAGCACCTGCTGGGGCGGAGGCCTCAATGGTGGTTGGGCCTTTTTCAGGGATGGTCAACTTGTAAGCCTCGGGGCTTTTCCGCTCAGTTGAATGTTCAAAGACGACCTCCAATGTGGCGGTGTCGGCGGGATCAGTGGTCGATTTTTTGGGGAGTTGCTGGCTGCAAGTCGCCACTGTCTTCTTGAATCCGGCATGGTCGGATTTGAGAAGAATGCCGGAGTAAGAACGCTCGGCTCCGGTGGACTTATATTCCTGGGGTAGAGGGATGAGGGCTTGCGATGAGGAGAGCGCAGCGGATGAGGTGAAGCTTAGGATAGCGGCTAATAAAGTGATATATTTCATAGGGCTGGTTAAGTGGGTTATGTTACGAGGGTCAGGATCAAGGCTTTCAACTGATTCCTTGTTGAGATTAGAATCATTCTAAATTAGAGCTTGCCAAGTTGGGGATCGGAGCTAGTTTTCAGCGCCCCAGCCCACAGGGACTACTCAGGATAAACCTGTGAGTGGGGTAACTCAATATCAGATGGAAAACAAGGTGTCAGATTGTGATCATACGCATAACGCAAAGCTGAAGGGTTTGCGTATGACTCGCCAGCGTTGTGAGGTGTATAAAGTCCTCATGGGGCATCGTGACCATCCCACGGCGAGTGAAGTATTCGATCGCGCCAAGCTGAATATGCCGACTATTTCATTGGCGACGGTTTACAACTGCCTGGAGGCCCTTGTCGGGCACGGTGCGGTGAAGCAGGTGAACTTTGAGCGTGAGTCATCGCGCTATTGTCCAAACCTCACCGAGCATGGTCACTTTCACGATAAAGTGTCCGGTAAAATTGTCGATATTCCCTTAAAAAAAGGCGCGAAGCTTTCGGATCTGCTCGATCTTCCTGAGGGGGCGCAGGTGGATCATCTTGAAATCACCTTGTGTGGAAGCCTTTCCTTAGAATCTTAATTGATCCTCGAACTATTCATTTTTAACCTACTTAACACCAACCACTAAAAAAACATGAGCTTACTCATCAAAGACCTATTCGCCAACGTAGAAGATACACCTATCCTCAAAGGGGTAAACTTGGAAATCCCAAAGGGGGAAATCCACGCTATCATGGGGCCAAACGGCTCCGGAAAATCAACCTTATCCAAAGTGATCTCAGGTCACGATGATTACGAGGTGAAGGGTGGCAGTGTCACGCTCGACGGCGAAGACATTTCGGACATGAGCGTGGACGAGCGCAGCCGCGCTGGTATCTTCCTCGCCTTCCAATACCCTGCTGAAGTTCCCGGCGTTTCCAATGCCAACTTCATCCGCGCAGCCCTGCAAGCCCGCCTTCCTGAGGGTGAGGAAATCGATGCCGTAGCGTATTACAAAAACCTTTATTCCAAGATGGACGTGCTGGAAATGGATCGCAAGTTCACAGCCCGCGCCGTCAACGAAGGCTTCTCCGGTGGTGAGAAAAAGCGTAACGAAATTCTTCAGATGATGATGCTTGAGCCCAAGTATTGCATCATGGACGAAACCGATTCCGGTCTCGATATCGATGCCTTGAAGGTTGTCGCTAAAGGTGTGAATGCGATGCGTTCACCGGATCGTGGATTCTTGATTATCACCCACTACCAGCGTTTGCTCGACTACATTCAGCCTGATCGTGTGCACGTGATGCACGACGGACAGATTGTGAAATCCGGAGGTAAGGAGCTCGCACTTGAACTCGAAGCCAGCGGATACGATTTTCTGAAAGAGGGTGAATTAGCGAACGCTTAGCCCCTACTAACATTTAACCATTATATGTCATGAGCAACGAAGCTGTCATCGATCAAGAAACCCTCGACAAGGAAACGCAGGATGCGATTGCTATCGATCTATCCAAAGGGGATTTTAAATACCCCGAGAATCATAAATACGACGCTGGTGTGGGACTCTCGTCCGCCACCGTGGATTATATTTGTGATGTCAAAAACGACCCTGACTGGGTGCGTGAGTATCGCCATAAGGCACTCAAAACATTTTTTGATAAGCCGCTGCCTACGAACTGGGCATCGAAAGATCTGGAGAATCTCGATTTCGACGTCATCCGCTACTATCTTGCGAATAGTCAGAAGCCAACGCGCAGCTGGGACGAGGTGCCTCCTGAGGTGCTGGAGACATTCGAGCGTCTCGGTGTGCCCGAGCAAGAGCGTGCATTCCTTGCAGGTGTGGAAGCGCAGTATGACTCTGAAACAGCGTATTCTAACGTCAAGGAAGAGCTTGAAAAGGATGGCGTGATTTTTGTTAATTCCACCGAAGGTCTGAAGGAGCACGAGGAGATTTTCCGTCCATGGTTTGGTAAGGTGATCCCTGCTGGCGATAACAAATTCTCCGCGCTCAACAGTGCGGTGTTCTCCGGTGGTTCCTTTATTTACATCCCGAAGGGGCTGAAAGTGAAGCACCCTCTGCAGGCGTATTTCCGGATCAACTCTGAGAACTTCGGTCAGTTTGAGCGCACGCTCATCATTGCGGACGAAGGCTCTGAGGTGATGTATATGGAAGGTTGCACCGCGCCTAAATTTGAGACGGCCACCTTGCACTCCGCCGTGGTGGAACTCGTCGCTATGAAAGGCGCGAAGATCCAGTATGTCACCGTGCAGAACTGGAGTAACAACGTCTTTAACCTCGTCACCAAGCGTGGTGTTGCCCATGAAGATGCCGAGGTGAAGTGGATCGATTGTAATATAGGGTCGCGTCTAACCATCAAATACCCATCCGTGGTGATGAAGGGGAAACGTGCGCGTGGTGAAGTGATTTCGATCGCTCTCGCTAACAGCGGACAGGAGCAGGACACGGGAGCGAAAATGATTCACGCTGCGGATGATACCACATCGAACGTGATTTCTAAATCGATCTCCGTCGGCACGGGCGTTTCGACCTACCGTGGTCAGGTTCACATTCCCAAAAACCTCAAGGGTTGTAAAAACAACACCGAGTGTGATGCGCTTCTCATCAATGCGAATAGCCGCACCGATACCTACCCCGCCATCACTGTGCGTGGTAACAAGCATGTCACCCAGCACGAGGCCAGCGTCAGCCAGGTCGGTGATGAAATGCTCTTCTACATGAAGCAGCGCGGCATCCCAGAGGCCGCAGCAATGAGTCTGGCCGTGAACGGATTTATCAACGATCTCGTCCGCGAGTTCCCGATGGAATACAGCGTCGAACTCAAGCGCTTGATCGAACTCGAAATGGAAGGCAGCGTCGGTTAATCAACCCCGCTAACTACTGGCTACTAACTACTATCTACTAAAAAAAATGAGCACAACAACCGCTCCAACTAACATTACTGAGTCCGCGCCGCAGACTCCCACAGAATTTCCCACATGGTTTGCCGATCTTCAGAAGCAAGCATGGCAGGAATACCTCGATGCCCCGATGCCGACCCGCCGCGATGAAACCTGGCGTTTTGGTAATTTGAAACAACTCGACTTCTCGGATTTTAATGAGTCTGAGTCTGAGAGCAATGGCATTGCCTACAAGATCCCTGAGGTTCCCGAGGGCGTGATCTGTCTTCCTTTTGCCGAGGCCTTGCAGCAGCATGGCGATCTGGTGAAAGCGCATTTCATGAAACACAACACCAAGCTCGGCTCTGCCAAGTTTGCCGCACTGCACAAAGCGCGTGTGAAATCCGGCCTATTTGTTTACGTGCCGGACGGTGTCAAAGTGGAGAAGCCTATCGAGGTGACTCACACTCTCTCGGGTGCTTCTTCCGCGGTTTTCCCTCACACGCTGATCGTGACAGGTAAAAATGCCGAGGTCAGCGTGCTCGATCGATTTGTCAGCGCTGACGAAGACGATGCCGGACTCTGCATCGCGGTGAACGATTTGATCGCCGGTGACGGCTCGACTTTGAAATACTGCGCCGTGCAGGAACTCAACCTGAGCAGCCGGATGATTCAAGTGAATGCCACCACCGTAGGGCGCGATGCCAATGCGCTGGCCTTTACGCTGAACTCCGGTGCGCAATGGGTGCGTAACGAAGCTCTCAGCCGTCTCGATGGCGAAGGCGCACATTCGGACATGCTTTCTTGTTCGATCCCAACGGGCACTCAGCAGTTTGACCAGCGGACCTACCAGCATCACGCAGCACAGCACACGAACAGTGACCTGCTCTACAAAAATACGCTTTACGGCAACTCCAAGACCGTTTTCTCCGGCATTATCTTTGTCGACGAAGGGGCGCACTACACTGATGCCTATCAGACATGTCGTAACCTGATGATGTCAGACACCGTCGAGGCCAACTCCATGCCCGGCCTGCAGATCAATGCCGATCAGGTGAAATGCTCACACGGAAGCACAGCATCCAGTATCGACGATGAGGAAATTTACTACCTATGCGCTCGTGGTATTACACCGCGGCAGGCGCGTCGATTGATCGCCATCGGGTTCTCCGCAGAGCCGATTGAGCGCATGCGCAATGATCGACTTGAAGATGTGGTCATGGAGGCTGTCGAGCGGAAGTTTGCCAGCATTTAACGGCGGCATTTTCTCTTCTGAAATATCATTTAAGGCATCGGGGTCATTCCTCGGTGCCTTTTTTGTTGCTCTGGGTATTTTGATCTCATGACTTCCCTTCAGTAGGAGGCAGTGCGTAATTTATCTGATCACCCCCCCCCCTCTTATGCTGTGATCAGTTTTGAGCCAGCCTCGTTCTCATCATTCGTTTCGGGTCTTATTGTTATTCTGCTTAAGTTTATTGCGAAGCTTTGGGTATAATACCCCGCCGCTTGCGGCGATTGAGGATATG
>CAYNNY010000066.1:0-14297 GCA_964398555.1 uncultured Verrucomicrobiales bacterium
CGGGGGAACCCCATCCACCTCAAATGCCGTTCACTTTTTGAAATCGCCCTCTCCTGAATTTTTCATCGCTTGACCCATCGCCCTCTGTGCAAACCGAGCCATATAGAGCAGCACACACAGCCCTACCAATAAGGCGCAGCCAAGAAAAACCCACTCGCCCAGCGACTTCTCACGCCCGCCATCCAACATCTCTGCCACATCCTTAATCGAAGCCCCAATACTCGCAAAAAACATCGTGGTCGGCAGCATCCCTAACCAAGATCCTTTAACGTATTCCCTAAAAGAAATGCGGGAAACCCCCAGCCCGTAGTTGAGAACGGCGTAGGGGAATATCGGGCAGATCCTCAACAGAAAGACAATCTTGGCACCCTTCTTCCCCATCGCACGATCCAGAGCTTCAAACTTCGGTCGGGTTTCCATCTTTCCCTTCACCCAATCGCGCGCCAAATATCGTGCGATCAGAAATGTAGCAGACGCCCCGAAAATCGACGCCACCGAGAAACAAACCACACCCCACACCGCACCATACAAAAAACCCGCCGTCATCATCAATAGTGAACTGGGAAACATCAAAATCACGGAGACCGCGCAAAACAACATAAAAGCCACCGGAGCCCAGACAGGATCCATCTCCGCCAGATAATCTAGCAAATGGTGAATCATATTTTGAGTCCAAGCGGTCATCACAGGGTGCAGCAGAACGAACGAATACCCGCTGGAGACATTCACTTCAAGGATGCAATCCAACCCATGAAAAATAATATCATTTCGTCAAAGATGCCGATTTAACAATATCAATTTTCAGGCATTATCCACTGCAGTTCTACCACGAATACATCACCCAATGATCTCTATGAAACTGCTGACCATCACCCTTATCCTCACTGGATTCACAGGCCTGACAATCGCGAAAGAACCCACCCTTCCCGCTGAAACCAAACAGCACTTCCTCAAAAAACAACTCGCTCCCCACGTGCTGGCGGACCCGGATTACTTCTGCTGGGGCATGTCTGTCATCCAATGGACCGATGGTAAATACCACGGATACTATGCCCGATGGCCTAAAAAAACCGGCCAAGCCGGATGGATGACCCACTGCGAAATCGCCCACGCCGTGGCAGACCAACCCGAAGGCCCATTCAAAACCATTGGGGTCGCCATCGAATCCCGTAACCTCAAAGGCTGGGATATCATCAACGCCCACAACCCCTCCGTCTGCGTCGCCCATGGAAAAATTCACATCTACTACATCGCTAACCGACTCCGCGACGACTTCAAAGCCACCGCCGAGCACCCCTACCCGTCCGATGTCTGGATGAAAAAAAACCGCAAGAACATCGTCCGCAACCGACAATGTATCGGAGTGGCCACCGCCGATTCCCCAAACGGCCCATTCATCCGCGCCCCCAAACCCGTGGTCGTTCCCGATGGTAAGCAATTCAAAAACATCGCCGTCAACCCCGCCGTCATCTATCAAAATGGAAAATTCATCATGATTGTCAAAGGAGACGATGCAAAAAAAGACGGCTGGTTCCGAATCCAACTCGTAGGCCATGCCGACAAGGCAGAGGGGCCATTCACCTTTCAAAACGAAGCGATCTACGACAAAGCACAAACCGAAGACGCCTGCATCTGGTATGATCAGATTGAAAAAAAATACCACAGCCTGATCCACGTCATGGGCAAACCTTACCTCGCTCATTTGGTATCAGACGACAGCTTCAAGTGGCGCGAGGCCAAGCCTTTTTTCCTCAAGAAAAAAGAATTCAAACTCAGCGATGGCACCGTATGGAAGCCTAGCCGCGTCGAACGCCCCTTCGTGCTCACCAACGATAAAGGGCAGGCCCAATGGCTCTACACCGGCGTCGCCGTGAAAAACACCTGGGGGAACATCGCCATCCCATACCCCAAGCCACTTCCTGAGTAAAAACAGCTCAAAGAGCTGCCACCATTTCCAACGCCTTCGCCCCCGGGAGAGGACTCAGCTCCAGCTGATTCATCACATAGGCAAATGACACGCCCGTCTCCGGGTCACCAAAAGCGAGACTCCCCCCCGCTCCTGGATGACCAAAGGCTCGCTTGGAAAGCCCGTAATGTCTCCGCTCCTTCTCCCCGGCATCATCCAAGGGGTCCATCTGAAACCCGCAGGAAAATGCCGAGCGCGTTTGTAAAATTTGGTCGTCACCACAGCACTGCATCGTGCTCATCCAGCTTCTCACAGCAGGTGAGAAAAAGGGAATCGCCCCGCACGCAGCCTGATAAAACTTTGCCACGGCACTCGCCGATCCAATTCCACCCATCGCTGGGAGCGCCGCCTGCCGGGCTCGCATTTCATTCATCTCCCGCACCGAGTGCAACCCGCGCGGCGAAAAAAATGCCCGACTCACCAAAGAACCTTTTTGATGAAGCTCCTGGTAAAAAGCGCTCTCCAGATCCCCTTTATCCATCTTCCCCGGATACAACTTCGCCACCCTCCCGTTCTCACTCTCCGGCAAGCCAATCCAGAGAGCCAACCCCAGTGGCCCAGCAATATCCTCCCGCCATACCGCACCCAATGTGCGCCCCGATAAAAGCCGCACCATCTCCTCCAGCAAAAATCCAAATGTCCGGGGGTGGTAGCCATGCACACCCTTGCCCAGTGACCAGTTTGGCGACTGCTTTTCAATCGAAGCTATCACCGCCTCATGATCCCACACTTCCACCACCTCATCGAGTGCTGCCAGCCCAAGCTGATGCGACATCATCTGCGCAATCGTCCCCCCCGCCACAGGAAACTCCTCCCACACACTCCGCACCTCATCCTCAACCTCCACGCCTAGCTCATCCATCAGCATCAGCAGCGTGGCCGATGCCATCCCTTTCGTCACGGAATAAAATGGCACCAGCGTCTCCGCCGTCCACGCCCGTTCCTGCTCACGCTCACACCAGCCATCCGACAAAGAAACCACCTCCTTTCCACCCCGCCAAACACTGACAGAAGCACCAAGCTCACCCCGCTCGGTGAAATTTCTCTCAAAACTCTCTTTCAATCGCTCCTCCATACACATACAAACTCCATGCACCCATAACCTGAAACTGAAAACTTGAAACTAAAAACTTCTTCCACCTGCGCCCGCCCTGCTGAATCTTGCGAATTCATGCCCGCCGACTACTTTCGCCGTCACACACCCAGCGATATCTTTGGTGACGATCAGCCACTAGAAATCGATCTCGGCTGTGGCGATGGGAAATTCCTCATCGAAATGGCACAGCAATTCCCCGAGCGCAACTTCATCGGCGTCGAGCGACTGCTTGGCCGTGTCCGCGGCGTCTGCCGTCAGATCCAGAGCTTAGGGTTCACCAATGTGAAACTCCTCCGTCTCGAAAGCCAATACACCCTCGAATGGCTGCTCGAGCCCCACACCGTTTCCCGCCTTCACCTGCTCTGCCCGGACCCATGGCCCAAAGCCCGTCACCACAAACGCAGACTCGTGCAAAAACCCTTCCTCGATGCCCTCCATCAAGCACTCACCCCCGACGGCGAATTCCTCTTTAAAACCGACCACCCCGAATACTACGAGTGGGTTTGTGAGGAAATGGAAAACTACCCCAAATTCACCCCCCTCGACTGGCCGGAACCACCCGCCCCCGACGCCCTCTTTTACCCAAAGACCGACTTCCAACTCCACTGGGAAGCCCAAGGAAAAACCATCAACCGCCTCCGCTTCAAAGTAGGATAGGCCTCCCGGCCTGTCGACTGCCTATCCCTGATCAACCGTGGCGGCGGTCTCCAACCGCCCCGCCCTGATCTCTCACCCCACATCCTCCAAAAAACTTAACAGGAAATCACCCACTCGCCATCGGCACAAAAAACGGCGAGGATCAACCGATCCGCGCCGTTTTACGTAAATAAGAAAACCTCCGATTACTTGAGGAAATTAGAAGGGATTAACTTCAATTCCTTCGCTGTAGACGAAGACGTCGGCTGGCCTTTCTCAGAACCATCTGGACCAGAACTGTAAATCAAAACTTTTTTACCATGAAGCTGCTTGGTGGGGGTTTCAAAAGGATGCTCGATTTCATCATCCAAACCATAATCGAAAATCATATAATACGGCCCACCCCACGGATCATACAACTCAGCAGTTTTGCCTTGTTTATCTACCAACATACCATCCTTATATGTCCCTGAAGCACCCTTAGGATCATCCAGTGTAAAATACGCAATTTTCTTAAAATTAACTTCGTCTTCAACGCCTACCAATACAGCCATAATCGGAGACGGCCCAGGCTCAGCATTGGACTTCAACTCATAATCGTCGTCGCTTTGATCATCCGGATCAAATGGCAAATAGCTGTAATCATTTTCAAACCGATCCACAGCACTGCCGAGGGATGTGCAAATATTGGTCGCCGCTAAGATTCTAGTTTTGACCATCGCCTTCATAATCATGGGCGTAGCTAGAGCTGCCAGAACAGCAATGATGGCGATAACAACCAGTAACTCAACGAGAGTAAAGCCGCTTGATTTTTGACGTGTCGATTTTTGATAATTCAATTTCATTGATTCAGATAAGTATGAGTTCGTATACTGCGGGCACTTAGACAGATTTCCTGAGGCAGCGCAACCACAGATTAAAGAAGGACAATATGTTGTAAATACACAACTACGCCAAATTCCGAGTATGGCAACCTAAAAATACCTAACCTGTCTAAAATAATTCTGAAATATCCTGTCAATTATTCAGAAAAATACCACCATACCCCTATGAATAACCTTCGAGAGCGCATTCGAGTGCTCATGAAATCCCCTGAATACCGCGCTCTGAATAAATCTGAGTTCGCCCGCACCCTTCAGCTCAAACCCAACGAACGATCTACGCTTCGCGCAGAACTCATCGCCTTGGAAAAAAAAGGCCTCATCATCTGTGGCAAAAAAGGCCGCTACTCACTGCGCTCAAAATCCGCCAAAAAAGGAGGCAAAGGCAGATCCTCATCGGGCGCGCTCCTCATTGGAGTCGTCCGTTTCCAGTCATCCGGTCACGCGTGGTTCTACCCGGATGCCAATGACGTTACCAACGAAGCCGCTGGCATGGATCTGAAAAAGTTCTCTCGCATCTTTATCCAGTCCACCAAAACCTCCACCGCCATGAATGGCGACCACGTTGCCGTGCGCATCGATCGTATCGGCCCGCCGAACTGGACTAAAAATAGAAAAGGCCGCAGCCAAAAAGCCGCCGGCATGCCCAAGCCAGATGACGAAGCCGCTGGATACGTCACCAAAATTCTCAAGCGCGGCATGGCCCGCATCGTTGGAACCTACTTCCACCACGGCAAATTTTCCCATGTCCAGCCACACGATGTCAAAGTGCCCGATATCAACATCGACGGCCAAGCCCCCCTGCCCGACCCGAAACCGAAACCTGGCCAAATCGTCTCCGTAGAACTCATCCGCTGGGACAACCCGAACTCCACGCCCATAGGACAAATCACCGAGGTATTGGGCTGGCCGGACACCCCGGGCATCGACATGCTCGCCATCGTCCAAAAACTCGGCCTCCGCACCGAGTTTCCAGACAATGTGCTCAAACAAGCCAAAGCCTTCGGCGACCGCGTTACCGAAAAAGACCTCGTTGCCCGCGATGACTGGAGGGCACTCCCCGTCATCACCATCGACCCCCACGATGCCAAGGACTTCGACGACGCCATCAGCGTGCAAAAACTCAACAATGATGACTGGCAGCTCGCCGTCCACATTGCCGACGTCTCCTACTACGTCAAACCCGGCACTGCTCTCGACAAAGAAGCCCGCGAACGAGGAAACTCCACCTACATGGCGGATCGCGTTCTGCCGATGATTCCGCGCGAACTCTCTAACCATCTCTGCTCATTGATGCCGGAAGTTGATCGGCTCACCCAGTGCTGCCTGATGAAAATCGGCAAGGATGGCCGAATCAAATCCGCCAAATTCACCCGCGCCGTGATCAACTCCGGCCGCCGCTACACCTACGAGGAAGCCCAGGACATTCTCATGGAGCCCGCAGCCGACATCGCCAAACGTTTTCCAAAAGAAGACACCGAAATCATCGCCATGCTTCACGAGGCGTGGAAGCTCGCCTCCGTGCTACGTAAAAGACGCTTTAACAGCGGCGCCCTCAACCTCGACATGCCGGAAATCTCGGTATTACTCGATGACAAAGGCATGCCCACAGGCATCCAAAAAAGTGAATACAACGAATCCCACCAACTCATTGAAGAGTTCATGCTCGTGGCGAATGAGTCATCGGCTAGGCTGCTCAAAACCCGGGGCCAAACCACCGTCTACCGCGTTCATGAAGACCCGGATCCGGACCGACTCCAAGAATATGCCGAGCTCGCCCGACTCCACGGCTACAACCCGGGCGACCTCACCAACAAAAAACACATTCAAAAACTACTCGATGAAGCCAAAGGCAGCATCGAAGAACCCGCCATCAAGATCGGACTGCTCAAATCACTCAAACGCGCCGCCTACAGCCCGGAGCCCCTCGGCCACTACGGTCTTTCCAAAACCGACTACTGCCACTTCACCTCCCCGATCCGTCGCTACGCTGACTTGATCGTTCACCGATCGCTGCAACGCCATCTTGGAAACCCGCCGAAACCTATCGACAAACTTCCGTCACCGGGCGAGGCCGCGCAAATTGCCGTCCATATTTCCGACACCGAACGCACCAGTGCCGAGGCCGAAAACGAATCGCGCCGCCTCAAGATGCTTCAGTATCTACACATCTGCTCACTCGAAGAAAACCCACCCACCTTCACCTGCGTGGTCACGGAGGTCCGTCACTTTGGACTCTTCATCGAAGCCACCGACATCATGACCAAAGGCATGGTGAGAATCGAAGACTTCCCCGAGGGAAACTGGACCCACAACGCCGACCTCATGCGCTTCGAGGGCCCCAAAGGAAAAGAATACATGATCGGCCAGCAGCACCCGGTCCAAGTCGCCTACGTCGATATGGAACTCCAGCGAGTTGACTTCAAGTTTGTGGAATAAATGAATTAAAAAGCGACTACTCATACCCATCATCCTCCGGCACCGGAGGGATGAGATCTTCGCGGAGCAATAGGCGCTCAACGGAAAGGTCATCCAGCAAATCCTCAGGAGTCTGTTGAATCACCGCTGCATAAGGAGTGATCCGGTCCACCTCGGCAATCGCCGCGTGCACCATCGATGAAATAATATCGGCATCAAATTTATCTCTTTCAAATAAGTTGGTAATTCGGAACATCAACTGGGATCGGTCCAGATCATACTCCAGCCCCCCCAGCGTGATCCGCTTATTCGCCCGGGCGAGGAGCTCCAGCACCACGGGCTCGTGTTCCACATCCAGCTCCATCGGCGTCTCCCCCACCACCGATAAGGCATTGAGCTGAGGGAAAGCCTGCGCATGCAGATGCACCTGAGTGTGATAAGCCTCAAAAGCCGTGCGAATCACATCGCGTCCCTCAAGGTGTTCATACTGCCAGGCTTGTTTGCCAAAGGCATCCATCACAGACTGGATTTGAATAGAGGTAGGTCGCATGCGGGAGTTGATAATGGATCACGCATCATTGAGCGAGCTATAATTTCCCCCATCGCTGCATTCCAGAATCCTCCACCTACAAAAACCCATTTACCGCCCCCTCCCCAATCTCTTTCACATTCTCGCCCGATAAAATCGTCAGTCAACTTCGGGCAGAATACGTCCACCCCATCCTAAAAATCGTTGATTCTACAACAAACCCATCCACCTCGAACCCTCCTAAGTTGTCCGGCAACTTTTTTCGGCAACTTTTTATTTTTACGGTCGACTGCGTTTAGTCAGGACATCACATATTCCAAAAGAAAGCTGAGAAGCGCGGTATAAAACCGATCCCTGAAATACGCCTGCACCACCTCCTCAGGCGCATCATCGAGCGACCCAATTGCATCCAGCTTGTATCGGGCCTGTAATGCCAAACGAGCTTGATTCACCGCCCCATACCAATACTCAGCCCCATTTGGAGTGATTAAAATCGATTCCTCCGAAAAGGTGCGAGCATATTGAATAGCGGCGGCAACATAGCCCGTCTGCTTGCTAAAGCTCTCGACAAGATCCGGCACCACCCACTCATCCCACTCGCTTTCATCATCCATCAGCCCAGCCAACGACTCCGCAAGGTGCCCGGGTCGGCCCATATCCACCACGATCATATCCAGCACCGCCCAATCAGCATCGGACTCCGGCTGAATGGACAGGCCACCTTCTAATGTCGGGAGAATCGTCATTCGGCCTTCTCCATGGTGGCACGCAACTGATGCGCGTGTATTTGCTGCACAAAAAACTCAGCCTTCTCGCGGGAACCCGTCCAGACGATCGAGCGCCCCTGCTCGTGCACCTCCATCATCAAGGTCTCAGCCCGCGCCTGCGCATAGCCAAAGACCCTCTTTAAAATCAAGGTCACGTAATCCATCAGATTCACTGGATCATCGAGCACCAGCACATTCCACGGCACATCTTCCTGTAGCGTGGTTTGTGATTTTTTATCGATGGACGGTGAAACGGGCATGGCCTAAACATGTTAATCCAAGTTTCTAGCCGTTTGCAATACTTTGATTTCCTATTTCAACTCAATCGACTGACCGGCTTTCATGGTTTGCTCCACCGACTTGCCATTGTAACGAACAGTAAGTTCACCTCCTTGGTTGGAGGTGATTTTAGCTGTGGTGATTTTTCCCTCTTTCCATGAGGCATCCACAACAAATCCACCACGGGCGAGCAGTCCTTTGACAGATCCTTTTGGCCAGTCGGATGGAAGAGCAGGAAGGAGATCGATCTCACCGCCATTGGAGCGGTAGTGACTTTGCATGATCATCTCGGCAATACCGGAACAACCACCGAAGTTTCCATCAATCTGAAACGGTGGGTGAACGTCGAGCAAGTTCGGGTTGGTTCCTTTCTTCAGAAGGTTACGCACCATGAGATAAGCGTGATCGCCATCTTGAATTCGGGCCCAGAAACGACAACAAAACTGACTGAATCCGAGCCTTTCACCTCGATTCCATTACCTGAAACAGAAACGTCGCCACCTTGATTAAGGACACCAATGCGCATTTCAATGTTCAAACCATTATTGTCCACTTTTCCCGATGCGCTAAACACATTTTTGTCCGCTGTGGGTTGGATGATGTGCGGGGTGTTGAATGTAAGCGAAAGATTCTGATTCGCGGGCTTGTCTGCTGAAAAGTTCAGCACGAGGACGCGATCGGGGTAAGAACAAAAACTTTCGCGTGTGAATGTAGCTCCATCGTGTTGATAGGTGATGGTTTGCACGCCGGAGGAAAGGTCGAGTTGGCGTTTATAGTTCAGTTTATCTGAAAACTCAGGGTGGCCGGTTTTGATGATTAATTCGCCGAGCGTCTGGTATCGGCCAAAATTCTTATCGGCCTGGTCACGATCATCGGGACCGATCACGCGCATACTTTCGCGACTCATTTTTTACGCTTCTTCCAGGCTTTTTTTATCACCCTTGAGTAAAAGCTCCCGCATCTTGGGCAGCTACTCGTAGGCGTCTTATTTATTTTGATCCACCATATAATTAGGAAATCCAGGCCCCCCGCTCCACAGACTGTGTTCATTAATTTGCACCCGCTCGTAGGAGGTTCCACCATAAATCATCGCCCCCATGAATCCGTTGCCCAGCGGTAGCGCATATTTTTCCCACGCTTGATCCAGGTTAGGTTTGTGAGTGCGCTTCTGACTTTCCACCTTCCAGCTCTCAAGTGGACTTTTCAGCCCGTAGGCATCGGCCGGTTTGAAATACCACATCGTGAGATCCTCTCCGGTGGATTCGGCAAGAACAAGAGACGTGCCCATCATCGGACAAATCGCGGAAAACAAAAAATGACGATAGAAAACCTATCCGCCACTCAAGTTATATTTCACAGCTAAGCTAACTCCCTAAACGCCATACCCAGCCAATTAGGAATATCCCCCGCACTCATTGACTGCACAGACTCACCACCATGACTTATCGCCAACTCGGCAGCCCTGCCACAGAGCCAAGCACCCAACCGCGCGGCATCGATCAACGACACACCTTGCGCCAACAACCCAGCAACCACACCAGTCAACACATCACCCTGTCCACCACACGCCATACCAGCATGACCACTGCCATTGATATGCAGTGGCTCCCCCTCTTGAGCGACAATGGAATGAGCCCCCTTCAGCAGCAATGTTGTTCCCGGGTATCGCTCGATAAATGCCCTCACCTTCTCCACGCGCCCCATGTGTTCGCCCTCGGGAAAAAGGCGAGCCATCTCACCGGGATGAGGTGTCAGAATATGATTGGCCCGCATGTATTTCACTAACGACTTCGTGGCGAATCGATTAAGAGCATCGGCATCCAGCACCAACGGCAAGTCAAGCTGTCTGAGCAGCGTCAACCATCGTCGATTTTCCTGCTGATTAGACAAGCCTATTCCTGGCCCCATCGCCATGACATCCATCGGCATTTTACGGATTTCATCCAGCGTCTTAATGGGATGCAGCATCACCTCAGGAGGCAGCATCGCGGCCAGCATCGGGTAAATATCCTCATAGGCAAAAACAGTTACCAGCCCCGCACCGGAGCGCATCGCACCCCTAGCACACAGCACCGCCGAACCTAACATACCGCGAGAACCAGCCAGAATACCCACTCGCCCAGCGTCGCCCTTATGAAAATCATGAGGACGCTGGAGCAACACACCTCGCAAAGAATGACAATCTATCAAACAAGGCGAATCATCATCCGGCGCCGGCAACTCAGCAAGAGGAATCGTCTCAATGGTTCCAGTCGCATTCACCGATGCAGGCGACAGCAACCCAGCCTTCACCACTCCCACCGTCAGGGTAAGATCAGCCACCACAGCACCATCGTAGATTTCACCCGTATCGCCATTTACCCCAGAAGGAATATCCATCGACACAACCACAGCTCCGCGCGATCGGCGCATCTCATCCATCCAATCAGCAAGCTCCACCAAAGGAGCACGCAAGGGACCAGATGCCCCAATACCGAGCAATCCATCCAACAAAACAAAAGGATGACGGGGAGAATCCAGCATCAGCTCATCATAGTCAGGGCAATCACCCAACTCCCTCCATTTTTTCCGAGGCAACACACCCAGCGACACCATCGGATGCAGACACCGAACGCCCACCGTCCAGCCCTCAGCAGCCAAATAGCGCAAAGCCACCAAAGCATCTCCGCCATTATTGCCGGAACCAATGCAGGCTACGGCAACCATTCCCTGCGGATACCGTCGCAAAATAGCCTCCGCTATTCCACGACCCGCCTTTTCCATCAGCTCTTCAGCCGTAGCTCCCCGCTTAAAAGCTAGCGCTTCAAGCTCTCTCATCCCTTCACATGATAAACTCCCCATAAATGATGCCCTAGCCAACCATGGATTCAGCCCAATCACACGTTTATTTTTACCCATTTAAGTCGGGAGACAGGCAGGGCGAATACACTAGGGAGAATCTATTGTAGACAGGAGGCAGTGGGAAGATACCTCAAATCCAGCATGCTCAACACCATCACCCAGCCTAAAATCAGAGCAATCATTAAAAATAACTCCAGCATATCAACCTCAGCATATCAACTTCGCGTAAATTCGCGCACATTCGCGGTTAAAAATCCCCCAACCCAAGCCATCAACCCAAGTAATTCTGAAAAATTCTGTTAATTCTGTCGAGCGCCGCAGGCATCAAGCAAAACTAGGGCAACGCACGACAGGAAGATGCGGACGTGGGCGTCCACCCTCCAAATTCTGTTTATTCTGTCGAGCGCCGCAGGCATCAACCATATTTCCTGACGATTCGTGATTCCAATCTGCAAAAATCCCGCTATCACTCGGCGCGTATGAGTGAATCTAATATCGCTGACCTCCTGGCGTTGGACACTGGGGCTCTGAAGAGCCGCCTGTCCGAACTCAGGAGGTATCTTTGACGTCCAGGCCCTCGAAAAACAACTTGAAGATTTCGATGAGGAAATGACCGGGACCGATTTCTGGAACGATCCCGATAAAGCCCAAGACACCGTCGCCAAGGCCAACCTGATTAAAGGCCGCCTCCACCCTTTTCTCGAACTCGAAAAACGAGCCGGAAACCTCGATGAAGTCATCGAACTCGCCAAAGAAGCTGATGACCTCGACTTTGCCCACGAAGCCCATGATGAATATCACGCACTGATCAAAGATCTCGATAGCTTTGAGCTCATCACCCTGCTCGACAAACCCACCGATTCCTCCAACTGCTATCTCAACGTCCAAGCTGGAGCCGGAGGCACCGAGGCCTGCGATTGGGCTGAGATGGTTCTCCGCATGTATATCCGCTGGGCTGAAAGCAAAGGGTTCACCGTCACCAAGCTCGACTACCAAGATGGTGATGGCGCAGGATGCCGCGCCGCCTCCCTCAAAATCGAGGGCCCCTACGCCTATGGGTATTTAAAAAATGAACGTGGTGTCCACCGTCTCGTCCGCATCTCTCCCTTCGATTCTGCAGGCAAACGCCACACCTCATTTTGCGCTGTCGATGCCTCACCGGAAATAGATAAAAGCATCATCATTGAAATCCCCGATTCCGATGTGGAAGTCAACACCGCCCGCTCCGGCGGAGCTGGCGGACAAAACGTCAACAAGGTGGAAACCGCCGTCATCCTCAAACACAAACCGACCGGCATCATGATCCGCTCCACCCAGGAACGGTCCCAGCTCCGCAACCGCGAAAATGCCTGGTCGCTGCTCCGCGCCAAACTTTACCAGATCGAAGAAGACAAACAACGCGCAGAAGCCGACCGCGAATACTCAGCCAAAGGAGAAATCGGCTGGGGCAGCCAGATCCGCTCCTACGTTTTCCAGCCCTACCAAATGGTCAAAGACCTCCGCACCGGCGAAGAAACCGGCAACATCTCCTCCGTCATGGACGGAAACCTCGACCCGTTTGTGGAGGCGATGCTGAAAGGGAAAACACGAGAATGAGGAACCTCCGGTAAAACTGGAGGCTTCGAATACGTGAGTCGCTCAAAGCGGCTGTTTTATTCTTCGGTTATTGGGTTGTGGCTTTGAGCAGCTCACAACTCTTTTAACCCATGGAGGACTTCAATATAAGTAAAACTCTTGGAGTCACCCCCCCATTCCCGTTTTGACAAGCCCTTCCCTATAGATTAAGATCCGCGCATCCACTCATGACTCGTCAAACATCTTCCCGAACTGGCATCGTCCTTCTCGTTTCCGGACCATCTGGCTCGGGAAAAACCACCCTATGTCGTCGATTAGCCGATGAAAATGAGGCGGTTTACTCAACATCCTGCACCACTCGCCCACCTCGGGAGGGTGAACGTCATGGTCACGACTACTATTTCCTAAGTCACGACGAGTTTGCGCAACGTATTGAGGCGGGTGATTTCCTCGAACATGCCGAGGTGCATGGCAACTTCTATGGCACACTCAAATCCGAAGTACTCGATCACATATCCGCAGGCACGGATGTGGTGATGGATATCGATGTGCAAGGTGCCGATCAAGTGCGCGCCTGCCCGGATCCCACGATCAACACAGCCTTGATCGACCTTTTTGTCATGCCTCCGACCAACGAAGAGCTCCGCAAACGACTCACTGGACGCGGCACAGATTCCGAAGAGGTCATCGCCTTACGCATGAAAAATGCGCTGGAGGAAATCGAAGCCCGCTCGAAATACAGCTACCTTCTCCTCTCCGGCACCCACAAAGAAGATTACCCCCGTTTCAAATCCCTCCTGATTGCCGAACGACTTCGCGCCTGCCGGAGGATCTAGTCCTGAACCGCTTAAAAGCAATCACCCTCTCGGTGGCATATACCGAGGGCTAATCGTGCCAAAATAGGCTTAATTGCGCCAGATATGAAGATTATCGTGCCAGATACTTGACATTTGGCATGAATATGGCATGGTTACCTCACCTCGAAGGAGATAATCATGCCAAACAGCCAGCAAACATTTCTGATATTCATCATCTCAACGAAGCCCAATGGAGCTTCTGTGGGGGAGCTCATGGCCGACTCTCGGCTGCAGTATAGCCGCAGAACTTTACAGCGCCGCCTGGAGGGACTGATCGAAAATAAGTCGATCGAAGCCCGAGGCGAAGGCCGAGGCAGGCGCTACTACGCAAAAAACGGAACCTATCGGGAGTCCGCTACTAATTTCTCCTCCGCCCCGCTACTTCTTAGAGAAACCCCTGCAGAAATAAAGTTTTCTAATGACAGCCATACAAGGTTTAGCTCTGAAGCGCT
>CAYNNY010000067.1:0-1976 GCA_964398555.1 uncultured Verrucomicrobiales bacterium
CGGGTGTTCGCGGTGGTGTCTGCGATGATTTTGAGGCGATTTTCTTCGTTCCAGGTGTTGCTGATGCGGTCATTGGCAAGCAGGCTTCCGTTGTCGTCATAAGTGGGGGTGACGGGTGGGCCGGTGGCGGGATTGATGGCGGTGTATTGGTTCAGTGCGTTGGAGGTGTAGGTTGTTAGTGCGGGCGGGACGCCCACGCTCCCTTGGGTGCGGTTGCCTATGGCATCAAAATCGTAGTCGTAATCATAGCTGGCGACGGGGGCATTTGCGGCATCGAACTTTTTGGCGGTGTTGAGCTGGCGTTTTTCGTCGTAGAGCAAATTGATTTTTGAGCCGTCGGCGAGGGTGATTTTTTCACGTTGGCCAACGTTGTTGTAATCGTAGCCGAAGCTGTTGATTTTTGTATTTGCTTGATTATATGCTTCGATGAGTTTGAGGCGACCTAGAACGTCGTAGCCTTTTTCCTGTTTGGCTCCTGATGGAAATGTGATGCGCTCGACGAGATCCGCGTTGTCATGCCACTGGTAGGTGAAGGGGGTGGTGGTGTTGACGCGGTGGTCGGTGATGTGAAGGAGGCGTCCGGCATGATCGTAGTCATAAGCGGTGAGCCATTCTCCAGCGATGCCCTCGGCAGTGCCGACGGGACGGACACGACGCTCCGCCATGCGGCTCCAGGTGTCGTATTTATAGTGAATGAGGCGGTTGGTGCTGTTCTGGGTGTAGATTTCGAGTCGGCCCAGGGAATCATACTGCCATCCAGTGATGCCGGTGGCATCCTGCATCTGGGTGCGGCGGCGGGCTTTATCGTACGTAAATTGATGGTCTGTATCGTTGGGGAAATCGACCGTTTGAAGAAGGTTACGCCCGGGTTCGTAGGCATACTGGGTGGTGACGCCTTTGCCATCGCGGCTGGTTTTCACGGCTCCGTTGGCATTGTAGGAATATTCGCGATAATCAGAATAACTACCAGCATTTTGGTAGTTGTAGTATTTGCGGGAGATGCGGTTCACTGAGTCATACTCCCAGTAAGTGCGGGTGCCACCAGAGAACAGCGCACCGGAAGCCTGGGATTTATTATCTGTCATGCTCTGACGGTTACCTGCGGAATCATAGGCAAACTCAATGGGATACGCCCCTGTGCCCGTATGCTGGAGCACCTGATTGTAGGTATTGTAAGTGTAACTTTCCACACCCACGGTGCTAGCGCTGTCTGGCTGGCCATTGGTGTAAGGGTGATCTGGATGATAGACTTTAGCGACATTGCCCAGAGCATCGTAAGCGATGGCGGTAAGGTCGTCGTTTTCATTTTGGCTGGTTACCACTCGGCCAAAAGCATCATAGGTGAGGCGTTTATATTTCGGGCTAGTGGCATTCAGAGAGGTAAGGATGGTTTCACGCTGGAAGCGCGGGGTGTAGGTGTAGGCGGTGGTATTGCCTGCGCGGTCTGTGACATTTTTCAGGACGGCTCCATTTTTAGAATCATAGAGGTAATGAGTGCTGGTGGCGGGGTGCGCGGGTGAATTTCCTGCGGCGGGCTGGGCGGGGTAATCCACATATTCCAAAAGATGCAAATCTGTGTAGCGGTAGCTGATGGTGGGTGAGCCGGTGCGGGCACGGCTGGTCAGGCGGCCCAGGGAATCAAAACTCGAAGTGGAGAGAACGCGATCCGTATCCCAGACCTCTAGTGCCTCGCTCCATGGGGAGTAGGTTTTTACTTCAGCAGAAACATTGCTGGCATCCGTCCACCATGTAGCGGACGACCAGTCGGCGGCGGTTTCCACGGATGTGTGGGTGAGGCGAGAGAAGGAATCGTAGTGGAAGTAGCGGTGGATGCCCCGCCCATCGGTGGATTGGGTTCTACGGCCTAGAACATCGAAAACGCTGGTGACATCGTTGCCGTCTTGGGGACGTGCGGCGAGGTAATCAGCGCGGTCAGCTGACTGACCACGGATAGCGCGCCCGAAGCGGTCGGTAAC
>CAYNNY010000067.1:2076-5648 GCA_964398555.1 uncultured Verrucomicrobiales bacterium
GTTTTCCATGGGAGTGCATTGTCCGCATAGTTGTAGGTGGATATCTGACCTAAGGCATTTTCAGCGTAGAGAATTTTACCATCGGAGCGGTAGGTCGTGAAATTCTGATCCTTTTCCACCTCGCTACCTGAGTCTGTGGCGACACGGGTGGTTTTATTTCTACGGTTCAGGCTATCATAACCGTAACGGACAATGCGGTAGCCATCGGTATCATTGCCGGTCTTCACCTCGGTGAGGTTGCTGCCCGAGTAGGCGCGGATGGTTTTGGTCAGAAGGGTGCCGGAAGCATCCTTGATACGGGATTCGACAACGCGGCCTTTGGTATCGAAGTCAGACTCGCGGGTGTTGCCTTTGGCGTCTGTAACGACATCGGCATTTCCTGCCTGAGTGTAATGGTAGGACGTGTAGTAGGTGGGGTCATCGAGATCATAGGTTTTCTTCAACAAGCCCATGGGCTGAGAGGCATCCGCCGAGGTGGTGTATTCGTAGCGGGTGGTGCGGAGAACCGTGGCGTTGTGCTTCTGAATGGTATCTTTGAGTAAATTTTCAGACGCCTCTCCTGAAGGGTAATATGTGTATTCTGTGATAATGTAATCGTTGTCTCCTTTTTTCTGCTTACTGAAACGAAGAAGCCGGGTGCCTGCGTAGTATTCATACTCGGTGACAAACGATTCCGATGGGCGATCAGTCTGGGTGACGGTGGTTTTGGTCAGATTATTAAGGCCATCATATTGGTAGGATGTAATGTGATCCACCGTTGCTGAGACGGGCGAGGTCTCTGACAATAGCAAGCCATTAGTGTTATAGGTAGTGTGGGTGATCGAGCCATTGTAGTCGCGTTTGGTTTTCACCTTATCAAGGAAGACTCCATCGACACCGTGCACATCTGCTGCGTTTTCTCCGTAGTAGGTATACTCTACATAATAATCCCCCGTGCCGCCTGGCTGCGCAGGGCTTACTGCATTCGGACGCTTTTTCGTGCGACGCTTCACTCGGCGGTTATCGCGGGAGTCCATAATGTAGGTGATTTCCTCCTGCCAAGAGCCACTAGAGATCAGGCTGTTATCGCCGGAGTTAAAGACATTGATACTATGGGTAAGGGTGACGGTGTGGTTATTTCCAGTGGTGGTGTATTGCACCGCAATATCCTCACCTTCCCCATACTCCCCCTGCACCTGACGGCTCACCCAGCCAGAATAGATTCCTCCATCGTAGTAGTAGTTTTTTCTTTGCGTGCAGTCCGAGCAGCCTTCCCGGCTAAACGTCTCCATGTAGCCGTAGTAAGAAATATGCTTTTCCACCGCCATATAGTAGGAATAGTGCGATGAAAGCGTGGTGGTCTCCGTGAGCGTCTCGGCTAAAGTCACAAGGTTTCCCGCATTAGCGGCATCGTGGGTAAGCTTTACCTTACGCCCAGCTTGATCGACAACGAAATCGAGCAATCCGCTATCAGCATAGTAGGAAAACTCGAGGAAACGACCTGTGGGAGAGGTGTTGGCTAAGAATTCCTCGATTTTATGAACCCGATAATCCCGCACCACGGTGGTGGGAGTGGTGAGGTTGCTGTTCCGAGGGATGCAGGTGACGGGGTGCCTTGTGACCGCGTCTCCATCTGCGGCATAAGTGAGCTGAAGATTACTTCCTGAGGAATGCACTATGGAAGTCAGGCGCCCCTCTGCATCGAAGAGGTATTGCTTTCCGCTCGTGGTAGTAAGGGTATAAACGCCGTTGGCAAAAGCGGCCTTGGTGTTCCAAATATCATCAGAAACATAGGAATTGGCTCCAGTGGAATTAAAAAAGACAAGAGCTCCCTTATGGTTGACCCAGACTAGGCGACCTTGACTGGTTTCGTGCAGACGCATGTTAAAGTTATGAGTCCATCCATAACCAATGGTGGTGTGCACATCCGAGTAGGAGCTGTAAGAAAGAAAAAGGCTAAAACTTAGGGCTCCTCCAGGCTGACTCAGATAGGTTTTAGAGAGTGTAAATTCTCCGCTGTGGAGACTGAAGGGGTCCCCACCTTTGTTGGCAGCACATCCCTGATCATTCTGAGGATCATCATCACCATCTTCCTTACAGGGATCATTGGGATTAGCTGGATCTTCAGCATCCCCTGGCTTTTTTTGACATGGATCTTCTTCTTTATCATCCGGTGCTGCGACATAGTGATTCAAGTCGGCGAGAGCAAGTCCCACAAAGGTAAGGAAAAAGAAACTCACCAACAGCGAGCAAAGATAAAATGAACGTTTTTTCATTCTGATAATATTAAGAAATGGGATTTAGTGAAAGTGATGCACGTAGATAAGGCTATTGCTTCGTCGTGGGAGTAGCCAGTGAGGTAGAAGGTTTCCCTGAAGGAGGGGCTAATGAAGGAGTCGTGGTGTTGGCTGACTCAAACTGCATGGCGAGAGTCTTGGATGCGATATTGCCGTGGTAGTCAATGATATTGACGGTGAAGTGATGTTTGCCAGTCACACCAGGAAACATGGGAAGAATGAATGTATAGGGATCGACGCCCTGTGCCTCTTCATGAATAAATTCACCATTGAGGAAAAGAAGAATTTCAAAGCGACGTCCGCCCATTTTTTCTTTCGATGCCTTATCAAGGCTAACCCGAACGGGCATCCCAGAGTGAGCGTGATAGACAGCATTGGAATTCCCCTCTTTGCCAACTGCAATTTTGGCACCAGGAAGCGAAAGGTTGAAATCATAGGGGATTTTTGGTAGGGCGATTTTCGAAAATAATTCGGCAGCTGAGTATTGATCATCAAATTTCACATCGCCAATGATGATCCAGCGTTTGCCGAGAGGAACGGTCTGCACAAAAGCGTGAATATCAGAATCCGCCCGATAAGAACGTACACTGCCCACATCCTTAAAATTCCACGGGGTCAGATGACTTCCCACTCCCGAAAAACTCCAAGGTTTAGCCCATGCAATGAGCATCCCCGAGCGATTGGCGACAAATACACGAGATATCGAAGGTGCATTCTGACTCCATGTGATGCCTTGAAGGATTCGCTTAATCTTACCCGGAGTCACATGAAACTTTTCTGGCATCGCGACCTGAGGGACAGGGGGCGAAATGTTCTTCCCATCACATAAAACACGCCAATGGCAAACAGCATTAATTTTTTTATTTGGTTTCCATTCCACCTTGAGAGCCTTAGGCACGGCACCTTTCTTGAAGCCATCCACGGTGGCGATGGTTTCCCCCGATATTGCGTCGAGAAGCTGCACTTTGTAGGTAGAGTCTGGCTCTGTATTCTGAAGTTGGAAAAAGATCCCGCCATCACTTGTGTGCTTGTAAAAAAGATTTTCACGGGCACGGGCAGCTTGCGCCAGCGGCAGAAGAACTGCGACCAGAATCAATAGACGATGATGGAAAGAGGCTATCATTTTGCGTCGATGTAACAAGGTTCTTTGGCTGGGCGGGGCAATTCTAAAAGCCTGTGTGATTTTTTCTGCGTATCATACACGGAAATAGCATTGCCGGCATTCTCACGGGCTTCGTAGAATAACCAACGCCCGTCAGCAGATGGATAGGGATAGAATTCACTCGTAGTGGGTGT
>CAYNNY010000067.1:5748-7893 GCA_964398555.1 uncultured Verrucomicrobiales bacterium
CCTGAGGGTGACAGACAGACGTTACGGATAGAGCCACGGGGCATCCGAAAAATAAGCTGTGGATCACGAAAGTCATTTTCAGAGGATGCGTGCCAAAGAGACTGGCGAAGCGGATTATTGGCCAGAAGACGAGTGTAATAAACATGTTTCCCATCACGCGATACAGTGAAGTGAGCGCAGCTAAGCACACCCTCGATGAGTATCTCCTCCTCTCCTGAAAGATCCACGGCACATATCTGCCCTCTAGCATCTTTATAGACAATTTTCCCCAGCGAAGAAACCCACGTGGGGGCACGCTTGTCACCTGGGGAATTCGTAAGTCGAGTCTCTTTCTTTTTTTGAAAATCCCAGCGATACACTTGCCAGCCATTTTCCGCCAAACCCGTATAATAAAGCACACCACCTTCCTGAGACAGCACGGGCTGCCCCAGAAAGAGAAACAACAATAGGTAATGTAATTTTTTGATCATTCGCAGTTCACTATCATCCGATTATTTAACAGCTTTGACAAGAGCCCACTTGGTGCGGACATGGCCTGTGCGTTTGTCTTCAATACTGAATTTTACTCTCCAGTAACGTCGATATTCCCTGTCACCGAGAGAGTTTCCATTGACTTCACGCAACTTAAAGTGACCGTGACCTGTAGTCTGACCATCAGCAAACACGTTATCCAAAACCTTGGGGTTCGCTGGATCAGAATAATCCATAACGAAGAACTCTAAGTCATTTACTCCTGCTGGGCGATCCAAGTTCACGGCATTCGCGTAGCTCCCCGTTGCTGAATCACGGTAATAAAGCGGCATTTCCTGCCCATCTGGAGCCAACATTGTCAGGGTAACATTTGCACTGCGGTCGAGGTCGAAAATTGCATGCACAACTTCACCATGAGCAGAACTTGCTTTATAAGACTCTACCGAATAGCTTGTGGCATCAGCATGCTGATTAAGACAAACCACGGAAGCGGCTGGTAATCGACGCACACTGAAAAATTTGATGGACGTGTTAATCGCGGTGTCCTTGCCCTCAATGCCCCGGCCAACAGTTCCCATCCAAGCATTTCCAGTCTCAACCCATGGAGTGCCATCCTGCTCAAACGGAATCCATGGACCTGTTGGGGTGGCACCGAAGATAGGGCGATGCTCCACTAGGTTTGTGAACAATTTATGATGAATAATAACAGGTTCAACCATGCTGTCTGATCCCAAAACTCCCGAATGAGGGAAGTTCTGCCAAACTGTCTTACTAGGATCACCTTGATTTCCGCCACCAGTGATAGGGAAAGTAGAAATGCTCATTTCTGGCACATAATAACCTGTAATGGGTGAGTGAAAGTGAGATACGCCTTGAGCGTCAATCATCTCGATTACAGGTAAGATCACATCAGCATCATTATACACTCCACTATTCAGGCCATCCCAAGTGACCGTTTTCTCTAGGCCACCCGTCAATGATCCCAGAGGGATAGAGGCCAGCGAGGAGGAATCTACCTCATACGCGTGAAGATCCTTCACGCCTGGGTAATTCACGGGGTCCACCTCCTGAGTAGTGAATCTGAATTTCCGGAAATGCACAATAACTTGGTCGTCTGTGCGATGAAGTTTCACGGTAAAACTCATGGAACGGTTATCAGTATCCTGCACATCCACCCATCGACGATCCGAGGTGACAGATGCAACAATATTGTATTCATTGGGATTTTCGCCTAAAGCATTTTCCTGAAGGTTTGTCAATCCATCTCCATCAAGGTCTTCGAGACCATCGAGAATGCCATTCTGATTCGTATCAGCACCGTCGGAAACGCCGTCTCCATCTGAGTCAACGGCACTTACCCCCATGCCGTGAACCACTTCCCAACTATCGGACATGCCATCGCCGTCGAGATCGAGAAATTCGTCTGCTCCGACATCTGGAGAAGAATCCCTTTGCTCTCCCGTGTAGTCATAAACAAGCTGAGAATCAGGCAAAATCGCCGCTGAATCAATCGCTGGGCTGCCCGGTTTTAGAAAGCCATATTCTTGATTGACTAGAGGATCGGGATCGTTGGGGTAAATATAATTATTCGTTTTCGTCCAACTGCCGCCATATGTTTCCGAATACGATGAGCCAGGATTCCATAAAATTGAATTTCTAAGGATAATATTTGTG
>CAYNNY010000067.1:7993-11382 GCA_964398555.1 uncultured Verrucomicrobiales bacterium
GTGAAGACATTTTTTGATGCATCATTAATACGAAACTCAGGGAAGCCTGAAGCAGTCTCGTGTTCAGCTATCAAGGCTAGTCCTTCAAGTGAATCAATCGTAACTTCTTCCTCATAAAGGCCTGGATAAAGTTTCACCAGACGATAACTCCAATTTCCTCCAGCCGCCTTAACCTCGCCGATTTTTGTAATCACCTCGCTTAATGTTGCATAAATATTGTCCGAGTCACTTAGATCGGCTTGATCAGGATTCACGATGTAGTCGTCGTCAGGTGTTTCCGAAGCCAGTGAGGGACTAGAGCCCCTGATCCACTCGTGAATGTTAGGAACACGATCACCATCTTTGTCTAGGATGACATCCTTATGATCAAGAGGATTCAAGCCGTGCTCAACTTCAAATCCATCGGGCATTCTGTCATCATCTGAGTCTGGATCGTGAGGGTCAGTAGCTCCAGCTGCACGATGAATTTCATCACCGTCAAGGAATCCATCCCCGTCACCATCCTTAAGATTAGGATCTAAGGTGTTTTCATACTCCTCAAGACTGGTTGCATTATCCCCCACCCCTTCATCGTTATCGTAAGCCCCGTCCCTGGAAAGATTGCCGTAATGAAGCCGCTCCCAGAAATCAGGCACAAAATCGCCATCCGTATCGTAGAATTCATCAGCACCAATATCGCGGGCAGAGCCTGAAATAGGTTCACCATGGATGTCAAATTGAGTTGAATTCTCGCCTCCCGCATCAATAGCTGGGCTGTCTTTAGTGAGGTAGCCGTCTAAAGTGAGCTTGGGGTCAGCAACTATCCCCCCGTAAGAATTATTAGAGACAATAGAATTCAATACAGTAATCGAAGCTGAACTTTGCCTCGAAATGGCACCACTGTTCCAAAAAATAGAATTTTCAGCTATCAGCTCTCCAGTATCCACAATGACAGGTGAAGGACTCACAAATGAACAATTTTCAACATAACTAAGACCTGTTCCAAACTCTACGGCACAGGTGAAGCGAGCTTTGTCAAATCCTCGGAATATACAATTTCGGAACATCAACTGCTCAACATCTTTAATCAAAGAACTGTAAACGCCCACATGGTAATACCAATAAACTTTGCTAGGAGTATTAACATAAGGTTCAAATGTAATGCTAGATAAGACAATATCTCCAGAGGCCAAGTGCATACGACCTCCAAATAAAACATCGTCCCCTAACTGAATAATCGTCTCCTTATCACTTCTACTCCCGGACAATAAAATTTTTCGATTATCCAGAGTCACGCCACCCCGGTAGACTCCTTTATGTAGCTGGATAACGTAATGATCAGACTCATTTCCATTAGCCTCAAGTTGATCAACCGCAAATTGGAGTGTTTTTACAACATTGTTCCCATTCGCAGTTGAATCCAATCCCGTTTGAGCATCTACGATCCAATCCGCTATAGCATCTATAGTTTGTGGGCTGGACGCTGAATTTGGGTCGGTTCCTTTTGCCATTTCATAAATATTGGGAATACCATCGCCATCCGCGTCATCCAGAGAATCTCGCTTAAGCAGCGGATTCAGAGAATGACTCTCCTCATAACCATCAGGCATCCCATCATTGTCCGAATCAGAATCATTCGGATTGGTCATCCCTGTCGCTCTGTGAATTTCTCCGCCATCGTTGAAGCCATCGTCATCCGAATCTAGATCATTTGGATTTGTTGAAAATTGATATTCTTCCAGATTACTAGCTCCGTCAGAAGAGCCTTCATCTGCATCGCCAGCTGCGGCATGAGAAAGATCTCCAAAATTTCTAATCTCCCAAAAATCGGCCAAATGATCACCGTCCGTGTCTATAAACTCCACTGCTCCTAGATCCTTAGCCGCCCCAGATGCCGATCTTCCAAACAAATCTTTTGAAACAATCACCCCACCAGCAGCATCAACAGCGGGACTATTCCACATAAGGTAACCATCATAAGTCAATTGAGGATCAACTTTAGTTCCACCATACCGATCATCACTTACGATAGAGGAGTTATCAATTTGTAGACTTGATCCTGTTTGAACAAAAAAATCATCCGTTTGAGAGGCATTCCAAAATATAGAATTCTCGGCGTCCATATAGGCGCCCGACCCCCAAATTTTAATCCCACCTGAACGAGTCACAGTGCAGTGACGCATATGAGTGTATCCATAATATAAGCTTAAAGTGAGACTGTAACGAGCAGAATCAAAGCCCCTGAAAAGACAATGATCAAAAAGTAATTGAAATTTCGATTTCGATGTCAAGTTAGCTCCCAAAGCATGAGTCGCAACACCACCTTTATGGTGTGTTTGTGGATTAGGTTCAAAAACAAGGTGAGAAAATGCCACCTCACGCGCATTCACTTTCATACTTTTTATACCCTGCGCATTATTTCCTAGTTGGAGAATGACATCCCCACCATCCATATTCCCGATAAGCAATACACGCCGATCTGTAACCGTAACTCCACCATCATAAACTCCATTTTTGATTGATATAATATAGTAACTATTTGCATCTGAACCAGAAGCATGTAAGGTAGCGATGGCCTCTGGTAAATTAGTATAAATGGTATCTGAAGCTGAATCATCTCCAGCAACGGCATCAACAGTCCAATCTGCAATAGAATCAATGCTTGCAGGACTAGAGACATCATTAGGATCGGTTCCTTTTGCCACCTCGTATACATTTGGTATTCCATCACCATCCGCATCTTCCAAGGCATCACGGAAATCAAGAGGCTCAAAAGAATAGAGAACTTCCTTGCCGTCGATCATGCCATCATCGTCCGTATCTGGATTAAGAGGGTCAGTCGCGCCATTAGGATGAGCCAGCTCATCACCGTCGTGGTAAAGATCCCCGTCTGTATCTTCATTCGTAGGATCCAGACGAAGTTGATACTCTTCCAGATTAGTTACATTATCGTTATCTGCATCACTATCGGCATCCGTAGCCAAGCTGGAATCTAAACCATACAAGTCCTCCCACCACCCTGGCATACCGTCGCTATCTTCATCCCATGGCGTTACCAAACTTTCAAAAGCTCCTTGTAAAATAGGGCTGTAAATTGAATTTCCGTTCGAATTAGTCGCCGCAAAAGTTATTTTTTCTATAGAACGCGGTGAAATGGCATCAAAATGCTGCTTCACTCTTACCAGACCATACTTACTCTGAGTAACATAAATAACTACGAGATCATCCCCGTCTCTAGAATAACGTAGATCCGCAGGTTTGACTTCGTCACTAAAATGAAGGGTGTCAATTGCGCCGTTTGTAGTTTGAATAGCTTCGACCACTACGTAATTAGAATACACAGTATTTAATACGTCTGTAATATTGTAACCATTCTCAGCGGATCCCCCCATAAGAATATTACCACCCCA
>CAYNNY010000067.1:11482-14222 GCA_964398555.1 uncultured Verrucomicrobiales bacterium
AAGCCATCATTATCCGTATCAATATTGGTAATTTCAGCCACCTCAACACCATTTAGAGCACGTCGATACACACGCACCTCATCAATGGTTCCCTTAAGTCTCTGGTTATCATCAAAGCCACCTCCGACAGAATCCTGATCCTGCCCGATCAATAATCCATCGGGATCAATTTGAAGCGCAACAAAACTCCCAGTCTCACTTTTCGCTAAAACTCCATCAAGATAATACCTCATTTCTCCGGTAATGAAATCGCGAACAAATACATGATGATGCCATGCCCCATCTGCCCAAGAGCTATCTTGATCCCAATATTTTGATGCTGTATCCCAGAATTCCATTCTAGGTGGAGTTGTTCCTAAATGACCACCTATAAGAATACGGTTTGCATTTGAGGCATTGGCTCCTGATAAAAACGGGTTGAATCCTGTGGCTCCATTTGTTTTATACCACAGACTAAAGCTCATCGATTCCGCACCATCCAATACAGCATGTGGCAATTTTAGATATGCCTTAGCCGCATCGAAATAAAGACCACCCCCTTGCACCCCTCCTTGAGGCTTAAATACAAGCCCCCCTATAATATTGGCATCATGGGTATTACCACTGTCATCAATAGCGATAACACCGTTGGTTTCATCAAGATGCCACACAGAAGCCAACGAATTTTCATGATTATCACCAAGGCCATCACCATCGGTATCCGTTAAAAAAGGATCTGTGCGGTTCAAATATTCCTGAAAATCATTCACGCCATCAACATCGGCATCGGATAAATCAGAAAGACTTGTCAGATCACCCGAACTTACTTCAGGATGCGCATTCAGAGTCGCATATTCCCACACATCGGGAATTGAATCAGCATCCCGACTTTCCCTAAAACGCAAACTGAACACAGCCTTGAGCTGTCCAATATTTGCAGCCTTGTAATTATTCTCTATCGCTGTAGCAGGGTTCCATGGATAGTAATCTTGGGTTGAGGGATCTTTGAAGTAGCTAACATTTAAAACCAGGCCATTATCCTGCATCTGCTGAATCAGCCAAGGTTGAGCAACTTCATTTAGCTTATCATAAAATGGTTTTGCCAAAGCTTTTAGTTGCCCTATATTGAGAGGTTTTTTCTGATTTTTGTACCACTCCGCATCAGGATTCACAGGTTTTTCTGGAAATAAATCCGAGACAGAAAAACCAATACCATTCGGCACTACCCGGCTCAACTCAGCGTAAGCTTGATCCACAGCCCACTTAGCCTGACCCAAATTAACGCCTGCATAATTCGCCTCTGTTGCGGACTGATCAACAACACCTCGTTCGCTCCACCAGACGGGAGGAGCCGCAGCCATGACAAATGGTGAAAAAACACCTAAAATCATAGAGGATAAGGCTAGCCCAGCTCCTAACTGATATCGGACTTTGGGAGGATCATCTTTCTTCATCTTCAATTTATTTAAAATATTAGGTTCAAATCCACAAAAACATCCTTAAACTTTTGGACGATTAGATTTAAATTTGCTGCACTCTAAAGGCTCTCCTTATTGAGTTATTCGGGAACTGGGACGGGCTCACCATAAATGCCCATCGAGATATCCCCCTGAGCCTTAGAAAAAATAATTTCGCCATCTGCCGAAACTTTAAGCCCGCTATCCTTACCAATTTCTACGGAACCATCCTGAAGAACAGTGAGGGCGTTTTTAGCTGCAGAAGCGGTACCGACACCCACCTCAAAGACAGAGTTTAGATCATCACCTTGCCAAGCTGCTTTACCAGTCTCCGTGTACCTCGCATCATTATAACTCCCTATAACAAAAGAAGAATATGAATAAGCAGAAGTAGCAACTCCCATAGAAGCTGTGCCAAAGCCGTATGCAGCAGAATCATAACCAGTAGCAAATGAATAGCTGCCCGTATTTGCATCATCCCATGATAACCCTGACACCCCCCCTACTCTAAATGCTCCTTTTTCAGGGTACCACATCATTCTTAACCCAGCTCCTTCTACCGGAATAACACCATCACCACCATAAGAGCCCTGCATTAATAGAGAGTCACTAGAACCTAATCCATTGACTGGAATGAAATTTCCTGTAAGCAAGGTCACACTATTTTCTTTGGTTATCACCTTACTACCTGAAATCAATATGGAGGCCTCGATTAGCCCCAACGCCCCATCCCCAGGATTCAACACAATAGACGCACCATTTCCAGAACCAACTGCTGTATCGGTGTTATATAGATTCAAAACATGATTTTCACTAAGGGACATCGCTGTCCAGCCACTATCATAGCCCCATGACCACGCACCATTTTCAGACATCCAAGAATAAAAAGTATTGACCCCTAGCCCTGCTACATCTTCTTCAAAAATTAATTTTGCAGTTTCAGTTAACCCACCGAGATCGCGATCTTTAAGAACTATGTCATCCTCAACCGTAAGAGTTCCTGATACCACCTCATCCTGCGCAAATGCTAAGGGAGATAATAAAAAGAGCATTAAAGCAGGCAAAAAAATACGGGATTTTCCGCGGAGAACTTGAAATTTTATATTTATGTGCATAGCTGATGATTTAATAACTTCTTTTTTAAATGTGGGCCGCCGATCCTTAACGAGAGTCTAAATCTCAACTAACGGATAGGCACAAACAAAAATTACCCCACCAAACATGCGTTTGACAAGTTTTTTTTGCGCAACATGCATTGTCATAGCGGATTTTTACACGGTAGCCATTAAAACGTTCTTCTGAAC
>CAYNNY010000068.1:0-14171 GCA_964398555.1 uncultured Verrucomicrobiales bacterium
GAAACGCCGCATGTCATCTATTCATTCCACTTTTCAATTATCGGTCACAGGAATGAGTCACACGATCATTAAATAATGGGAGAATACACATCGATCAAGTTAGCCATCAAGCCGCTCAATCAGGTGTGGTGTAAATCTGCCTCACAAGACACTGAAGTCAATAGGAAAAGCCAATACCCCCTCTTTTTTATTTTCATGAAAAAATCAAAAAAATCATGATTTTCTTTAATAAGGAAACCCATAAGCCCTCTATCTCACATTCTGGCGATCAGCTGAGAGTGGCGTAAAGTTAAGTAGCCTTCGCTGAGGAGTTGAATATGGCTGACGCCAAGTTGAAAGCATCTGAGATGCGTTGAATCAATGCTGTGCATTGGTTGAATAAGCCTGCGATATCGATATGGCTGAATGGCGAATGCCACAATTTCAACGCACCGGCAGGTGCTTTCAACTCGCGCAGCGAATTCAACCTGCCGAAGGCAAATTCAACAATAACTCCCTATTCATCGCCAGAATGTGAGTTAAATCAACCAACCGTCAACTCAAAACACGCCCCACTCTCCTGCTCAATAATCCTCAAATCTCCCCCAAGCGCACGCGCCAGCCTCCGACTCAATGCCAGCCCTAGCCCCACCCCTGGCTGAGTATGTGCCGCTTCTTGAGCCGACTTGTGAAAAGCACGGAACAAGCGACGATGCTCGGATTTTTGAATACCCGGGCCTTGGTCGCATACCTGAAACACCACCCCACGCCCTCGTTTTTTGCCAGGAAAGGCGCGCAACGTGATCAACGATCCGCAGCCCTCACCGCTTGCGTATTTACAGGCATTGTCGACGAGGTTGAAAATTATTTGCTCAATGGCGGTGGTATCCACTTGGATCTCATGCTGAGCCATCTCCGGAGACAGCTCGAAACTGAGTGTCATCTCCGCCTCTTCCGCCCGCTGACGGAGCCGCCCCTCCATCCGCTCCAGCATCTGCCCCACTCGCACCGACTCAACATGAGCCCGGGCGCTGCCCCGCTCGATTCTGGAATAGGCCAGCACATTCTCCACCAAGTGAGTCAGACGAGCCGACTCCCGACTCAGGGTCAGCAGGTATTCCTGCCGCTTCTTCTCATCCTGCACCATGCCCTCAGACAGCATGCCCGAATACAGACTAAAGGTCGTCAGCGGCGTGCGCAACTCATGAGTGACGGAGGAAACAAATGACGCCCGCCTCTCGCTGAGCTTCACCACACCTCGCAGCAAAACAACAGCCGCCAGAGCAGCCAACACCACCCCGATCCATGCCAACAGCAGGTTTTTCCGCATCGGAGTCCAACCCAAAGAATCAATCATCGCCACCCCACCTGGCAAGAGACGCCACGGCAATGCCGCCATGACCATCGGGTCATCCGGGTCCATCGGGTCATCGATGCCGGAAGATGCCACACCGCTCAATAAAACATCCACTCCATACCGCACGGGCTCCAATCGAGCTTCAGGCAAAAGGTCATTGATATCAGCCAGCAATGACACCCGAATGGCATCGCCATCCAACCACACGCCCTGCACCCGCTTCCCAGAATCATCACTCACCTCACGCACCAGCATCAAATCACTGCCCAGCCAGACCGGGATCAGCGGAGAAAGCTGCACCTCTACTTTCGGCGACATGCTATTGGCCACGGCTTTGCTGACGATCACCTGACGTTTCACCTTTTCAGCCCTGTTGAAGTTCGCCTGATACGCTTGAGCATTACGCACCACCGCCCGGGGCTTCTCTTTGCGTTGCTGCTGGGCAATATCCACCTGAGCTTGCCACGATGGGTTTTCCGGCGGGATTTCACTTCCACTTTCGGCAACCGCACAAAGTAATTCGAGATTCGTGTCTAAATTCACCTGCTGCCGAGCCACCTCTGATGAAAGACCCTTCGAGGAGTTTCTTCCATCTGCCCCATTGACTGCATACTGCAGCAGTGACCGTAGCCCTACCAGTTCGCGATCCCCCCCCGTCCCATCTAAAGGGGAACTCAACTTTCCATCCTTTACCTCGAAGTGCAGCTTCACACTACCAGACTGGGAATGAGCACCCCCATACCCCTGCAGCTCGATATCGCGAAAATGTGAGATTGGTTTGTTATTCTCCTCGGCCAAAATACCAGCCGCCGCCGTATCCATCCGCCAGAGGGCAATCCGAATCCAGCCTTCGAACTCAGCCTTCGCCTCCGCCTGCACCCGCTCCCGCTCCAAGCTCAAGGTACTACGCGTCAACAACCCCATCGCCCCGAACACCACCAAGGCGCACAGTCCCGACAAACTCCAAATCATCCAAGGCTTATTCATCACTGTTTCTCACTAATTTTCAAACTTCCCGACTTCCCGACTTCCTGACTTCAAGACTTCCCAACCATATAACCTTTCCCGCGCACCGTCAGCACGACTTTTTGACCGTCCGCCCCGAGCTTCTCACGTAAATGCGCGACATGCATATCAATGGTGCGCGTTTCGATATTTTTGGGATCAATCCGCCACACCTGCTGCAATAGCTCCTCGCGGGCGACCGCCCGGCCACGGTTCGAGATCAAATAGCGCAGTAGCTCCGACTCCCGCTCAGAGAGTTCCTTGCGCGCACCACCGTTAAGCAACACTTCGCGGCGTGAAAAATCCACCCGCCCCCCAGCAAACTCAAAAACATCCTCGCCCACTTCGCGCTCACTACTGCGCCGCAGCACCGCATCCACCCGCGCCAGAAGCTCGCGCACGCTGAATGGCTTCACCACATAATCATCAGCCCCCATCGTCAACCCCTTCACCCGGTCCGCCTCCTCGCCCCGCGCCGAAAGAATAATCACCGGCTGACCGGGCCGCTCCTTTCGCAGTGCCTCCAGCACCTCAAATCCACTATGGTAAGGCATCACCAGATCCAAAAGCATCAGCTGATACGATGCCCGCAGCGCCCGCTCCATGCCCTCCCGGCCATCCGCCGCTGAGATCACCTCGTAGCCAGAAAAGCTCAAAGCATCCACCACCCCTTGGCGCACCGCCGCATCATCCTCGACCACTAATATTACAGGTTTCTCTTTCATACTTTCTCTCTAAAACGCGCTCAGTTTTTTCTAAAACGTCCACAACAAACTACCAGCTCCAGCCCTATTGTATGTAAAGAGGAGGTAAAATCGGTGATTAGGTGATTCGGTCATTGTGTGATTCGTCATGGCTTGATCACAGAATCACTCAATCACTCATTAACAGAATCACTTAATAACAGAATCACAGAGTCACCCACCCACTTCCTCGACGAGAATGCGAAGCCCGTCTTCGGAACAAATCCTCACCTGCTGCCCGGAGGCGATGAAGCCGTTGGCGGCGGTGATGTCCAGCACATCGCCATCAAACTCGCCCTTGCCTGCAGGGCGAAGGTCGGTGCTGGTCACTCCCAGCATTCCCTGATGGCTTCCGGCCATGGGTCCCGCTGTGACGGCGTCACCCCGATCTAGTTCCTGAGTCATGACCAAGCGGTTAAACAAAGGTAAGCTGGGTAAAAACCGCATCATCAACAAAGAAAGCACCATTGCACCGGACAGACCGATCGCGAGGCTCCAGGCGGGACCATTCACAAAGTCCCACGCTTGATTGGAATCCCAGCCACGCACATCATTGTCCTCAAAAGCGAATTCATCCACCATCGCAAAAAACAGCGATACCAAAATCATGATCGCTCCGAGAATCCCGGGAACCATCATGCCCGGCAACAAAGCGAGCTCAACAATCACGAGGACCACACCCAGCACAAATAAAACCATCAGCCCATACCCCGCCATATTTCCCGCGATATAGTTACCAAAGAAAAACAAGCCAAAGGCCAGCAATGAAATCCCCCCACCCAGACCAAACCCTGGAGTTTTCATTTCCAAATAAGCCCCGCCAATACCCACCAGTATCAAAATCGCAGAAAAGCCCGCAGCCAGATACGCAAACTTCTCCATCCCCGTAGGCTCCGCCACAATCACCTCAACGCCCTCCAACCCCTCTTGCGCCAATAGCTCAGGAATGCTTTTGACGATCCCTTTGGCCAGCAAAGGTTTCCCTTCAAATTCTGAGATGGCCTCTTTCGCCGTGAGGGTGAGCAACTCCCCTTGCTCCACCTGCACCTCGCCGAAATCAAAGTATTTATCCTCGAACATCATCGCCCTGATCACATCTGGATTACGCCCTTTATTCTCCGCCACAGCCCGCACAAAGGCATCAAAGGCCGATTCGATCTTCATCCGCATCACCTTGGGGATCTCAGAGCCATCGCCGCTGACCAGCGCGGCCGCTCCGATAGCCGACGCGGGATGCATATAAATGGCATCGGTGCCTGAGGCCACCAAAGCACCAGCACTCAGCGCCTTCTGATTCACAAAAGCATACGACGGCACCTTCAGCTTCTGCATTTGGACCATAATCAGATCCGCAGTATCAAAGGCCAGCCCGCCAGGTGTATCCAAATCAAACACAATGGCGCGCGCCTTCTCGTCATTCACCCGCTGGATCACCCGCCGCCAGAACTTAAAGGCATGCTTATTCACCAAATCCTTCTCACCCACCTTGATCACCACCACCTTTCCCGCATAACTCTCCTCCTCCGACTTCCCAAACACCCGCTTATTGGGGACATCCTCGGCAAAAGCCGCCGACCCCATCATCCCCATCAAGCCGCAGAGAAAAACCATCACCCGTAATATCTTCTTCATGGCCTGACCCTAACCTGCTTCAAAAAAAAAGACAGCGTTTTTCAGAAAACACGTACCCCGCCCTAAAGACCTAGAATCCTGATTCCGCAAATTAAGGAAGACGAGTCCAAAAACTTGGCTGCTTGATGATTTAAGCGGTATTGTTGCCGATTAGGCGAGTTCTCGGTCGATACTCATCAAGACTTCCAGTGTTCTCCATAGGCGTAACGTCAATATCGTTGGCGATGTATTTACGCCCGTTGATTTTAAGTGGCGACGGGGTATGAGCTTTGAGTAGAGCGAGATTGATCCCCTCGAGCTATTGCATACTGGCCTTTGTCTTTGTCGCTTCGTAGTGTGTGCGACCCTGAACCAAAAGCCCTAGCATTGAGGTCAAAACATCAGCATTGGAGATACCGGTCAGATCGTGATTCTTTGGGATCTTTGAAGTAATCGGAGAGCCTACAAAACTTTGAAAGAAGGCGGCCAGGAAGTGTTAGTCCTCCGTAAGAGTTGATTTTTTCGTTGGTGAGTGCTAATTGTGTCATTGGTAACCCGTTGGGTGATTATTGCTAACCATTCCTTGCCATATTCTGGGCGGGTTGCCTACTTTTTAGCGTTCTTATCTCACGGATTCAGGATACACTGTTCACATCGCCAATCCTCGCTGTATACCCCTCCACTATTAATCTTCTCATCTCAATCCATTCAACTATGTCCAGATTACCACTTGCCCTAGCCACCCTAGCTGCCTGTTGCCAACTCGCATCAGCGGCCAATACCAAACCGAACATCCTCTGGATCTTTTCAGACGATCATTCCTACCAAACCATCGGAGCCTACGGAGGACCTCTCCAAAAGCTCAACATGACGCCAAATATCGACCGCATCGCCAGCGAAGGCATGCGATTCGACCGCTGCTACGTCGCCAACTCGATCTGCGGGCCTAGCCGGGCCACGCTCCTCACCGGCAAACACAGTCACATGAATGGCAAACTCAACAATGGCCGAGGAAATCCCTACGACCAAAACCAGATGAACTTCGCCAAAATCATGCAAGAAAACGGCTACCAAACGGCCATGATCGGCAAAATCCACCTCGCCGGAAAAATGCAAGGGTTCGACTACTGGGACGTTCTTCCCGGCCAAGGAAACTACAACAACCCCGCCTTCATTTCAGAAAAGGGCAAATCAAAAAATAAAGGCTACGTCAGTGATATCATCACCGATAAAACGCTCCACTGGCTCCAATCTCAGCGTGACAAAAATAAACCCTTCATGCTGATGATGCACCACAAAGCACCCCACCGCACCTGGCAACCCGCAAAAAGGCACATGAGTAAATATGCCGACATCACCATACCCGAGCCAGACACCCTTTTTGATGACTATCAAGGCCGTGGCACAGCCGCCCACAAACAGGACATGAGCATCGATAAAACCATGCGCATGGGCTACGATCTCAAGGTTGGCGCCCCCTACGCAAAAAATCCGCAATACGCCGCCCGCAATGCCTATTTCAAAAAACACAAACCCCAAGGAAAAGACCTAGTCCGCTGGAAATACCAGCTCTACATGAAAGACTACCTCCGCTGTATCTGGGCGGTTGATGAAAGCGTCGGACGAGTGTTAGACTACCTTAAAAAGAGCGGACTCGATCAAAACACCATCGTCATGTATTCCTCAGATCAGGGATTTTACATGGGTGAACACGGATGGTTTGATAAACGATTCATGTATGAGGAGTCCTACCGCACCCCTCTACTCGTGCGCTGGCCAGGAAAAGTAAAACCTGGATCGGTCAATACGGATCTCGTTCAAAATATCGACTTCGCCGAAACCTTCCTCGCTATGGCTGGCATTGATGCTCCTGAGGAAATGCAGGGTGAAAACATCATCCCCCTGATGGAAAATAAAACCCCATCCGACTGGAGGAAATCCCTCTACTACCACTACTACGAATATCCAGCAGCACACCGAGTGCGCAGACACGAAGGCGTCTCAGAAACTCGCTTTAAACTCATCCGCTACTACGGCAAAGATGTACCTAATGGCGAAGAATGGGAACTATTCGACCTCGAAAAAGACCCCGCTGAAATGAAAAGCGAATACTCAAACCCCGAATACTCCAAAGAGGTCAAACGTCTCAAAAAAGAACTCCTCCGCCTGCGGAAATATTATCAAGTGCCCGACGATCACCAGTAACATCGGGAGCGCCGAGCCCCAGCTCGGCAGCCCTCTTCCCTAGCCATGACAAGTCCCGTCGAGGCAGTCCCCAGCACCTCATGGCCACCACCCCACCCCAAAAATCCATCGCCATCATCGGAGGTGGCCCCGCCGGACTCCGCGCGGCGGAAGTAGCGGCTGAAAACGGAGCCAAGGTCACCGTCTACGAGGCCATGCGCTCGGTCGGTCGCAAGTTTCTACTCGCCGGAAAAAGTGGCCTCAACATCACCCACAACGAAGAACAAACACCGTTCATCTCTCGTTACTCAGGCACAGACCTACCAGACGCACTCTGGAAAGAAATCATCACCCGCTTTGACAACCACGCCTTGCGAGAGTGGGCCGCCGGGCTAGGCATCGAAACATTTGTCGCCAGCAGTGGCAAAGTTTTCCCCGGCCCCGATCAACAAGGCATGAAAGCCGCCCCACTGCTTCGCCGCTGGATCAAACGACTCCGAGAAATGAACGTCACCTTCCGCACCCAACATCGGTGGTGCGGATTTGGAACCCATGGCGAAATTCTCTTCCGCCACCAAGATTCACTCGTTTCCCATAAGCACGATGCCACCATCCTCGCCCTCGGCGGTGCATCATGGCCAAAAACCGGATCCGATGGCCAATGGACCAGTATTCTCAGCGAAGCCGGTATCCAAATCACCCCACTCTCAGCAGCGAACTGCGGATGGGAAGCTGATTGGCCACAAGCAGTCATCGAAGAAGCCGAGGGACGTCCGATGAAAAACCTCGTGCTCCACTGCGGTAACGTCTCGCTCCGTGGCGAACTCATCCTCACTCGCTACGGACTCGAAGGTGGTCCCATCTACCAGCTCGGCCCCGCCATCCGGGCGCAGCACGCCCCCCATATCGTTATCGACTTCAAACCCACCTTCACCGAAGACCAACTTATATCAAAGTTAGGCTCCGTCAAACGCAACTACGTCCGCGAAGCGCGCCGACGCTGGAAGCTCGACCCCGCCACCTGCGCACTACTCAAACACCTCCCCGACCGAGGCCCCTGGAGATCCGCAGCCCAGCTCGCCCACGAGGTCAAACACTGCCACATTCCACTCACTCAGCCCAGACCCATCGCCGAAGCCATCTCCTCCGCTGGCGGCATCACCTGGAACGAACTCGACTCCCACCTCATGCTCAAGAAACTCCCCGGCGTCTTTGTCGCTGGAGAAATGATCGACTGGGAAGCCCCCACCGGCGGCTACCTCCTCCAGGCCTGTTTCGCCACCGGCACCCACGCCGGACACGCCGCCGCAAGCTAAACCTCGATTCACCCTTACGTCTTGACTCTTGTATCTGCAGAACATAAAGACCCACATGCCCTTCAAGACCCTCTCTGTCATCACTCTCACCAGCCTCAGCATGATCTGCGCCGCCACAGCTGGTGATTCAAGCTCGGAAAAATCGAGCAAAGCAGCAGACATCACTCCTCTTCTCAAACCTGTTGAAAACGAGGGGCCGAAATGGGGCGTTGGAATAGGACTACGCGTCGCTAAAACTCCCTTCGTTGGCAAGGACAACAGCGTCGAGGACATCATCCCCACGTTTTACTATGAAGGTGATCGATTTTTCGTCCGTGGCACCGAAGGAGGCATGCACCTCTGGGATAACGATCAATTAGGCTTCGACCTCTTCACCCGCTATCGCTTTTTCGACTACCCCGAAGAACTGGATGACGATCTCAACCGCAACACCTTCGACGCAGGCCTCCGCGCCTACTGGATGCTCGGCGAAAACTCAAAAATCGCCGCTGAAATCCTCACCGACTTCGATGGCCGCGTCCACGGCACCGCCCGTCTCGAATCCGAATTCCGAGGAGACAGATGGATGCTCCAACCCTTACTCGAAGTCCGGGGGAAATCATCCAACTTCAACTCCCGCTACTACGGACTAGGCATCGATGACGTCGATGCGGGCATCGATGCCCGAGTAGCACTCAAATCTCGCTACCACGTCTGGAGCCACATCCACCTCGAAGGCTCCATAGAAGCCCGTTGGCTCGATAGCAATACACGCAGTAGCTCCATGGTGGACGAATCCATGGAATACATGGCCTACATCGGCGTTGGATTTTTCGAAGAGCCACTCCAGTCTTACGCAAAATCATCCCGCACCCTCAATGCCAAACCCTACTTCCGCATCGCCCAAGGTTGGGGAAATGATTCTACTCTAGCACAGATTTTCGCAGGAGATATTCGCAAAGACAGTGGTGTCGATGCCAACATGACGTCCTTCTTCTACGGTCACCCACTCTCTGACACCCTCTTCACTCTCCCCATCGAAATCTACCTCACCCCCGGTGTGGTCCACCACTGGTCATCCAGTGCCCAAGGCAGCGCTACCGAAGTTGTGTTAGGATTTAAGTTTTTCTACACCATCCCCACTCCTTGGCGCGTCCGCCTCGGCGTAGCTGAAGGCATCTCCTACATTGACTCCTTCACCTACTACGAAGAAAACAGCCTCAGTAACGACGACCAAATCCCCAGCCGACTCTTGAACTACGTCGATCTGAGTGTCGATCTCAACATCGGTGATATCTTCTGCTCGAAAACCTTTGAAGACCTCTGGCTCGGTTACGGCATCCACCACCGCTCCGGCATCGGCGGCACCTCCCCAACCTTTGGCAACATCTCCGGAGGCAGCAATTACAACACCCTCTACCTTCAGTGGTCAGGTATGTTCTAAATTCTATCAACCTTTTCAACATCTGCGGCATCTGCGGTTCAAAAAAGAGCCACCACTCAACCCAAGAAAAAAAATCTGAGTTTATCTTCCCTTCCCCATGAGACCAGGCCTCGCAAAAGCACAAGCGACTTCAGCCTTCAAAAACCGATTGGAGGAGCTAGTTACTGAAAAAAACCTCGCGTCTCCAGTCACCTTCAGCGGAGTCGATTCAGCCGCCCTCTCCTTTGTCAGCGCACTTGCCTGCCATGCGCTAGCCCACACAACCAATGGCGCACGCCTCTGGCTCACCCACCCGAATCCCAGAGAAAGAGACCGGATCGCAGCAGAGCTTCACCTCTGGCACATCCACCCTCTCCTCCTCCCCAGCCTCCCAGAATCTACGGAAGCTGAAATCACCGCCGCCCCGGAAACCATTGCCGAGCGCCTAGCGGTAATGAACACACTGAGCGAAACCCCAACAACGGGAAAACCCCAAGTCGTCATCCTCTCACCAGAGTCACTTCTCGATCTTACGCCGTCACCAAAAACCCTCAAAGACTCCACCCTTCATCTCCACCTGGGGGACGACCTTGATCCCGACGCACTCGAGAAAAAACTCACCGCCAACGGCTACGAACGTGTCACCCAAGTCCACGCCCACGGCCAAATCGCCCGACGCGGCGGCATCATGGACGTGCACTCGTGGCATGCCACCGACCCACTTCGGATCGAATTTTTCGACACAGAAATCGACTCCCTACGTGAGTTCGACAACCACTCCCAGGTCTCAATCCGCAAAGTTAAACACAGTGAGATCACCCTCACCAATGCCGCCCCAGAGGCCACCATGCGGGACTTCCTTCGCCCACCCGACCGACTCCTCGCCGCCGGCGATATCCTCCCGGAATCTCCCCACGGCATCATCACCGAGAATAGCACTGAGGACAGCGAAGATGACTCCACCACCTGCACAGGCAGCCCACTCGGCACCTTCGAAGCTGGAGACTTCATCCTCAACGAAGCTCGACGACATCGCTTTTTTCAACAAATCGCCGATTGGAGAAAGGATGACTACACCATCCTCCTCACCTTTTCCAACAAAGGGGAAAAGAAACGATTCGAAGAACTTGTCGATCCTGATTTCTTCAAAAATGGAGCCGTCACCCCGCTCTCCGGCGAGCTCGTGCAAGGCTTCACCGTGCCATCCGCCAAGCTCGCCTTCCTGTCCTCCGCCGAACTCTTTGGCCGCTACCAAACACCCCAAACCCGCCGCCGCACCCAACGCGTCGACCACCAATCCCGCGCCCGTGCCCAGACCGCCCTCGAGGACATCAACGAGGACGACCTCATCGTCCACGCCGAATACGGCATCGGCCGCTTCGAAGGCATCGAGCGCGACGAAGACGGGCACGAGGAAATCCACATCGGCTACCACGATGGAGCCACTCTCAGCGTCCCGTTAGACCACTCCCACCTCCTTTCCAAATACGTCGGACTCGGAGGAAAAGAACCCCCGCTCAGCAAGCTCGGCACCACCTCCTGGAGCAAAGCCCGCAGCTCGGCAGAAAAATCCATCTTCGATTACGCCGCCAAACTTCTGCAAATGCAGGCGGAGCGGAACACCGCCACCGGCTACACCCACCCCCCGGATTCCCGCTGGATGTGGGAGTTTGAGAACTCCTTCCACCACAATATCACCCAAGGACAAAGCGATGCCATCGACGACGCCAAAGCCGATATGGAATCCACCAAACCGATGGACCGACTCATCTGTGGCGATGTCGGATTTGGAAAAACCGAGGTAGCCATCCGCGCCGCCTTCAAAGCCATCACCGGAGGAAAACAAGCCGCCCTACTCTGTCCAACCACAGTCCTCGCCGAGCAGCACTGGCGGACATTCCGCGAGCGCATGAGCGACTACCCCATCCGTATCGACCTCCTCAACCGCTTCCGCAAACCCAGCGAAGTCAAAGAAACACTCAAAGGCCTAGCTGACGGCTCCGTGGATATGGTCATCGGCACCCACCGACTCATTTCAAAAGACGTCATCTACAAAGATCTCGGCGTCGCCGTCATCGATGAAGAACAACGCTTCGGCGTTAAACACAAGGAACGCTTCAAAGAGATGTTTCACAACATCGACGTCCTCACCCTCTCCGCCACCCCCATCCCACGCACCCTTTACCTCTCGCTCATGGGAGCTCGGGACATGTCCACCATCGACACCCCCATCCCTGGAAAAGTCCCCATCAACACCTCCATTCACGGATACGACGAGCGCCTCATACGCGATGCCATCCAGCGCGAACTCAAGCGTGGCGGACAAGTTTTCTTCCTCCACAACCGAGTCAAAAGCATCGAAATGATGCGCAAAAAACTCAAACACCTCGTGCCGGAAGCCAGCATCGTCGTCGGTCACGGCCAGATGGAAAAAGATGAACTCGAAATCGTCATGCGAACCTTTGTCCAGGGAAACGCGGACATCCTACTCGCCACCACCATCATCGAAAGTGGCATCGATATCCCGAATGCCAACACCATCATCATTGATCGCGCCGACCGCTTTGGCCTCGCCGATCTCTATCAGCTCCGAGGCCGAGTAGGACGAGCCGGAGGTCAAGCCTATGCCCTCCTCCTTCTCCCCCGCGATCTCATCCAAAGCGATGCCCGCAAGCGTATCAACGCCATCAAACAATACACCGCCCTCGGCTCCGGATTTAAAATTGCCATGCGCGATCTCGAAATCCGAGGCGCGGGCAACCTCCTCGGCACCAAACAATCCGGCCACATCGCCGCCGTCGGGTTCGACCTCTACTGCCAGCTCCTCCGCCAATCCATCGACCGACTCCGCGACGGCAAATCAGCCCAACGCGTCGACGTCACCCTCCGCACCGACTTCCTAATTTTCAATGAAGGCGAATACAACCCATCAGCGGACGACAGCAAGGGAGTGCAAACCATCACAGATATCCCCGCCTACATCACCACCCGCTACATGCCGGAGGCTCGACTCCGCATTTCCGCCTACAAAGAACTCGCCGAGCTCATTTCCAAAAAAGAACTCAACGCCCTGCGAGCGCGCTGGAGAGATCGTTTTGGCCAACCGCCAGCCCCCGTCAAACACCTGCTCACTGCCACCGAGCTCAAGCTCGCCGCCGCCCGCTCCGGCATCAGCAGCATCGAGATCCGCGAACAAAAACTCATGCTCACCCGCAACGGCGAATACATCTTTCTCGCTGCCAAACGCTACCCACGCCTCAAATCCACCGAGCCCACAAAAAAACTCACCGAAGCCATCAAAATGATCGAATCATTTTAACGGCACCACCTCTTATGGAGTTGGAGACTTCCAGTCGCCGACTGCCTATCGCTGAGCAATCTGATCCAAAAATAAAACAGCCTCAGTTCACCACGTCTTTTTTCAACGCCCGCATCGAGTAAAGATGGTCAGATTTCCCTTTCCACCCCACCTCCCTCATCGGCCTTGCTCCCGACTTCCTAGATTCCCCAAACCGATTTCTAGCTTTCGAAAACACCCTATCCACAAATCCCCGAGTTCCAAACACCATGCCATCGCTTAGATAGCGAACCTTGCAGCGCAGGGACTCACCAAAACTTAACTTTCCACCCCGCGCCAGCACGGCCTCCACCTCTTCCCGTTTAAACCCCCTCCGAACGCTCACTTTTTCAAGTCCACTCTCAGGCTGAGAAACAAACACCTCCTCTCCATCGGCAAAAAGCATCATCCGATACCACGCATCGCCTTCCTCATCCCACATCACCTTCGACTTTTCAGGCGATACCAAACCGCCCGTTTCCTGCTGCAGCTGCATCACCCGGCACAAACCCTCACGGGCCAGCCTCCGCCACTTATCCGATACCGGCTTCATCGCCTGCCCATACGAACTCCATCGATAATCCTCGGGCCTTTTCACCATCCCTGCTCGCACGGGATTGAGATCAATATAGATACTCATCACCCGAGCCGCATACCCGTCTTCCACCAGCACCGACTTAAAGCGACCCTCCCACAGCGTTCCCTTCCGCTCATACGTTTTATTATACCATTGAGTAAATCGCATTTTAAAACACTGCATGAAACACGAAAGATCATGCATCCTCCGCGTGTAAGTCGCCTTAAGCTCCTCCGCAGCTTTATCGGAGCCAGCATCTCTCAGACGCGTCAGCATCTGAGAAAAATCAATATAATGCTGATGAGAATAGAACTTCTTAATCTTCGCCAACAGCCGATCATCACTCATCAGCACTGGAGAGCCCAGTTTTTTAGGAGGAACCTCGAGCATGAGATGAAAATGATTATCCATGATCACGAAATTCAACACACGCACCTCCAAAAATTCTTCATACGACCGAAGAATGCGCAAGAACTCAAGCTTCGTCCGAGAATCGGAGAGCAAAAACTCCCGCCCACACACCCGACCAATCACATGATGCAAACTCGAACTCGACTCATGATAGGGTGATAAAAAACGCAATTGCCTCATAACAAAGACACTCTACCCCACTCCAGCCTCACCGCAAGATGTTTCTCTGCTAAGCCTCTGACCCCTGAT
>CAYNNY010000069.1:0-14035 GCA_964398555.1 uncultured Verrucomicrobiales bacterium
CAAAACCATACAGATTATATCCCCCGTCTTCCTCAATAGGATCTCTAGATGGCCATCTCCCCGTTACTGGGTCGTAATATCGATACCCATAGTAGTAGAGGCCGGTTTCTGAATCGAGGGTTTGGGGTAAAAAGTGACGCCTGCCGTGAGGGGGTGATCTGAGGTCGCCGTAGTGGTAGGTGGTGTTGCTTGCGGCGGTGTTTGCCTGACGGTGACGTAAGTGTAGCTGAAGCTTCGTGGGTGATTTTTTACGGCGGCGTTTAGTGGTGGCAGTGAGTAGAAAGCCTGCAATGACAAGGGGTGTGGTTGATGTGGGGGTAGGATGGGTTGGGGAATCGTAGGCGTGGATTGGGGGTGGTGCGCCTGTGTGAGGCGAGGTAATACGAATTGCGTTGTCGGTGGTGGTAAGGGTAGAATGATTCGTGGTTGCCTGCTCGGACTTGATGAGATGGGCACCTGGTAAGACCGAGGATGAAATCGCCATGGGTGAAATCGAAGATAAAAGCCCCTCGAAAAATCCAAAACCGATGATAGTTCCCAAAAGAAGGGCCACAAAGAGAAACCCTTCTCGAAGCCTGAGTGGGTGTTGACTTTGCGGGGAAGCTGACATGGATTTCATCATACTCACCCAGCGTGAGAAGCAAAGAAGAAAGGTGAATTTACCCTATGCAAAACAGCCACTCACTTTTTCCATCGGAACAAATCTTGATTTAATCGTGCGTGCTTTCTGTCACAAAGAATCACATTGACGAAACTTGGGGCATGACAGATGATTTATTTAAGGAAGATGAAATGTAATGCAAGGTGTTGAAGGTCATTTTTTCGGGACCTAAACAAAACCCAAAAAACCTCTTTTTAGGCGTATTTTGGATCATCTCTCTGCAACTTGAAAAATCAAAAAACCTATCCAAAAACCACGATAAGACACTAAAACCAAGATAATTACAAGGTTTTTCTATCAGTTAATCAAGCGGTCCAATAAAGGCTAACAGCCTTCGGCGAAGACAGGATTTACATGATTGAGTGGATTTACAGGATTATTTTAGATTGAGTCGATACGTTTTCGTCTGGTTTTGATTTTTGAGAATTAAAAATCCTGTAAATCTTGTAAATCCTGTCTGAAATAAAAAGAAATAAAGATGAAATCTCCCTAATGTATTTGCCCTCCGTGAGATGGCGTTTCTCCTAAGTTGACAATTGGTTCGCAGCGAGTATTTCTCCGCGGCGCAACTTAGGTTTTCACATTCATGGCATTTTCCACAGACAGTCTCAACCCCGGCCAGAAGCAGGCCGTCAATACGCTGGATGGTCCTGTGATGATCCTTGCTGGGGCCGGCACGGGGAAAACACGCACCGTGACCTGTAGGATCGCCCACATGGTGGAGAAAGGGGTGGCACCTCAAAATATTCTGGCGGTGACGTTTACCAATAAAGCCGCCGTTGAGATGAAAGAACGCGTGGGTGGTATGGTCAGTAAAAAGGCCGCCAAGGAAATCACGGTGTGCACGTTTCACTCACTCTGCGTCAGGATTTTACGCGAGGGGATTGATCGGCTTGGCTATAAGAAAAATTTCACCATCTACACTGGCAGTGATCAGTCGGGTTTGATTAAACAGATCCTTATCCGAAAAGGTGGTATCAATGAAAAGCTTAAGCCTACCGAGGTGCTGGCGATGATTTCCAAGGCAAAAAATGATCCTGCAGGAATTGCCAGCATCACGGATGATTTTATTGCCGATATCGCGATGGCTTATCAAAACGAACTCCGGGCGCAAAATGCTGTGGATTTTGATGATTTGCTGGTGCTCGGGGAAAAGCTGCTCCGGGAACATAAGGATGTGCAGAAAATTTGTCAGAACCGCTGGCAGAGAATCACAGTGGATGAGTTTCAGGATACCAATGCATTGCAGATGCGACTGCTGCAGCTGCTGGTGGCGGAGCCATACCATATCTGTGTGGTCGGCGATGACGATCAGAGCATCTACGGGTGGCGTGGAGCGGAGGCCGCAAATATTCTCGAGTTTGAACGGTTTTTCCCCAATCCTCAAATTATTTTACTCGAATTCAACTACCGGAGTTCGGAAGCCATTATCCACACCGCGAACTCGCTCATTGTTAGGAATGTGGGTCGGCGCGAAAAGCAACTGCGCTCGGTGAAGCCCGCAGGCATGGATCTTCGCGTGATTTCGATGCCGGGCGATGTCGAGGAGGCGGAGTTTATTTCTCACGAAATCGAGGATTTGCATCGGGTGGAAAAGATTCCTCTCGAGGACTTTGCCATTTTATTTCGCACCAACATGCAGTGCAAACAGCTCGAGCAAGCGATGCGTGAAGAGGATCTTCCCTACCGCGTGATCGGAGCACAGAGTTTTTATGATAAGCGGGAGGTAAAGGATCTTCTGGCTTACCTCCAAGTCTTAGCCAATCCGTTGGCGGACGTGCCTTTGCTTCGGATCATGAATGCCCCGCCGCGTGGCATTGGCCAAACCGCCGCCGTGCTGCTGACCGATACCTCACGCGAGCGCGATTGCAGTGTCTGGGAGGTGATGAACGACCCTCCGGGAGGCTTAAAAAGCCGCTCCCTCAAGTCCATCGCCACCTTTGTCGAGATGATTAAACTCTACCGTGAGCGGATTATCACCTGCCATGAAAACATGGGGCGAGCGATGTTAGATCTGTTGAATGAGGCCGAATACATTGAGTGGGTAAAGCGGAATTCCAAAAACGAAAAAGAGAGCGACATGCGCCGCAGCGCGATTGATGATGTCATTCAGATGCTCATTGATGCTTCCAAGAAAGGAAAGACGTTGCAGAAGTTTCTCGATCACTCCGCCTTGGCTCGCGATCGCGAGGACGATAACGATTTGGATAAGCAAAAAGGAGTGACCCTGATCACCTTACACGCCTCCAAGGGGCTGGAGTATCCGATTATTTACCTCGTTGGGCTTGAGCAGGGAATCCTTCCTCATAAGCGGAGCGTGGAGGAGGGGACGATCGATGAAGAACGCCGCTTGCTCTACGTCGGCATTACTCGGGCGCAAGACAGATGCACAATTACCTATTGCTCCATTCGGATGAAATACGGCAAACAAGAAGCCTGCGAACCCAGCGTCTTTTTACCCGAGCTCAGTGATAAGTATATCGAGAATCTCGACTACGATGACATCATGGGGGCTCCAGCCACAAAGGAGGATATGGCCGATTTATTCAGTATTTTTGATTAGGTGGTAAAAAAAGACCTTCTCAAATGAATGAGAAGGTCTTTTGGAATGAATTTGCTGAGCTGAGCGTTTAGACCAGAGCTTCTTTGGCGACGGCGATGGCGTAGTCGCGGTTGAGACGGGCGATGTTTTCGACGCTGATCTCTTTCGGACAGACGGCCTCGCATTCGTAGAGGTTGGTGCAGTTACCAAATCCCTCGGCGTCCATCTGACGGACCATGCCGAGCACACGCTTGTCTTTCTCTGGAGATCCCTGGGGAAGCAGATTGAGGTGGGCGGCTTTGGCTGAAACGAAGAGCATGGCGCTGGCATTTTTACAAGCGGCAACACAGGCACCGCAGCCGATACACGAGGCAGCATCCATGGAGGCGTCTGCGCGAGTTTTGGCGACAGGGAGATTGTTGGCGTCTTGAGCGGATCCGGTGCGGATATCGATGTATCCTCCAGCGGCGACAATGCGGTCGAAGGCTGAGCGGTCAACGATGAGGTCGCGAAGAAGTGGGAATGCTTTGGCGCGGAAGGGTTCGATCCAGATGGTGTCACCGGATTTGAACTTACGCATGTGAAGCTGGCAAACGGTGATGCCTTGCTCCTTGGAGTGGGGGATGCCGTTGATTGTGAGCGAACATTGACCGCAGATGCCTTCGCGACAATCGTGATCGAAGTGAATAGGCTCGCCGCCATCGTTGATGATACGCTCGTTGACGATGTCGAGCATTTCGAGGAACGACGCTTCGATCGGGATGTCATGAGCATCGTAGGTCTCGATGCGACCATCGTCATTGATGTTTTTCTGACGCCAGACTTTGAGTGTGAGATTTAACATGGGATTGAATAAATGGATAAGTGGGTGAATGAAGAAATGGATAGATGCTATTGATTATCTCGGGCGGTTTTTACGGAGGAGAGAAAGATAGAAAGGAGTTCGTTGGCTTCTTGATGAAGGGGGGGCTGTGCGTTTGGAGTCGGGGATGTTTTCTTCGGCAATGAGTTCTAGCCAAAGAGCGGTTTCATCTATTTCTTCGATACATATTTTGAGTTTATTGATGAAGTCGGCGCGTGATTTGGCTAGGCAAGCTGCTCGGTAGTTGGCGGCGACGAATGTGCCTGAACGAAGAATCTGGTGGCGATGGGATCTGATACTCTATCATGAGGCATGGCTCGGACGACGCCGATAATGCGTCTAGCGAACATTTTAGTTCGTGTTTTGAGCTCTGGATTGTCCATCGTGCCATTTCTTCACTCCTTCATTTTTGATTAGTTCATTCACTAGGCATAGCTTCGGATGGCGAGGTGGACGCTGTCGAAGCTGAGTTCTTCTTTGTGAAGTTCTGGCTGGACGCCCACTCCTTTGAATTCCCAAGCGGCTACGTAGGCAAATTGGTCATCGCGGCGCATGGCTTCGCCCGGTTGGGTGGTGCCGTCCCTGACCTCAGGGGAGTCAGGTGTGAATTGGTATTCCAAACGGAAATGGCCACCACATGACTCTTCACGCACGAGGGCATCGTGGCACATGACTTCGGCAAATTCGAGGAAGTCGGCGACGCGTGCGGCTTTTTCAAGCTCGGCATTGATGCCTGCGCTTTCGCCGGGGATGCGGACGTTTTTCCAGAACTCATCACGGATTTGCGGGATGCGCTCGAGGGCAAACTCCAAGCTTTCCTTGGTGCGTGCCATGCCGCAGTTTTCCCACATGATGAGGCCAAGCTCTTTGTGGAAGCTATCGACGGTGCGCTCACCATTAATGTTGATGAGAGTTTCCATGCGTTCGGTGACTTCGCTTTCGATTTGTTTGAACTCATCCATGTCCGTGGTGATGGTGCCAGGTTTTTCACCGGCAAGGTAAACGGCGATGGTGGATGGGATGACGAAGTAGCCGTCGGCCAGCCCTTGCATCAGCGCAGAGGCTCCTAGGCGGTTAGCGCCGTGATCGGAGAAGTTGGCTTCGCCCAAGCAGTGCAGGCCGGGGACGGTGGTTTGGAGGTTGTAGTCGACCCAGAGTCCGCCCATGGTGTAGTGCACGGCAGGGTAGATCTGCATCGGCGTCTTGTAGGGGTTGTCCCCGGTGATCTTTTCATACATCTGGAAAAGGTTGCCGTAGCGAGCGCGGATGGTGCCTTCGCCAAGTCGGCCGATGGCGTCTTCGAAGTCGAGATAAACACCGAGTCCGGTGGGGGCGACTCCGCGGCCGTCGTCGCAGACTTCTTTCGCTGCGCGGGAGGAAACGTCACGGGGTGCGAGGTTTCCGAAGGATGGATATTTACGCTCCAGGTAGTAGTCGCGATCGTCTTCGGCGATGTCTTCTGGAGTTTTGCTGCCAGAGCGGATGGCTTCGGCGTCTTCCTTGGTTTTGGGCACCCAGATGCGTCCGTCGTTTCGGAGGGACTCAGACATGAGTGTGAGCTTGGATTGGTATTCACCGCTCACTGGGATGCAGGTCGGGTGAATTTGGGTGTAACACGGGTTGGCCATGTAGGCTCCGCGTTTGTGGGCGCGGAAGGCGGCGGTGACGTTGCAGCCCATGGCATTGGTGGAGAGGAAGAAGACGTTGCCGTATCCGCCGGTGGCGAGGATGACGGCATCGGCGGCGTGGGATTCCACTTCGCCTGTGACCATATCGCGGGTGACGATGCCTTTGGCATGACCGTCTACTTTGACGACGTCCATCATTTCGCAACGGGTGAACATTTCGACACCTCCTTTGGCGATTTCTTTTTCAAGCGCCTGGTAGCAACCGATGAGGAGCTGTTGGCCGGTCTGGCCTCGGGCATAGAATGTGCGGGACACCTGAGCGCCACCGAATGAGCGGTTGTCGAGCAGTCCGCCGTATTCACGGGCGAAGGGGACACCTTGGGCGGTGCATTGGTCGATGATGTTGTTGGAGACCTCGGCGAGGCGATAGACGTTGGCTTCGCGGGCGCGGAAGTCGCCACCTTTGACGGTGTCGTAGAAGAGGCGGAACACGGAGTCGCCATCGTTCTGGTAGTTTTTCGCGGCATTAATACCACCTTGGGCGGCGATCGAGTGGGCGCGGCGTGGGCTGTCCTGATAGCAGAAGCATTTCACTTTGTAACCCATCTCAGAGAGGGATGCGGCGGCGGCACCTCCGGCGAGGCCCGAGCCTACAACGATGATGGAGTATTTCCGTTTGTTCGCTGGGTTGATCAGCTTGGAGTCCATCTTGTGTTTGGTCCACTTTTGCTCCATTGGGCCGTCAGGTATTTTGCTATCGAGTGACATGATGATTGATTTTTAAAGTTTGAAATTGGGAGGTTTGATGCTCGGGATGAAAGCTTTGAATGGGGTGAGATTAGTGCTTGCTGCCTGGGAGTTGGGGAAGCTCTTTAAGCCCGAGAGCGGCGGCGTCTTCGACCTTTTTGATAGTGGCTTCCATTTCTGTTTTACCGAGACCGAAGAAGCAGACGCTGATGGGGATGGATGAGAAGCCAATGAAGAGCACGATGGCGTATCCTTTGGAGAGGATTTGAATTAAACCCGCTGACTTTTTGGAGCGGAGTCCCAGTGTCTGGAAGATAGAGCCCACTCCGTGGCTGAGGTGGGAGCAAAGAAGACCCATGGCAATGACGTAGAAGATGACGACGGGCGCACTTTGGAAGCCCGAGATGGTCATCGCCCAGTTCTGGTGGAACTCTGCAAGCTGCTTAAGCCCCGCATCCATGCGTATGGTGTAGTGGAGGATGTGGAAGATGATGAAGACGAGCACGGTGAGTCCGCTCCAGATCATCACGCGGGATGATTTTGAGGCGACCATGGTGTTGTCTGCCTCATAGCGGGTTGGACGCGCGACGCGGTTCGCCTTGACCAGATGCACGGTGGCGATGATGTGCAGAACGAGCGCTCCAAGCATGGTGATACGGAAGAGCCAGATACCCCAACCGTGAAGCATGGTGTGGAGGAAGTCTGCGTAATGGTTAAATGACTCAGATCCTTGGAATATCAGCATATTACCGACAAGGTGACCTGCGAGGAACAGCACCAGTAAAATTCCGGTGATGGCAACGACAAGTTTTTTACCGATAGATGATTGCCAAAATTGACAGAGGGCGTGGCAGGGGATGCAATTAGATGAACTCATAAAAAATAAAGCGTTTGCTGGCAGACTTTCTAAGTCGATGCCGGTGATGTGGCAAGGTTGGATTGATTGAATCTGAATTTATGCGCGAAGTATGACAAACGATGCAGTGTGCGGCTTGCTGATATACGTAGGAACTGGCGCAAAAAAAATTGAGGTTTGCCTGCTTGTGAGCTGACAAACCTCAAGAAAGGTATGATTTTGTGTATGATTAGACGCGATTAGACATGATTAGAAGAGTTCGCCGTTGTTGAAGAAGCGCTTGAGCTCGACGGCAGCGGTTTCTGGGCCGTCGGAGGCGTGGCAGACGTTTTCCATCATGTCAGTGCCGAGGTCGCCACGGATGGTTCCTGCTGCGGCTTCTTTGGAGTTGGTGGGTCCGAGGAGGTCGCGAACGCGGTTGATGGCATTGTCGCCTTCGAGCGCGATTGCGATCACTGGTGAACGGCTCATGAATGCGGCGATCTCAGGGAAGAATGGCTTGTCGGCCACGTGGGCGTAGTGCTCGGTGAGAATGGCGTCGTCGAGCTGCATCATTTTGATGCCACGAATGGCAAAGCCTTCAGCTTGAAAACGGGCAAGAACGGTGCCGACGATCTTTTTTTCAACGGCATCAGGCTTGAAGAGGATGAGGGATGTTTCAGTGGACATGCGGGTGGCTTTAGCTAGCGGCTATCCCTTTGGCAATCACGAATCGGGAAAATGGTGGCGTTTTTCTTTCCGGATGATAGTTCTTTTGCTGATGAGTAACGAAAGAAGCAGTGTGAGAACAGGTAAATCCAGGAAGAAGTTTTTGTGGGTAGCTTTATTCTCCATCTTGATGTTTCTAGCTTTTTTAACTGTGCTAGCACCTATGGTGATGAAATGCTCGAAAAAGGCGGATATGGCTACATCAACACACAATGCAAAACAACTTCATTTATCGCTGTATGATTTCCATCAAGATTACGGAGAGTTTCCCGGGGATCGGACTGCCGAAGAGAACCCCAAGTTGAAGGAATACCGAGGGCAGTATTCTAATGATTATCTGGGACAGCTGATTGCTGCGGGCTCGATCGAGAGTGAAGATAATTTTTATGCCAAAGGCGGATGCCGAGATGAACGAAGGCCGGATGGCGACATCAGCTCGCGCGAAAATGTGCTGGAAGCTGGAGAGTGTGGGTTTGCGTATGTGAAGGGATTGAATATGAATCTAACTCACCATGAGGCACCTCTCCTGATGACTCCTATGTATGGGGATGGGTATCGATTTAATCCGGATGTGCACAAGGGGAAAGCGATGATCTTACGCATTGATGGCTCAGCTCGGCAGTTCAAAATCGATAGAAATCACCTTGTGAGCATTAGAGTGGGGAAAAGCGGAGAGTTAAAAACTCTTTTTGAAGGTGGGCCGGACACGGTGTGGGGTGAGAAAGGATTTGATGCGAGCAAGCTTTGCTACGCCAAGTATCCATACCCTTATGTGAAGCCTATTGAAGAAAGAGCTTGGGTTTGGTTTGGAGGTGTTTTTATGTTGTTGGTGATCTTGGTTGGGGGATACTGGATTCTGAGAAGGCGGGCTCGGTGATTTAGATCGCCCCTTTGGGGCTGGGAGGCACAGGGCATTAAATTTAACGGGCTGTCCGCATGGGGAGTGTGTCCGCATGGTGAGCGTAGGATAGGACTTCCCAGTCTATCCTACGTCGGAAAGTTGCCCGAGTGGTGAGTTTTACCCCATCATCTCTTGGATGAGTTTCTCGAGCTTGACGATGTCGGCTGAGAAGTTGCGGATGCCTTGGGCTGTTTTTTCCGTCGCCATGGCGTCTTCGTTAAACAGGAAACGGAAGGCTTTTTCATCGAGGGTGATTTTCTCGAGATCGGATGCTGCGGCTGTTTCGGGGGTGAGTTGGGCTTCGAGCTCACCGGGTGTGTTTTGCAATGTTTCCAGCAAGCCGGGGCTGATGGTCAGTAAGTCGCAGCCTGCGAGGCCTGTGATCTGCCCGGTGTTGCGGAACGAGGCTCCCATGACTTCGGTCTTGTAGCCGAATTTCTTATAGTAGTTGTAGATGGCTTGCACCGAGAGCACGCCGGGGTCATCCGCGCCTTGGTAGTCGATTCCTGTGTCTTTTTTATACCAGTCGTAGATGCGACCGACAAATGGGGAGATGAGCTGCACGCCGGCTTCAGCACATGCTACGGCTTGGGCGAAGGCAAAGAGCAGGGTGAGGTTGCAGTGGATGCCGTCTTTCTCAAGCTCTTCCGCTGCGCGGATGCCTTCCCATGTGGAGGCGATCTTGATGAGGATGCGGTCGCGGCTGACGCCTTCTTTTTCGTAGAGGGCGATGAGTTCGTGGGCCTTTGCTACGGTGCTTTCTGTATCAAAGGAAAGTCGGGCGTCCACCTCGGTGGAAACGCGGCCGGGAACGATCTTGAGAATTTCCACACCAAAGAGGATGAGGATGCGGTCGATGATGCTTTCCACCAGAGCTTCGCCAGTGAGGTCGGAGCCTTGGTGCTCGGTGATGGCCTGTTCGACGAGGTGTTTGTACTGGGGCTTAGCGGCGGCTTGAAGGATAAGTGATGGGTTGGTGGTGGCGTCCTGGGGTTGGTATTCCTCCATGGTTGCGAAATCACCAGTGTCGGCAACGACGGTGGTGAATTGTTTAAGTTGATCGAGATGATTAGTAGAGCTCATGACGGGGGGAACTTATAGGACAGGGGTTGATTCTTGCAAGGAGGATGTTTGGCTGAGTTTGTCAGGATTTGCCTCAGGTTGTGGTGGACAATTCGGGGGATCGAATTAAGGTGGAGGCAAGTTGATATTGTTTCTTGAGTCGAATTATTTAAACGTATTGTCATCATGAAAGTGAACTTCCTGATTGTCGGTCAAGGTATTGCTGGCAGCACCCTCGCTCTTAGCTTGCTAGAGCGTGATCGATCCGTGCTGGTGGTGGATCGGCAGGATGTGGGGTCGTCCACACGCGTGGCTGCCGGACTGGTCACTCCGCTTACCGGAAAAGGGATGAATCCCGCCTGGCAGCAGACGCGGTGTCTGGTAGAGGCAGAGGAGTTTTATCATCAGTTAGAGCTGAGGACGGGCCGGAAATTTTATCATCACCAGCCGGTGGTTCGGATCTTTACGGATGAAAAACAACGCGCGAAGTGGGAAGCGAAAAAAGAAACGCATGGATGCTGGGCTGATGACGCTGATGGGCTTTCTGAGGCATCTCCTTTGGCTTTCCCATTTGGGGCGATTGAGATGCCTGCGGGAGCTTGGCTGGACACCAAGGCTTTTCTTCGTGAGGTGCAGGAGTTACTGCGGAGTCAGGGGGCTTGGCGAGAAGATGAATTTTTCCAAGATGAAGTGGTTTTTGAAGACGATCATGTGACTTGGAAGGATGTCGCGGCTGATAAAATCATCCTATGCCAAGGCGCTTATGGACTTGGCCAGGGAGGATGGTATGGAGACGTTCCGCACCGCAGCGCCAAGGGTGAAGTGCTCACGATATGGTTGGACGGGATCGACGAAAGCAAGAGATACCACAGCGATGGCTGGATCGCGCCACGCGGCGGCGGTGTCTGGAAAGCTGGGGCGAATTACGATTGGGATCAGCTCGACTCTGTTCCTACGGATGAGGGAAAAGATGAAATTTTAGCCAAGCTCCGGAAGTGGATTGATATCCCGATCGAGGTAATTGGGCATGAGGCCGGGGTGCGTCCGATTATTCGGAATAGCCAGCCACTGATAGGGGTTTGTCCAGATCAGCCTCAAGTTGGATTTTTCAATGGTCTGGGATCGAAAGGCACATTGATGGCACCTGCTGTGGCCGATCACTTTGCTGCTTACCTTTGTGGTGAGTGTGAGTTGGATGAGGAGTTGGATTTAACGCACTGGCTTCAAGAAAGAAAAAGATGAAGCTGAGCCTTTCAGAAGGGAGCCTCCTTAAAAAATCCCACGTATTCGCCTCAGCCGTTGTCAGGCCGGGTGATGTGGTGGTGGATGCAACGATGGGAAATGGCTATGACACCTTGTTTCTGGCGCAGTGTGTTGGCCCTGTTGGAAAGGTGATTGGCTTTGATATACAAGAGCAGGCGCTGGTGGCGACTGAGAAACGGTTGCTGGAATCTGGCGTCGCTTGCTCGAGCTTTGAGTTGCACCGGGTGAGTCATGCCGAGCTGGCTGAGTATGTTTCCTCAGGGGTGGCCGCCGTTTTGTTTAATCTCGGTTATTTGCCGGGGGCTGATAAATCTCTGATCACTCAGGTAGAGAGCAGTTTGAGCGCTTTGGCGCAATCGCTGGCATGTCTTCGTAGCGGAGGCTTGCTTTCCGTGATGTGTTATCCGGGCCATGCCGGTGGAGATACGGAGGCGGAGGCTGTTAAGCGATGGATGGAGGAGATCGATGGGGTGGATGCCGATGTGGAGATGGTTCAGAGCATGAGGGCACTTGAGAGATCGCCGTTCTTGCTCGTGGCTGTGAAGCGGTAGGGGGGGGACTCTTAGGAGAAGGGGTTACCTTCGATGAGCTTCACTTCTTTGATCGTCAACTTGAAGGGTTTGAGTGCTGCGTTCAGTTTTTCTTTATTGAAGAGGTCTTTGGATGTCAGATAGATGGAGATGGTGTCATGCACGTAGGCGGCACTGACTCCTTCGACGTTTTCCAAGGCCACACGGACCTTGTCGTTGGTGGATGCTCATCCGGTGCCTGCCGCTGCGATTTGATAGACGGCAGCTGGAATAGGTGTTTCAGTCTTCTGGAAAGACTTCAGCTCCAATCCTTTGGCTTTGATCGCCGTGGTGGCTTTTTCTTGGTCGAGTTCTTTGCCATCATTCATGATGACGGTGGCGCGAAGTCCGGAGAGAATGATTTTTTTGATGCCTTCCTGAGTGTTCAGAGCCAAACTGGCTCTACTGGCGATACCTCATCCACCACCACTGACGAGAACGGTGTAGGTGGTTTGGGTGGCTGTTTTCGTGCTGCTTTTTGGAGTGGCTTTCTTTTCGGTGGCGGCAGGTTTATCGGCGGTGCTGTTCTCTGCGTGTAAAGGCGTTAGTAGCAGTCCGAGCCCTGATAAGGCTGTAATCAGTATGGTGTTTTTCATAGTCTGGATGTTAAAATTTGTGGTGGAAGCTACTCGGTAGAGTGGATATTGCAAGCGAGAGAGTTGATTTTCTGGTGGAGGGTGAGTAGGATCTTTTCAGATGGATGAAATGAAAATTGAAGTGATCTATATGGGGGGATCCGAGCGCTCGGTGGTTGGGCATCTTACCGAGACTGGCGATGGCCGGGTGATGTTTGAATATTTCCCTGGATGGACGGCTCGGGGGATCGAGCTATCACCTGTGTATTTACCCAATCATTTTGAGGGAGAGGTGTGTTCGCCTACGCCGAGTTTTGGACCGTTGTTTGGGCTTTTTGCCGATAGTCTGCCGGACTGGTGGGGGGAGCAGATGATGAAGTGTTATTTTGAGGATAAGGGGATTCCATGGAATCGGGTTACACCTCTTCAGAAATTGGCTTGCACGGGGGGGCACGCGATGGGAGCGATAGGATATACGCCGTCGGTTAGCTCGGGCAATTTCAGGGAGGAACTCACCGTTGAGGTGGCTGAACTTGTTAAAAACACTCACGCGGTATTACAAGGCGACACGAAGGAGTTGTTACCAGGTTTGCTGCGTTCTGGTCTGTCATCGGGTGGGGCTCAACCGAAAGTGCTGTTGGGGTTTAATCAGGATTTTTCAAAAACGTGCGCCGGTGGAGGGCGGTTGCCTTCGGGTTTTGATCGCTGGTTGCTGAAATTTGATCTCGATCCCGAGTATGCGCAGGGAAGAGAGGAGTATGCCTATTCATTGATGGCAAAAGCGGCGGGCATTCAGATGGCGCAAACGGGACTGTTGGAAGGTGATGACGGGGCCAGCCATTTTATTTCAAAGCGTTTTGATCGGCCGGGAGAATCTCGCCGCCATGTGCATACTTATTCAGGACTCACTCACACCTTGGTGCGTGAAGGCCTGGATTATCGAGATCTCATGGATCTGGTTCAGCAGTTAACCGAGAAAGAAAGTGAGGTTTTGGAGGTTTTTAGGAGGGCTTGTTTTAATGTGCTCACGGGTAACGATGACGATCACGGAAAGAATCATGCTCTTCTGATGGATACTGATGGTGACTGGCATTTGTCTCCAGCTTACGACCTTACGCGATCCTGTAATGCGTTAGCTTCCGGCATCAGAGCGGCTTCGGTGAATGGGAAGAATGTGGATGTGGGACGACTTGATTTGAAGAAGCTCGCTGAGTCCCGTGGAATTCCCAATGCTGACGAAATCATTGAGGAGGTGCTGGCGGCTATTCAGGATTGGCCTTATTGGGCGGAGCAGGCGGGGCTTTGCCAGTTTCGGACCGAACAGGTGCGTGATGAAATGCCTGGAACGGGGATGTAGCGGGGTGGTTTGCGACTCCAAGTTTGGCAAGATGGGAGCCGTCTGGCATTTTTCCAAACTATACAAATTTCCAGTCGGCATCAAAAGAGGTTCGGGGCGCTGTCTCTGAGGTTAACGTGGACATCAGCGACTGAGCTGAAACGATAATGGAGAGGATGAAATCTGATATTTCGGGCTGAGTTCATGTGCTGTCATGGCGCTGAATGTCCCCCCTCTAAAATGGAGAAAGCCCTTAAGCATTGATGCTTAAGGGCTTTCAGAGGGTACGCAGACTGGGATTTGAACCCCGGGTGATTTAGTTTAA
>CAYNNY010000070.1:0-1252 GCA_964398555.1 uncultured Verrucomicrobiales bacterium
TAGAGACCTTGCCGTCTTTGTCTTTATCGAGTCGTTTGATGAAATAGGCACCCGGTGAAAGAACCACGGGAACCACCACTTTGGGACCACGGGTGACGGGATCGGCTTTACCGCCACGCACGCAGCGGACAAAGTTATTGATGCGCAAGACATCTCCCTGCGGCCCTCGACCATACGGAGTCAGTGAGGGATCGCCCGTCTTGGGATCACTTCTCTGGCATCCGGCGCCGTGCACGTCCATCAGCTTTTTCTTTTTCGTCTTCAAATCATACATCCACCCGTATCCTTTACCAAAAACGATGCAGTCCGCGGTCACGCCATAGCCGCCCCGCTTATGCGTCGTGCTCGCCCAGTAATACGGGTAATCATTTTCCGGCCCTTCTTTCACCCGACTCACTTTGAACAGAGGATCAATCGCGGCGGAATGGGTTGTCGCTGGTGAGCGTGTGTAATCAACAATACTTTGAAGCTCTTTGACATTGGGCATCCGCCAGTCCGAATGCCCCGCATATTCCAGCCCTTCCGCCCACGCCAGACCTTCTTGCCAATTCAATTTACCATCTCTCCCCTTCCCCGCCTTGAGATGACCACTATCCACCTGCATCCAGGTCAGGCCTGTGGCTTTATCGAGGATCACGCCTTTTTCACCCTCCACCCATTTATTTTTCCCATACGCAAGATTCCCCCGCACATAGAGCACGTGGAATTGTTTATCTCCCGGTCCATGTTCATTTTTGATAGGATACCCCTTGATCCGACCATCCGCAAAGTTCACACCGAAGACCGTTTTGTTGCCATTCATCGTGAGGTGCACATACTCCGTGCTTGTGGCAAATTGCGAATCGATCACACGTTCACGCTTTTTAGGATCACCATACTTGAATTTAAAAAAGCGGGTATCGATAAATGCCGTGCTCAGGTCAGGCACTTGGCTGAATGATGAGGGATCTAGCCCGCTAAAAATCACCAGCGAGTAAAGTTCTTTGATCGAGGGCAATCGCCAGTCGTCATATCCTCCCACACGGCATTTCGATGCACCCGCCACGGCCTGAGGGAAAGACATCTTCGCCCCAGGATCTTCCTGCCACATCAAGCCCGTCACCTGATCACTCACTGTGCCGTCGCCATTGTTTTTGTAGCTGGGCGCATTACCCAGCAATTGCGCGTCCTGCCCGGAAAACGCCTCACCTTCTTTGGGAAACTCAATTTGAGTGACATTCCCAAAACAACGGATTTGCGCGGTATCCACGAT
>CAYNNY010000070.1:1352-6619 GCA_964398555.1 uncultured Verrucomicrobiales bacterium
GTCTTCATTCTTCGCTCAATAGGCAGCCGCGGGCGAGGGCGCCCACACTCCTTATAAGCCTTCGCTTAGCATCACTCGAAAGAAATGACTACCGCCATCAGAAAAAGAAAACTCCAGGGTGACAAACTCATAATCGCCATCAATCGGGGTAACGCTGGTGGATTGAAGGGCTCCATCTAGGCTCGTGGCATCAATCCATCCAGTCAGATCCGTGCTGTATTGCGCTTCAGACGTGACATCCGCGCCATCTACCAGACGCACATAAGCAAACGTCCAGGTATCCGCGACGCCGGCGGACTCGAAGACGGGCAAGCCCATTGTGCCATTGGCTAGATCGGCAAGAGATATCTCTACCCCTCTAGGATCTCCAAGATTAAACGCAAAGTAAAAAATATTAACCACCCCATTGCCCGAAGCATCTTCAAAATCCTCCGAGCCATCATTGGCTAGGCCGTAATCATTGCGGAAAGATTCTAAAGGCGTTAGAACTCTGATCACCACATACTCATACGCCCCCATATCGATCGTGCCATCGACCCGGGCATTGCCATCGATGTCCAATGGCAGCCACTCCACCACATCGCCATCGGCATCAAGATCGTCAAAGTCTGCCCCGAGATCGCCTGCATCTCCAGCATCCACTGCAGGCGAACCTCCATCGATGCGAAAGCCCCCGCTGGTGCTGGGTGCGGATGAGGCGCTGATCGGAGTGACAAACTGAGGATCGTTTGCTAGGTCAGTGCCGTCGAGGTTCGTCCCACCAGGATTCACCCCTTCCACAAGGCTGGACGTTTGCACAATGGGTCCGTAAAACGCGCGATTTTCGGGAGAGTCATTGCCCCAGAGGATCGAGTTTTTAATCACCACCTCTGAGCCACTTCGCGCACTCACCGCACCCGCTCCCAGGCCATCGATCACTTCGTCGCCGCGGTTTCCCGATAATGTGCAATTCTCAATGGTGTAGGTATTGCCATCCGAGGCAAAATCAACAATCAACACCCCCGTCGAGGCGCCAGAGTTCCCCGTCACCAGACTGTTTACCAATTTAAAACTACCACGGGTAAACCGAAACGCACCGCATGAAATCCGACTCCCAGCTGTCGATGCCGCATTCCCCTGCACAACACACGAGACCATGGAAACATCTGAGGCATAGACATACAGCACACCTGCCGAGGCTCCCACATTGGCGTAAAATTTGCAGTCGATACAGTTGATCGCCGTTTCATAGGCGCTGATCGCTCCAGAGCGTGCGCCGACGTTGCCTTGAAAAATACAATCGCGAAGCGTGGCGCCGCCCGAGAATCCGCCGGATCTGTAGCCGGTATCGTAACCAGCGGTAATGAAAAACCCATCCAAGATTGCATCCGAGTCAGCGACGCCGAGCACCACAACTTCCGCATTGCCGCCAATAATGTTAGACAGTGGATCTGCCGACACGATACCGTTGAACGTCGTGTCCGGATAGGTCTCATGATCCACGTCGCCAGAAAGAATCGTTAGGTTGCTTTCTGGATCGCGCGCGCTCCGCTCGGTTTCCGTCCCGAGAAATCCACCATAGACAGCCACTCCGGAAACTAATTGAAAACTAGATGCCGTGCTATCCTCTGTCACGGTGGCGATTCCAGCGCGGGCCTTGTCGGGAAAATACACGCCCGCCGCCACCCAGATTTCATCCTGTGCCACAGCGGAAGCAAGCGCATCTGAGAGATCGGCAAAAGCCGTCGCCCAGCTCGTGCCATCTTGGGCGGCTACCAATGCCGGGGTGCGGGCATTCACATGGATCGTTTGCACCTCACGCTCGGTGACCGTGATGACAAAGGTCTGACTGGCCGATTGATTATTCGTCACTCCATCGTCGATGACATACACGGAAATAGTCGCCGTCCCACTCGCCCCAGTCGCTGGCGTGAAGGTCAAGACGCCATCGGTATCAATCGCTGGGTCGGATTGGAACAGCGCATTGTTATCATGGCTCACGGTATAGCCGACCAAGGATTGGCCATCATTTAGCGCATCGAAATCGGTCGCCTGAATCCCTGAGTATGGTTCTGAATTTTTGGGCACCTCGATATCTTCGCCCAGCGTAAACTGCGGGGCTAAGTCGCGTCCGTCGCCTGGAGTGTAAACCGACCCGTGGATATTGAGATAGAAATACGAGCCGTCCACATAGCTCGGAGTGGCTCCGGCATTTTGATAGAGCATGACGCCCGGAGCGGACTTCTCACCTCCCGCCCCACCTTGAATCGGAAAATCGTCACCATCGGCATTTTTATAATTAAAATAAATTGCATACACCTTGCCGCCTTCCATGAATTCTTCAACCGTCGGATCGAGGGTGAATTGCAGGGTTTTATAAAAGCCGGAAAACGTCGTATCCTCGGCAAATGCCCCCGTATCCTGCATCACAATGTTCGGCGCGGTGAATCCCGAAAGAGGATCCGCCGCCGTGCCGTTGAGCCAGGCCGTCATCTCTTTTCCATCCAGGTTCGGTTGCCACTCCACAATGGTAATCTTCCAAGTGTCTTCAGGACCTAATACCCGGTCACCATTGCTCCCTCGAAAACGAATGACCACCGCCGTGGGATCCCAGCCCGCATTTCCATCCGTCGGAGTCCTGCAGACAAAGGTCTGCCCTCGGAGCGTCTCGACGGAATCATTTTCAATCACAACCACATCATCAAACCCGCCCGAGCCCATATTAAAAACCGACCCAGACCAACCATTGGGCTGGCTCAAGGTCATTTCAGCCTGAACAGTCTGGCTGATGCCTCCATATAAAACAGCGGCACCCACCAGCGAACAACAACACTTTTGTAATAACAGAAAACATTTCATCTCTCGCCTTATGATGCACAGATCACATGAACCCAAGATGAACCCTCGAAAGTTTTTCCATAAGGAGCGTGGACGCCCTCGTCCACCGCTACCTATTGAGTAAAGAATGAAGAAGCAAGACATGGACGACGCTCGACAGATTGAATGCACGCTGTCTTGGGATGATCAACAATATGGAGTGGAGACTTGCAGTCTCCGGCTTTCTGTCGTGCATCAGTCACGCACGCTGTCATAGCTTGATCAGCAATAGGCAGCCGTGGACGAGGGGCGCCACACTCCTTACATGCCCTCACCCACATCCACCCGGAAGAAGTTCGATGACCCCGAGAGAACAAACTCCAAGGTGACGAATTCATAATCGGCGTCGATTGCGGTGACTGTGGTGGATTGAAGGGCATCGTCTAGGGCTGCATCAGTCCAAGTGCTCAGATCCGTGCTGTACTGAGCGTCATAAGCAACATCGCTAACTCCGACAAGGCGGACGTAGGTAAACGTCCAGGTGTCTGTCGCACCAGTGGTTTCAAATGCCGGTAAACCCATCGTGCTTGAGGTGGCATTGGCATAGGTGATTCCTGAGCCGCTGGGGTCCCCCAGATTGAAAGCTAAGTAGAGAATGTTCGCCACACCATTGCCCGAGGCATCGTCATTGTCCTCCGATCCATCAGCTGCGAGTCCGTAAGCCTCGCGGAATCCATCGATCGTGGATTCATCCACATCCGTGATGTTAATGGTGATGGTCTTGTTCAGCGTGAGCCCATCCGCATCGCTAACCTGCACTTCGACGGTGTGGGGCGTCAGTGTATTGTGATCGATGCCGCTGCTGTCCGCCAGCACGAGGTTTGATCCGTCCAGAGCAAACGTTCCATTGGAATCGTCCAGCAAGGTGTAGGTGAATGTGTCATCTACATCGGGGTCTTCGGCCGAGAGCGTTGTTAAAACAGAACCATTATTCACATATTCACGCATGGAAAGCGTCGCGGCATCGACCGCGTCTAGTAGGATGGCGGTCGGCGTCTCATTCACGTCGTTCACCACAAGATGGAACTGGCCGCGGGATGAATAGGAGGTGCCGTCATACGCTTTCACCTTAATACGATAGTTGCCCGTGGCATCATGATCATGAGGATTCTCAAAATCGGGTGCCGTGAGAAAGGTCAGCTGTCCAGACTCCTCGTCTATTTGTAGGTCTGTCTGATCAAACCCTCCCGTTATGGAATAGGTGAGCGAGTCATCATCTTCATCGGTCGATGACACGACACCCGATAATGTGGTATTTTCATCAATATACAGGGTCGTAATGACGGGGGTGTTCGGCGTATCGTTGGTGTCGCTCACATAGACATTGAAGTTTTTATTCGTCGATCCGTCAGACCCTGTCACGGTCACGGTCACGGTGTAGATATTATTAGTATTGCTGTCTTCTGGCTCTTCAAAGTTCAGCGCAGAGACAAAGCTCAACACACCGCTGGCGCTATCGATGGCAAAAAAGTCTTTGTCTGCACCACTGGTGATCGCATAGGTAATCGACTGCCCAAAGGGTTCCGTGGCCGAGATCGTGCCGATCGCAGTTTGATTCTCAAGCGGCGTATTATTAGAGAGTGAAATACTCGTCGGCGCATCATCCTCGGACGTGACTGTGATGGTGAAGGTCTTATTCGAAGAGGTCCCGTTCAACGCATCATCCGGCTCGTCTGTCGCGAACACGGTGACGGTTGCCGAGCCATTGGCGTTGCCTGCGGGGGTAAAAGTCAGCTTACCACTGGTATTGATGGACGGCTGGCTCAAAAACAACGCATTATTGTTGTTACTCACGGCGTAGGAATCCAGCGACTGGCCAGAGTCGTTGGCATTGAAGTTATACGCAAAACTGGACTTCGAGTAAGCGCCAGAGTCTTCGGAGACCGAGACGTCACCAATCAAGCTAAAGGTCGGTGCGGTGCCAGAGACCACATAGACCGTTCTTGTTTTAGAGCTCGTGTGCCCAAACTGATCGATTGCTGTGTATTTAATCGAAAACGTCCCGGTATTTCCAGGCTGATGATTGAAGCTAGATGCAGTCATCGAGACGATTGACTGCCCATAGGTATCGACGGCACTGGCACCTGGGTCGACGAGATCATCAAAGTCGTAAATCGTCATCGGCGAATCCCCAGATAGGGTGATGGTGGCACCCGCAAGGTCACCATTTGAGCTGTTGCGGGCCGCGGTAAATTCCACCGCTCCATTGAGCTTACTGCTGCCGCCGCGCTCGGTAATGCTATCACTCGATGCGATGCTATCGAGATAGCTGCCAGCACCACCGCCAGAGTTATCCTCACCAGCGCCACCACCACCGGAGTAACCGCCACCACCGCCGCCACGGCCATCGCTACTGCTCGACCACCCCGCACCGCCGCCGCCACAGCCAAAACCGCCATCGGATCCGCCGC
>CAYNNY010000070.1:6719-13943 GCA_964398555.1 uncultured Verrucomicrobiales bacterium
CCCTTACTACCGATGATAAAACGAATTTCCCCGCCTGGGCGGAGAGCATTGGCATTCGTGGGATGAATCGCAAAGGTCGCGACAATCAATGCACCGCCACCACCATCGGCATTTTTATCGGAGCCAATGGATGCTTTTGCTTTCGCTCGACCACCGTCGCCCCCTTGGATTTTTGTAAAGCTGATCGTATCCGCCCAATTTGAAACCGGGATATTGTAGGTCTCCACTGTGCCGTCCGTGCGGGATTCGACCCCGGTGGTGGCATAGGTCGTGGAGATGTCACTCTGCGAGTCGTCATACGGGTAAGCCAACGCCGATGAGGCGCTGAGCGCGAGCAGCGCAGAGAGCGAGGCAACAGCTTTAAAGGACGGGAGAAGCGGTGGTGTGTAGCAGTTCATCATAAGGATCAGGTCGTTGATTGGCCTCTTATAGCGCACTCAACCTGAATATTAGATGAACCCTCGAAAGTTTTTTTCATAAGGAGCGTGGACGCCCCCGTCCACATCTCCCTGTCGTGCGTCAGTCCATGTCTTCACTCTTACTTCTCAGCTCAAACAGGTATCCTAGCCACATATTTAATACGCACGGTTGCTATTACTTCCTGATTTTTATAAAAATTCGTTAAAGACTTTGCAACCACAACACTCAACCTGCCACCAGAGAGCCTTTCTTCACTTCCCATCATCCACCGCCACACGGAAGAAAAACGCACCGCTTGAGAGTTCAAACTCCAAGGTGACAAATTCGTAGTCGGAGTCAATGGCGGTGACCGTGGTGGACTGAAGCTCACTATCAAGACTCGTCGCTCCGCTCCAAGTGCTCAAGTCCGTGCTGTATTGCGCTTCATACGTGGCATCTGAGGTAGACACCCGCCGCACATAAGTAAACGTCCAAGTATCTGCCGCGCCCGTGGCCTCAAATACTGGCAAGCCCATCGTGCCTGTGGCCACATCGGCATAGGAGAATTCGGTGCCACTGGGATCTCCTAGGTTAAAGGCGAAGTAGAGGATATTCGCGACACCATTGCCGGAAGCATCCGCGGAGTCCTCTGAGCCATCACTGGCGAGACCATAGGTGCTGCGGAAGGCTTCCACAGCACTCACAATCGAAACCGTAAAGCTGGTGGTGTTTTGATTCCCCTCGGCATCGGTCGCGGTGAAGGAAATTTCCACGCTGACACCCGCTGCTGAGTCTGGCTGCGAGGCAAAGACCGACCCCGTGATTTGGGTATTCATTAAGCTTGAGGGACTTGCGCTCTCGACAGCATAGCTGAGTCCGCTTTCAATAAAGAAAGTGTCTAGGTCAATGAGATCCACATAATCCAACACATTTTCGTCTAGGCTCAGGGCAACCGTGCCGAGATCTACCAAGGTCGGCCCAACGTATTCATACGCGCCGATATCCATCGTGTCGATAACGCGGGCATTGCCATCGAGATCGTATGGCAAAACTTCATCTACATCGCCATCTTCATCGAGGTCAGCCTTATCATCCTCCAGAGAAAAATCATCGCCGGCACCGACGGCTGTCGCTGCGCCGTTGAGTCGAAAATCGCCGGCGGTGGTTGCCGTCGCAGAGGCGTTAATGAAGGAGAGGAATTGCGGATCATTGCCAGGGTGTCCGTCAAGGCTGCCTGATCCCGTCGCCAGTTCGCCCTCGAACAAGGCATTCTCCCGATAGGTAATGCCGTAAATGTTATCATTCTTCGGTGATTCATTCGCCCAGATGATGGTGTTATAGACAGAGCACGTTGCGCCCAAATCAACACCTAACCCACCCGTTGTCTCTGCCGTCGCCGTTTCGTAGGCGTAGTTGCCCGCGATTGTTGAGTTGAAAATAGAAAGCCTTCCACTCCCCCGCATTCCAATGCCTCCATTTCGATAGCCAACGTTGCCAGTGACCAGACAGTTCGTGAGTCTTGCACCACCCTGGCCGAGGTCGATGCCGCCGCACCCAACACTGGAGCTGGTAGTCGTGGCAGTATTTCCCTGCACTCGGCATGACGTCATTTCGAATCCATCCAGATTGTAGGCTCCGACACCGCCTAAGATGTTTCCAGTGTTGGCGAGAATATCGCATTCGGTGAGCGTGAAGAGGCTTCCAAATGAAGAAATGCCACCCGTCTCACTCGAGCTGTAGTTCCCCTGAATCACACAGCGCCGAAAGGTGCCACCGCCGTAAACTCCTCCGGCTCCAGCATTTCCAGACCCAGCCGTGATGGTGACACCATCGAGAATCGTATCCAGATTGCTGACACCAATGACCACTATCTTTGCGTTGGTGCCCGTGGTATTGGTTTCCGGGGAAATAACCACCACATCGTTGACCTTGGTATCATTCTTATCGAGATCGCCTGAGAGGATCGTGACATTCGCGACCCAATCTCGCTGGGAGCGTGCTGTCTCGGAGCCATCAAATCCCCCGTAGATGGAAACGCCTTCGATCAATCGGAACGAAGAACTACTACTCCCCGCCGTCACAGAGGCATACGATTCCGCAGCCGCCTCTGCTTCATCCGGGTAGTAAACCCCCGCAGCGATCCAGATTTCGTCGTCGGCAACAGCGCAAGCGAGCGCGTCTTGTAAATCAGCAAAAGCAGTCGTCCAGCTCAGTCCGTCCTGAGTCGCGGCACTTGCTGGGGTCGAGACATCGACATAGTAGAGCACGACTCCCAAATAGCTCGGCGTGTTCAGATAATATTCCTGTCCATAGTCGTCGCCCTCAGGGCCGTCCGGCAAGCCACTCATTCCATCTGGCACGCCAGATCCACCATCGCCATGGCTGCGATTAACCGTGAGATTGATGTCCCCAGTATATAAGGCGTAAGTATTGCCCGCAGTGCCACCATCAGCACCTCCCGGCCCAGGCACAGCGCCATTGGCTGCGCCACTATCACCCGCATCACCGCCACTCACATCAAAGGAGCCAGTGATCGCAAAATCAGGAGCGGCCAAAGTAATCAGTCCGCCATCGCCACCCGCACCGCCAGCGCCTTCGACTACGAGGTCAACGGGGAAAGATCCGCTTGTATCGCCGCCATCCGCACCGCTCACACTGAGATCGCCCGCAAGCGTGAAATCACCCCGTGAAATAATCGCAATCGGCAAGCTGCCTGTGATTGTCACGGTCGCTCCCGCAGGAATGTCCACCGAGTCGAAACAGAAGATACGGTAATCTTCATCGCTCAGGTCGGTCTCCACAATGTCAGAGCTCAAAGTCACCGCGCCGGTAATCGTGCCCGCATCGGTATCGATCACGATCGTATCGGTCGAAAGCAGTGCTAGATCACCGAGCGACGCATAGCGATTCGGATCAAAGGCCGCCTGAATTACGAAATAATCCGGACGCACTGTGATGGTAAAAATCATTTCATCAGAGGTATCCACCCCACCATTATCCGTGCTACCATCATCCTGAACAGTGACCGTCACCGTCGCGACTCCATACACTTTACTCCAGCCCGTGTAGGTCAATGTGCCATTGATATCGATCGCAGGCTGCACGCTAAAGAGCGACGAATCATCCACCGTCACCGTGTAGCCGAGCACGCTTTCACCAGCCGCTAAACCACTGGCACTCGCAAAGTTTAAATTGGAAACAGGATCACCGGAAACTTCAGCCGAATCACCGCTCAAGCTAAGCGTAGGCGCTACGTTGACTATTACCTCCGGCACATCACGCACAAGGCGCACATAGTTGTAGAATCGAGCCGAATCGCCCTGAGGGGATTGGGTGAAATAATAGCCTCCAAACGCGCCCTCCTGGGTGTAGCCCGTCGTGTTAAACACCTTCAACTCACTACGCTGGCTACCCGCGCCATGCACATCCTGCCAAGCGCTGTTAAAATACCCTGTGCCTCGGCCAAAGCAGAGGTAAACCGCATAGGTCGCACCGCCACCCTGCTGGGCGTGAGTCGTGCCCGTGTAGTACCAGGGATAATCCACTTCGCCGCCTTCATTGGTGATTTGAGTCGAAGTGAAAATAGCATCAATCGCAGGTGAACTCGTTGTTGCCGGGCTGCGAGTGTAGTCCAGGAGCGAGTGCAGTTCTTTAGCATTGGGCAGACGCCAATCCCCATAACCCGCGTGGGTGGAGGCTTCGGCGTAAGCGAGAGCCTCTTTCCAAAGCATACCCGAGCCGCTGTCATCCTGTTGCCACATCAGTCCCGTGGCATTGTCGGTTACGGTGTTATCGCTATTATCTACAAAATCATTCACACCGTAGTCGGTATTACCACGCACATACAGCACGTAGAAATCCGCCGTCAGCGGGTAGCCCTTGATCCGACCATCCGCCAGATTCAGACCAAACATCGCCGTCTGTCCGCCCATGACGGTATCCACATAGATCGATGTCGTCGCAAATTGCGCATCAATCGTGCGCTCTGCCGGAGTCGCCCCCGTATCACCATAGCCGAAATCAAAATAATCCGTGTCGATAAATGGCACCAACGTCGATTGATCATCACTGGTTGGATCCGTGCCACGGAAGTCCATCAGCGAGTAAATCTCTTTGATCGATGGTAATCGCCAGTCGTTATACCCACCGAAATTAGCGGCATTCAGCGTCGCCACATAGGCAGCGGCGTCCCCCTGAAGCTTTTTGTCATTCACATCGATCGTGCCATCGCCATTGAGATCCGGCGTCTGCGTCCAAGTCAACCCAGTGTGATAATCATACACACTCTTGCCGTCCGCACTGGTTACGTAAGTCGGCTGGTTGCCGATGTATTGGCCATCCTGACCGTAGTGATCAGCCCCCTCTGCGGGTTGAGCGATGGTTGTGCTGTCATCATAGAATTTTCTCTGTCCGGTATCGACGATCGTGTAGCTGTGCTTCAGCGGATCGCTCAAATCAATCGTCGTCAGCAATGCCGCAGAAGAAGTTACCGTGCCATTCACATTGGTCACCACACACTGGTATTCCCCAGCATCCGCCTCTGCAATAGCGGCAATAGTAAACGTGGCACTCGTCGCCCCCGCAATATCCACCGTGTCCTTTTGCCACTGATAAGTCAATGGATCAGCCCCATCCGCCGTTACCGAAAAACTCGCGGCCCCACACCCAACACAATCGTCTGAGACTCAGGCTCTGCCGTAATGCTCGGCGGGGCATTGGCACCCGCCGTCACCTCGAAGCCCCCTGTCAGAGTAATTTCAATCGCCCCATTGGGTGAAGGGAAAATCACAACACAGTCGAGGGTCCCAGCCGACTGCGCTGCGGGAATCGTAAATGTCGCCGTGCAGTCATTGTTGGAACGGCTGACCGAAGTGCCGGCTACACTCCCGATACTCATCGAAGTTGGCTGCACCTGTGAAGGGGGAACCCCCTGCCCACCCACCGTCATCGTTACCGTCACCGTATCGCCAGGCGCGGCACTGCTGGGGGTCACGCTGGTAATTTCAGCTCCGAGAGCAGAATTCACAAGTTGTGCGATCAAAGCGAAGTATAAGTATATTTTCATCATCTGTATTTGGTTATTATTTCTGATTTTAGCAAAATCCAGACCAACTTCTCATAAAGATAGGTGACTGAGAAAAGAACCCTACCTGAACGAACATGAACGCAAGATGAACTCTGGAACTTTGTTCATGCGCCCACCCCTAAGGAGAGTGGACGCCCCCGTCCACATCTTCCTGTCGTGCGTCGTCCATGCCCTCATTCTTGATTCTTCACTCTTGATTCTCTGCCCAATAGGCAGCCAATGGACGAGGGCGTCCATGCTCCTTACCTTAAGAAATCGCCAAAGCCCGATCACTTTGCCACAGAGAAAAAGTGTCCTGTTGCAAGCTCTTTGGATTGTTCCGAATATATCTCACAGCATTGGTAAAATGCGAGCTATCGCGAATCAAGGTATCTCGGTAATTTCTCTGCCAAATACTCCCCTGCCCGATCCTACGAGCAGAAATGCTTTTCCACCCAGCAATGAGCTTAGGCAAAGGAAACATTGGCGTAAAAACCATATGCACATGGTTGGGCATAATCACCCAAATATGATGATCCACACGCACTCCCTGATCATAGAAAAAAACTTTTTCGAGCTCCTCACGATGTGCCATCTTTTTAAACAAACAGCTTCCAGACCCCTGATCCAGCCACATTTCCAACCGAGCGGTGAATCGACGATGATATTCCGTCCGCGTATTTTCATCCCACGGCTCGGGGTGACATCGGCACCAAATATCGCGCTGCTCTCGCCAATCGTTCAGCTTGGATACCGGCATGGCATCACCCAAACGAAAGGTCACAAACTGCATCACCTCCCCCTGCTGCCAGTGAGGAAGCTGCTGCCCGTGTTTAAGTATTTCAGCTTCTCCATCAAGGAACTCACGCATGCCGAAAACCCTAACTTCTCTACTTTCGACAGCAAGCAAATAAGGAGGGTGGACGCCCCCGTCCACATCTAAGGAGCGTGGACGCCCCCGTCCACATCTCCCTGTCGTGCGTCGTCCATGCCCTCATTCTTGATTCTCCATTCTTGATTCTCCACTCAATAGGCAGCCCATGGACGAGGGCGTCCATGCTCCTTACGCTAACCCGCCATATCATAATCCAATGCCATCATCTGATACCCGGAACCTCGCGTTTGAATCCGGTGCTGCCCTATTTTTTGACGAAGCATATAGATATAAGAATCCAGTGTGATCGACACCATCGAATCATCAGGATCCAACAAGTTCTGGATAATCTCATAACGAGATACCTCCCTATCTCCAGCCTGCATCAACACTTCAAGCAATGCATACTCAGGGGCCGCAAGCTCAACGGGCTTGCCATTAATCGCGACTACTTTGGATGCCGCATTCACGGTAAGGGAACCCATTCTTAACAGCTCGTCGGGCGTGTCAGTTTTCGGGCGAAGAGCGAGGTGAATCCGAGCGACCAAGTCATTCATATCAAATGGCTTTGTAATGTAATCGTCCGCCCCCATGTTAGCACTTTGCAATTGGTCTTCCAACTGATCGCGAGCAGACAACATCAAAATGGGCATGGTTTTCTCAGCCCCGCGAAGAGCCTTGAGCACATCCCAGCCATAGAGACTCGGAAGCATCACATCCAATAAGATAAGATCGTAATTCCCTCTAAGCCCCATGTGAAGGGCATCCAAACCATTATCAACAGAGTCCACGGCAAAGCCTTCATCCTCCATGTAGTCCGTCAGCGTCTTTCTCAACCTATCATTATCTTCTACAATTAATATCTTCATAACGAAGGTGAAAATAA
>CAYNNY010000071.1:0-10830 GCA_964398555.1 uncultured Verrucomicrobiales bacterium
GTTCGACTCCCCTCGCCTCCACCAGCCTTCGCCAAGGCTACGGCTGGCAAGCCGTTGTCTTGGCGAAGGCTGCCCGCCATAGCCACGCGAAGGAGGGCATTCACCGCTCCTCACCATTTTGCTCACTTCTTCGGAATAATATTCTCATTCCGATACAGCAGCGAAAACCGAGCCGAACTCTTTTTTCTCACCGTATCCTCAACTTCCGTCAGCGCCATTAGAAGCAGCAAACCTGAAACTGGCTCTACATGATAGGAAACAGCGCTGCGAATATACCCATCCAAGCTCTTCTTCTGCTTGTTATTCGGCACAAACTCCCCGTGCTTACCAGTCATCGCCTTCTTCACCCGCTCAAAATCAGCCTTGACTTGAGAAACCTTCATTTCAGGTGAGCCATAATGCACCGTCACCTCAAAGAGCTTGCCCCAATGGTATCGAGCATCGAGCGCATACGCCTGATGCCCCGGCAAAGAACCTCGAATCGCAGAAACCCGAATTTCTCGAATCTCAGGATGATCTCCAAGTATCTTAATCCGGATATCTAGCTTCTTAGTTTGAGCCCAGTCCAGCACCTTATCCGGCGTATCCCCCCAGTGCAATCCAAATGGTGGAGCCAAGATCGCCTGAGCAGCAAGCCGCTGATCACAAAAAAGCAGTAAAATCACCGCCATCACACCAAATTTAATATTATGCATCCGCTGAGAAAATGAATGCCCAGGATGACGATAGCAAGCCCCGATACACCGCTCCACTCTATTTTCATCGGCATCACAGAAGACTCACCACATCTAAAAAACATTTTTAAAAATAGTTTGACTGAGCTGGCCAAGTCAACCGACTCACCCTAAAAAACTCTCCCCAAAAAACACCCTTACAGTATAGCTCTAATGCCGTTTAGGCATTAGAGCTATATATTTTTACGGACGATCAAACGCCCTGACGAATCCTCACTATTTGATAAATCGCCCTTGCCTAGCCTGTCATTTGCTCTAGAATGCGCTGATCGAATGACACATTTGATCGGACAAACAATCGATACGACCGTATGAAAAAACTCCCTATCCTCATTTCCAGCACTCTATTAACCACGCTTTTCTTAAGCAGTTGCGGGGACCCAAACACCCCGAACCCTCGACAATCGGCACCATTGAAAGCGGCACATGTTAATCCATTTGCCTCAGGGACCTACGCCCACTTTCGCGCCCAGAAGGGATATCCTAGAAACTACGCCATCTGGAAAAACGAGGATGTGCTCACACGAACTAACGGCTCAAACTCCAGTATCCGCATCGACTTGTCAGCCCAGCGTGCCTACCTGATGAATGGTCGGGATCTGGCAATGGATTACCCGATTTCCTCAGGAAACTCCAGCTTCCCCACTCCTCCAGGCCGCTACGAAGTTCTTGAAAAATTGCCGACCGATAAACGATCAAATACCTATGGCAAGATCTATGATGCCGAAGGAGAGGTCGTCAAACGCAATGCAGATGCTCGGAAGGATCCTATTCCGGAAGGTGGTAAGTTTGTAGGAGCCGCCATGCCCTACTGGATGCGTATTAGCTGGGATGGTATCGGTATGCACAAAGGAAAGGTGCCACGCTATCCAGCCTCTCACGGCTGCGTTCGAACCTACTACAAGGCTGTGCCCATCGTTTACAGTAAGGTAAAAAAAGGCACACCTGTCAGCATTGTCAAATAGCTAGCTATCGCTCGCAGAATCAAGAATCAAGACATGACAGCAAACCCTCGGCAGAATCCTAACAAATCACGTTTGAATCTTGAATCTGCCCCGAAGGGGCTCACATTAGATCCACGCCGAATCGCTTCATCACCCAAACGGTGAGAAGAAATAAAATCGCGGTAAGCACACACCCAGCAAACAAACTCCACCCATAATGCCAGCCACGTCTGAGCATCCACGGGATGAGCAAAAACATCGGCAAGGTCGGGATGACATACCAAAACGTATAATAGGCGTGATTGGCAATTTTCTCTGTCTGAGCCTCGCCTTTGAGTTCGATAAACATCCAGGTCATCGCCAACACCGTCACCATCGGCAACGCGGCAATCAAGGCCCCCAAACGATCACTGCGGCGAGCGACTTCATAAATCAACACCACCAGGCCAGAAGTGATCAGGTATTTCAGTAAAACAGGCATCTTGAAGGACAGAATCAAGAATCTAGAACACAGAATCAAGATAAATCCTACAGAAACACACACAGCCTCGACTTAAAAAAATCCACTTCTCTCTTGGCGTGATGAGGTCGCTCGTTATGCTTTCAGCATCATGCAAGTTTTCCCCATCGCTCTTTCCCTTGGCATCATAGCTTCCGTTTTATCATGCTCGCCTGCGGACAGCTCACCACCAGCCACCGCAAATGCCACTCTGGGGCAGCCTGCCAGTTCCGGACTTTCTGCCGCGAGCCGACAAAAAATAGGCCTGAAGATTTGGCAAAATGAATCGGGCGGTAAAGTTTCAGGCCTGACTCACTGGAATGTCGGTGAAGAATTCCCCTCCATGGGGATTGGTCACTTTATTTGGTATCCCAAGGGGTTTAACGGTCGCTGGACGGAGTCGTTCCCCCTCTTTATTCGTTATGCGCAGCAGCGTGGCAGCCAAAGCATCCCCGCATGGGTCGTCAGCAACCCTCACTGCCCATGGGCAAGCCGCGCCGCCTTTACTAAGGACTTCAATGGGGCCAGACTGCAAGAGCTGCGCAAATACCTAGCCAACAACGTCGCACTGCAAACCGACTACATCATTGCCACCAGTCGCACTGCATTGCCAAAAATCATGGCCTCCGCCCCATCTTCCCAGCGCGCCAGAATCCAAACCAATTACCAGAAGATCTCAACAACGTCCAACGGCACCTACGCCTTGATTGACTACGTCAACTTTAAGGGAGACGGCACCAACCCCACTGAACGCTACAACAGCCAGGGATGGGGGGTGATGTGGGTGCTGATGGAAATGCGGAACACACCCTCCGGGCAACCCGCTGCACGCGAGTTCGCCGCTGCCGCGAAACGATGTTTGGACCGGCGCATTCAAAACTCCCCCTCTGCTCGCGGAGAATCGCGCTGGAAAGCGGGCTGGCACAACCGTTGCGACACCTACGCCAAGGCATTCTAAAGTAAGCAAAATACGAGATATCTTCGCAAGTTGCGGCTTAGACAGAGGATCGATGATCTGGCATAAAGGCTCAGGGGGGGAACCTCCCTTACTTTTCACCCATCACCGCACCATCTTGCTACCATGAAAAACCGTTGGCTCATTGCCGGCTCAGCCGTTGGCATCCACGTCTCGATCGGATCCGTTTATGCCTACAGCGCGTGAAAAATGCCGCTTGAGAACACCTTTGGCTGGTCCGCCACCAATACCTACATCGCCTTTGTCGTGGCTCTGATCATCTCAGTGCTCATGCACTTTGAGATCCGCCGCATGCGACGCCATTACAGCAATCTGGAAGTAGAGACCCAGCGCAGCCAGAGACCCAGCGCAGCCACGTCCACGGGGTTTAAGATCCCACGGTCCGCTGTCGAACCGCCTCATAGAGGCATACAGCAGTGGCGACGCTGACGTTCAGACACTCGACTTTACCAGCCATAGGAATCTTGATCAGGAAGTCACAGCCATCCTCGGTAAGACGACGCATACCCGTCCCCTCAGCCCCCATCACGATAGCCAAAGGCCCAGTGAGCTTGGTCTCATAAAGTGTGCCGCTCCCGGCATCGCTGGTGCCTACGAGCCATACGCCTTCATCTTGGAGACGTTTCATGGTGCGGGCAAGATTGGTCACTTGAATAAACGGGACACTCTCGGCGGCACCCACGGAAATACGGCGCACGGTATCTGTGATACTGGCTGATTTATCGCGGGGGGCAATCACAGCAGTGACACCTGCTCCATCGGCGGTGCGAAGGATGGCACCTAGATTATGAGGATCCTGCACACAATCCAGAATCAACAGCAGCGGAGCGTCCTGAGCTTGAATCAGCTCATAGATATCCTCTTCGGGACGGGCTTTCGCTCCTCTCCCAGGTCGGGATCCTCGTGCATGTTTATTATCCCTAGCTTCTCCTTCTCTACCTCTGCGTCGCATGACTGATTGCTACCCAAGGAACTGGCAACTGACAACTGAAAACTGACAACTCCCCCGCCCTACATCTCGCGCTCAATAATCATCAGCTCGAGAAAAAGCCTGTTACGTTGCGCAAGATTAGGTTGAAACTCCTGCTGAGCCTCAAAAATATGGCGTCTGACACTGCTGAGAAGGCTACTGTATTCCATATAAAACCCACGGACACCATCTTTGTAATCACGCTCGATCGCCCAGGCAAATGATATCCTCGCGCTTTCAAGCTGACGCCCCAAGGACTTGGTGATTTTTTTCCCAGTAAACCGGACGCGAATCGTAAAAACCAGAGCACTGAGAAAAGCCAGAGTTAATAGCCCGACTGAAATATATAAACCGGCCCCAACACTCAAAGCCCCAGACATCCCTGCAAACAGAAAGAAAACAAGGGTAAGATAAAGCCATGTTTTCAAGTGCTCTCGCCGCTCCACTACTTGAGGGTTCAGCGCTTTCCGGATTCTCAGGTTCATCACAGCCTGCCGAGCAGAGTGGGCCATGCGCTCATTGAAACTCTCGCAAATGGCATTGAAACCATCCCCGACAGAATCAAAATCATCCAGATGGATCGACAGCTTTTCTTTCACCCTCGGACGCACGGTTTCCCAATGCTTACGACAATCAGCCACCAAATGGCCCCCGTCAATATTCGCCTGGGCCTCCACGGAAGATTCAATCGAATCCGCCAAACAGGTCTCAATAGTCTTGGTGGTATTTTCCGCAGTGAACAAACTCTTGAGCGTCGACCAAAACCCGAGCTTGCGCCGAACGTAACGCTTACACTCTTTGTTTTTTCCCGCAAACACCTCACGCATCTCGGCAAATTTAAGGTCAAAATCGGAGGAGTGACTCTTCCGTTCGCCATCCACCTCGGCCTCCAGTCCACGAAGAAACCGCTCATTATCTTTGAGCTGACTGGCCCGCAGTTCCACGGATCGTTCGATATTGCGCAGCACATCCGCGATGGCTTTTCGGATATCCACCAGCATCCTTTGTCGTGCCGGAGAATGATCCACCGCATCGGCAATATGCTGCTCCAGCTCGGGGTATCCACTCTGGTGCCAAAGCTTAGCATCGATGGGATTGGCTAACTTAGCTTGCAATGCAGCCTCCGATGACACAGGGAAAATAGGAGGCACATGGCCGAGTCGTTGCCGTGCAAGATCCCTCACATGGCCAAGGATAATATCTGTATCCGAGCGATCCTCAGAATCTTTCTGCTGTAAGATCAGCACCGATTTTTGGAGAATCGTCTCAGATTGACTCGAAATAAAATCCCATAACGATGCCCCCCATGGGTTACTCTCGGGAATCACCCAGAAAATAAGGTCAGACGCAGGAAAAAAACGTTCGGCTATCTGCTGTTGATCATTGACGGAGGAATGAGCCCTCGGAGCATCAATCAGATTGAAATGTTTCAAAAACTCAACTGGACGGTAACACTCCTCCACCTGCGGTGTGATCTCTTTATTCCTAATTTTATCCCCATAGCGAAACCAGCGCAATCTAGCTGCCGCCGAAGTCCCATTTGCGGCGCAAACCTCAGAGCCAAAAATTCCATTCAAGAGTGTGGACTTACCCGCATTCACTTCGCCACAGGCGATAAAAAGATATGGACTCACCAAGCCCTCCGCAATATCATCATTTTTTAATGAAGATTGATCAGCGCCCGTTTTATCGGCTAATTCGATAACACGTGCCGCCAAATCAGCCAGCTTGGCCCGCGACTCAAAATAATCTCCCCCAAACATAGTGGTAAGCAATAACCAGCTTACAACAAGCCCACTCCACCTACCTCACAGCGGCGGCAGGAACCGTGGACGCAGGAGGATTCAAAGCCAACAACTGGGAGACCGTCACAAAATGAAAGCCTTTCCGAAGTAACCCATCCAAGGTGGCCGGCATAGCATCGACCGTTGATTTGTGCAGGTCATGCGCCAAGACGATTGATCCATTCCGAGTATTGCTGAGAATGCGCGAAGTCACCACCGATGGCCCAGGACGTTTCCAATCGAGAGGATCAACATCCCAAAGAATCGTCGGATAACCAAATTCGCGATACACCCAAGCGCGCTGACTGGATCGCAGCGCTCCATAAGGCGGGCGCATCGTGCGGGGCTGCACACCGCTGGCAGCGACAATCGCATCACGTGTTTTACTCAGTTCCTTCCGCACTCCGGCATCGCTCATCTTTGAAAGGTTCCCGTGCGACCAGCTGTGATTGGCAATCTCGTGCCCTTCAGACACGATACGACGGACAATATGCGGATACTGGCTCACATTACGGCCTACCACATAAAAGGTCGCCTTAATATTGCGCTTACGCAGCATATCGAGCAGCCGTGGAGTATTCTGGGGATGAGGACCATCATCAAATGTCATCGCAATATAGGGCAGACTCGTTTTCACCTTGGAATAGGTGACGCTCTTGGCACCAGAAATATCACTGGATAGCGTGATATTTGGATTCCGCAAGGCCGGTCCGCTGACCGAAGGCGAACGATACCCCGCGTTCGGGGTGGTTTTAACTTTGGCCTTATCTTTGGCCGAGCACGCAACCAGCATGGTCAATGCTGAAAATGCGATGAGTAAAAAAGGATGTTTGTTCATAATATAACCGTTGGTCTGTGGGAGTTCTTCAATCGTCAATAGAAGCTCTGTGTACTGTGTAAGGACACTCAATACCAAACTCACCCCTTTGTGAAGCTGGTAATCGCTAAATCTCTCATACTAAATGTCATCCGAGTGGCCGACCTTAACACAGATCCACAAGGAACACCATTTTCTTCATTTTTTTCCATTTAACTATTGCAAATCATCACGCTCCACATTAGAGACTCCGCCGTCAGCAGCGATACCGACCGCCAAGCGATCGAAACACGCTCTAACACCTCTTATTTCAAGAGCCCTATAGTGTAATTGGTAACACACCGGATTTTGATTCCGCATTTCCAGGTTCGATTCCTGGTAGGGCTACTTTTTCACTCTCCTCCAGTCTTATCTAGTCAAGTCTCCCAGCCTCACCGCAGCACCATCAAGCTGCGGTTTTTTTGTCTGTTTGCTTATGAGTGGCTACTCACTCCAGCAACCACAGCTTCAGCGCATTTCATACCATCGATGGCGGCGGAAACAATACCTCCGGCATATCCAGCACCCTCACCACAGGGAAAAAGCCCTTTGATTTCCGGGTGTTGTAGATCATCCTCATTCCGAGGAATACGTAACGGACTACTGGTCCGGGTTTCAAATCCGATCAATCCAGCTTCGTCGGTCACGTATCCCTTCATCTCGCGACCAAACCTCTTCAAACCCGTCTGCATCCGTGTGCGAATGAACTCGGGCATGATTTCATGCAGTGGCGCGCTGGTGAGACCTGGGAAATAGCTCGTATCAGGAAGATGCGCCGATACCTTACCGGCGAGAAAATCAGTGACTTTTTGCCCAGGAGCCTTCTGCATCCCTCCACCAGTCTGGGAAGCCTGCACCTCCATCGATTTCTGAAAGGCGATCCCCGAAAGGATGCCATGCTCACGATCAAACGACGAAGTATCCTCCGGCTCAACACTCACCACCAATCCGCTATTGGCAAATGGAGAATCACGGCGCGCCAACGACATCCCATTCACCACCACTTCATCGTTCTCCGTAGCGGCAGGCACGATAAATCCACCGGGGCACATACAAAAAGAATGCACTCCCCTGCCCCCGATTTTACAAGCGAGTCGGTAACTGGCCGCGGCCAGAATCCTCGGCCGCTGTGTGCCTCGGGCAAAATGATACTGAATGCTATCAATCAATGGCTGCGGGTGCTCAATACGCACGCCGACCGCGAAGCTTTTTTTCTCCATCAGGATCTGCTCCTCCGCGAATTTTTTATAGATATCCCGTGCGCTGTGACCCGTCGCCAGAATAACACCATCGCCAGTAAACTCACGCCCGTCAGCCACGGCCACGCCCCGGATGAAACTCCCGTCTTCACTGCGGAGAAACTCGACGACTTTCGCTCCGAAATGCACTTCGCCCCCCGCTTTGAGGATACTCTCTCGAATCGCCTTCACCACGTTGGGCAATAGGTTGGATCCAATGTGCGGATGGGCATCGGTGAGAATACGCCGTGGAGCCCCGTGGGCCACAAAGGTTTCATACACATCGCGGACAGGACCTCGCTTGGTAGCGCGCGTGTAAAGCTTTCCATCTGAAAACGTGCCCGCACCCCCTTCACCAAAACAGTAGTTAGAGTCTTCAATCACGCGCCCCTGCCGCAGAATGGGAGCCAGATCGAAGCGGCGGGCAGAAACATCTTTCCCCCGCTCCAACACAATAGGTTTACAACCCAACTCAATGGCACGCAGCGCCGCAAACATGCCAGCAGGGCCGCAACCCACAATAATCATTTGACGGGCCGACTCTGAAACAGGCCTATACTCCGGCTGATACTCCGGATCTGCTGGCAATGACATACCAATGCCCACCTCAATCCTTAACTGCACCTTCAGATCCTTTTTCCGAGCATCCAGTGAATGCTTGCGCAGACGCATCTGCTTAATTTGCCGTGGATGCACCCGAAGCTTGCGGGCCAATTTCTTCCGCCAAGCCTCCTGATCTTCCGAGCGATCCAGCGCGAGAATGATATCTGTTGTTTCTATCCGATCTTCCTGCATTTGATTTTAAATTTTAAGTTTCTCCCCCTGCAGGTCCACATTGACGAAGCTGACACAGGTCGAAAAGATCACACCAGTCTCCTTATGCCGACCTCGCCTCACCTCCACCTGATAGCTCACAGAGGTGCAACCACGTTTCAGCTGTCGGCAGTCGATCTCAAGAATCACCCCCTTAGCCACACCATGATGGAACTCGACTTGATTCATGCCCACCGTGACAAACCGGCAGTCGGGAAAATCAAGGCTCGCCGCAATCCAAGACGCCTCATCCACCCAAGCGAGCATTTTACCACCGAAAAGAAAACCATACTGGTTAAGATCTTCGGGTAAGACAAGTCGGTGAGTTTTCATCGTTACGAATTTATTTTAATAACCACGAACACGAAACACCACCCACTACGCCTTTTCAATCAAGATGCGCTTGTATCGTGAATCTCCACTCGGAGAACTCGTTTTAATGCCCTCAATTTCTGAAAGCGCATTGTAAGCAAGACGTCGATAGTAGGCATTCAAAGGCTTCAACTTCTGCTCATTTCCGTCTTCCACAACCTGCGTGGCTAATGCCCGAGCATCATCAAGCAATGCCCTTTCTTGATTCGACCGAAAATGGTCGCAATCCACGTGGATACGTGGCGCACCCGGATAGTGCTTGATCAAAATACGGTTGGTCAAATACTGAAGATCTTCCAATCGATCCCCATGCTTACCAATAAGCGTTGAGCTTTCCTCCGAGATAATATTCAAACAAGGCCCATCAGCGCTCTCCGTCACTTCAAGCTCCGTCTGAAACCCCAATTTACCCAACATCGTAGTGAGTATCTTCCCCGCTGCATCAACTTCATTCATAGGCAACCGATAGACTCTTTCGCCCCAAAGGTCAAACTCCTCTTCTTGGGAAATGAGATTGAATCACTCCGAACACTACGTTAGGGTGTTGGCATCATGAAAATTTCGAGCCATGCGGATCGCACTGAAAAGTTGGATGGGGTCCGTGCTTTAGACATCCACAAATAGATTGATGGCTTTTTCGATGCCGAAAGTTTTGGCGAATTTCTCCAGTCGAAGGGCGACAGCAAATTCAACCCATACAGCCACCGCAAATACCCTCACTGCGCCGAGGCTCTGGAGGATGCTTACAGAGCCTTTGAGGGAAAATACACCCATGAATACCAAGTAAATAGGAAAACATCTTTTCCGCTTGAATTATTAGCCGTATCCATAAGATTCTCCCGTGCGCTGGTGTTCATCGGCGTTAAAATCATCCACTATGATTGAAGTTAAGAATCTCACCAAACAGTTCGGCACGAAAACCGTGGTCGACAACCTCTCTTTCTCTGTCAACCAAGGTGAGGTCCTTGGGTTCCTCGGTCCCAATGGCGCAGGAAAATCCACAACCATGCGCATGGTTACCGGATTCCTCACTCCCAACCGTGGAGATGTCTCCATTTGTGGCATCTCGATGATTGACCACCCGAAGCAGGCAAAAAGCAAAATTGGCTACCTCCCGGAATCAGCCCCACTCTACGACGATATGACTGTGCGTGATTTTCTCAAGTTCTGCGCCTCGATGCGTGGCCTGCGCGGCAAAGCCAACAAATCCGCCGTCGATCAATCCATTGAAACCTGTTTTCTAGAAAATGTAGCCCCCCAATCAATCAGCACCCTTTCCAAAGGATACCGCCACCGCACCTGTCTGGCTCAAGCATTACTCCACGACCCAGAGGTCCTCATCCTCGACGAACCTACCGATGGACTGGACCCCAACCAAAAACACGAAGTCAGAGAACTCATCGCCCGCCTTGGCCAAACCAAAGCCATTCTCTTCTCCACCCACATTCTCGAAGAAGTCGACGCCGCCTGCACCCGAGCCTTGATCATCGACCAAGGGAAAATCGTTGCCAATGGCACCCCGGCCGAGCTACGCGAGCAATCGGGCACAAACTCCCTCCACGACCTCTTCCGCCAAGTCACCACGGGAGACACAAACTCTAAACTCTAAACTCTAAACTCCAAGATCTAAGATCTAAGATCTAA
>CAYNNY010000071.1:10930-13880 GCA_964398555.1 uncultured Verrucomicrobiales bacterium
CGCACTTCCGCCAATTTTGCAGTAAAAAATGAATGCCCAACCCAAGTCCCCATCCCAAGCAAAATTCTGTAAATTCTGTTAATTCTGTCTAGCGCCGCAGGCATCATCCCAAGCCCCCATCCCAAGCGCATCAACCACCGACCAATGACCAGTCAAACTCCCACCATGTTCACCATCTTCAAACGCGAACTGAAAAGTTACTTCACCCAGCCCACCGCCTATGCGGTGATCTGTATCTTTCTTTTCATGTCGCTCTTCCTCACATTCACCCTCGGCAACTTCATCCAACTGGGCGACGCCAACCTCGAGTGGTCGTTCTTCTTCTGGCACCCATGGATTTTCATGCTGCTCGCTCCCGCTCTCGGCATGCGACTTTGGTCGGACGAGCAACGCAGCGGCACTATCGAGCTCCTTGGAACCTTCCCCACCACCATCTGGTCGGCGATCGTCGGGAAATATCTGGCTGCCGCGGTGGTCTGGGCCATTGCTCTTTTCCTCACCTACCCGATGGTGATGGCGGTCAACGCCTTGGGTAATCCAGACAACCTCACCATCCTCTCTGGCTACATCGGCAGCTTTCTTATCTGCTGCACCTTTCTTGCCATCACCTGCCTCGTCTCAGCCTTCACCCGCGATCAAGTTTCCTGCCTGATCATTTCCTGTAGCATCTGTGTCTTGCTCGTCGTCATTGGCTTTGAGCACGTCGCCCGAGTGATGGCCCAAAGCTTCTCAGCAGCCACTACCGATGCCATTGTCTCCACCGCCGTGCTCGACCACTTTCAACCATTACTCCGAGGTGCCGTGCGCATCCAAGACCTCACCTATTTCGGCTCTATCATCATCGCCTGCCTCATCTGCACCAGCGCCATCCTCAATGCCAAACGGGCGTAGTCGCAGCACTCCAACCATGAATTAAAAATCAGAAATCAGGAATGCCACTTTTATCATCCCAAGCAAAAAAGATTCGCTAGATTCGTAAGATTCGTGGTTAAAAAATGAAGTATCACCCCAAGCATATCAACTTCGCGCATTTCGCATTCTTTCGCGGTAAAAAACCCAATCATCATCCCAAGTCTTCAAACTAAAAATCCGTGTCTAAATCCACCACCAAAACAACCCACCCGACGCAACGCGCCATCCTCGGCATCGTTGCGGTCATTCTCATCGTCATCTTCTCGAACTGGCTGGTCAGCTCAACCTCCCTCGGCAACCGTAACATCGACCTCACAGAAGACAAACGTCACACACTCACCGATGGCACCAAAGCCATTCTGGCGGAACTCGATCACCGCGTGATCATCCGCTATTACGCCACTCGGAAAAGCGAAGCCATGCCCAGGCGCGCTAAAAACTACATGCGTAAAGTTGACGACCTCTTGAACCGCTATCAGAACCTGTCCCGCGGCCAAATTCGCATTGAACGCATCGACCCCCAACCCGATACCGATGCCGAGGACTCAGCCAATCTCGACGGCATCAGCGGCATGCGCATCAATGACGAAAACCTCTACTTCGGACTCTCGATCTCCTGTCTCGATCAGCAAACCACCATCCCCAGACTCGATCCTGAAGATGAGACCATGCTTGAATACCATCTCTCCAGCGCCATCGCCAATGTCAGCACATTCAACAAAACAACCATAGGCCTGATGACCACCATGCCAATGGCTGGATCTCCCGCCCTAAAGCCCGGAGAAAAACCTAAGCCACCATGGATTATCTATCAACTCCTCCAGCAACGCTACAACCTACAAGACCTGGGAATGACCCCTCAGGAGCTCGACCCCCAACAAATCCCCGTCCTCTTGCTCATTCACCCGGCCAACCTCACCGAGCCTACTGAATTTCTCATTGATCAATACTTACTCAAAGGAGGCATCGTCATCGCTGCCCTCGACTCATTCGCCTTAACCGCCTCTGCTGGCGATCCCATGGCAGGTATCGCAGCCACTCCAAAATTCTCCCACCTCACCCATCTGCTGCCCGCCTGGGGAATAGGCATGGACAGCACCTCGGTGATTGCCGATGGCAAATTCGCCTCCGACTTTGGCGACAACCGACGGATGTATGCCCACCTTGCGCTAGGAAAAGATGCCATCGTTTCAGAAGATGACATCATCACCCGAGGATTTGAAAACCTCTACTTCCCACTCGCCGCAGGATTTACGATCAACGCGGACAAAGGACTCAAAATCGACCCCCTGCTGCGAAGCTCGGATGAAGTCATCCTCATCGCTGCCAACTCAGGATCAGAACCCGACCCAGGGCTATTTTCCCGCAATGCCCCCACCGGCCACAGCTTTGACCTCGTCCTACGCGTTCAGGGAAAATTCACCACAGCCTTCCCCAAAGGTGATCCATCCGCATCACCGGAGTCCCCTAAAAAATCACTCCTCACCTCCGTGAAAGAAAGCACGGTCTATCTGATATCCGATGTCGATTTCCTCCACGATGTCGCCAGCTTCCAATCCTCACCCCAAGGCCATATCGCCATCAACAACAACGCCGCGCTACTCGAAAACATCCTCGATCAATGCACAGGCTCCAAACACCTCATCGGAGCCCGCAGCCGGGCAGCCACCACTCGCCCATTTACCATCGTCAAAGAAATGGAAACGAAGTTTGCCAAAGAACTTCGCGGAGATGTGGAAAAAGCCCGAGATGAGATGAAAGAAACCATCGCCTCATTGCAAAAACTTCAACAACAACAGGAGAAAGACAAAACCGTCATTCCCACGGCGGAAGATCAAAAAAAATACCGCGACCTCATCGCCAAAGAACTTCAACTACGCCGCGAACTCCGCGAAAAGGAAAAAGGTCTGCGGAGCAAAAAAAACCAACTCTACTCAAAAATCACCTGGCTCACCGTAGGAGTCACCCCACTATTCATCGCCCTAGTCGGCTTCGTCGTATGGCTCGTCCGCCGAAAAACCATGCAAGCCAAGTAGGA
>CAYNNY010000072.1:0-13637 GCA_964398555.1 uncultured Verrucomicrobiales bacterium
GTTCGTGCCTCACACATCGGCTTCGCCCTGCCACCTGCAAGCCACCTCAAAAGAAGGCGCATTGGCAACCGGCAATGAAAATGACGGCGAAACTAAATGACCGCGAGACAGGCGCTTCAGAAATCATTTTTGAAGGCTTTATTTATTTTTCTGAGGGGCTATAATGGTAAGCATGATTTCTTTCATGAGACGCTTCCTTTCTTGTCTTGTCCTCCCATTTCTGGTTTTATCGCTCAGTTTCTTGCTTGTTAATTCGAGTAGCGCAGCGACTGGAAGTGCTCTGGAAGGTGAAATTGAGACTTATATTAAAACGTTGCGGGGAAAGGGGCAAATTCTCGGCCAAGAGCGCACGGCATGGTTGGCGTATGATTTAACTTCGGGAAAGAAGCTGGCGAGCATTAATGAAAATGCATCTCTCCAGGCCGCAAGTATGGTGAAGGTTTATCTGGCCTTGGCGTTTTTTCATCAGGTGGAAGCTGGCAAGCTTCAGTATGGGTCTAAAAGTCGGCGGCATATGGAGTTGATGATTCAGAAGAGCAACAACACTTCGACTAACTGGGTGATGCGTCAAACCGGCGGCCCTTCGGTAACCCAATCCTTGCTCAAACGTCACTATCCCTCGCTTTGCAAACAGTTGTATCTCGTCGAATATATCCCGGCGGGTGGGCGCACTTATCGCAATCGGGGGTCGGCCGGAGACTATGGCCGTTTTCTTAATGCGATGTGGAAGGGTTCACTTCCGCACTCCAAGGAACTCCTCCGACTCATGGGTCTTCCTGGAAGGGACCGTCTCTATTCAAGCGCCAAGCGTGTTCCCTCCGGTACGCGGGTTTATAACAAGACCGGCAGCACTGCGATGTGCTGTGGCGACATGGGGATTCTCGTGGCTCGCGGCCCTAGTGGCCGATCCTATCCTTACATCCTCATCGGTATCATCGAGAGCGCGAGCCGTAACCATTCCTACGGACCTTGGATCAAGAGCCGCGGCAACGTCATCCGCGAGGTGTCCAACCAGGTGTATCTCTCGATGAAGAAGCGCTACTCACTCTAGTGTGCTTGAATTTAAGCTGAATGGCTATTTACAAATCCGCCTGACTTTGGCAGAACTTGCGCCATGTCCGAGCTGCCCAAAGCCTATGAACCCCAAGCCGTGGAAAAACAATGGTATTCCGCATGGCTGGAGAATGGTTGTTTCCATGCTGATGAATCTTCCGAGAAGGAGGGGTACTCGATAGTGATCCCGCCACCGAACGTCACCGGGATTCTTCACCTTGGGCACGTTTTAAATAATACGATTCAGGACATTCTCGTCCGCCGCGCACGGCAGCAGGGGAAAGAGGTGCTTTGGCTCCCCGGCACCGATCACGCGGGGATTGCTACGCAGACGAAAGTCGAGCGCAAGCTTCGTGATGAGGAAGGAATAACACGCCGCGAAATCGGTCGTGAGGCATTTCTTGAGCATGTCTGGGATTGGAAAGAAAAACATGGCGGCATCATCATTCAGCAGTTGAAGCGACTAGGTTGTTCCTGCGACTGGGACCGTGAGCGCTTCACCATGGATGAAATTTATTCCGACCAGGTGTCTGAGGTGTTTACCCAGTTATTTAACGAGGGGCTGATCTACCGTGGCAAGCGGATGGTGAACTGGTGCCCGGTATCGCTCACTGCGCTTTCGGATGAAGAGGTGATTATGAAACCTCAGCAGTCCAAGCTTTACTTCATGAAATACGAGCTGGTGGACGCACCCGGTGAGTTTTTGGAAATTTCCACCACCCGTCCGGAAACTCTGATGGGTGACACGGCAGTTGCGGTGAACCCGAAGGATGAACGCTTTGCGAAATTGGTGGGGCAGAAGGTGCGCCGACCATTCCCCGAGGCGGAAATTGAAATCATCGCCGATGATCATGTCGATATCGAGTTCGGCACTGGTGCGCTGAAGATCACTCCGGCTCACGATAAGGCGGACTTTGATATCGGACAGCGTCACAACCTAGAAATCATCGATGTGCTTCATCCCGATGGCACGATCAACTGCCCGGATTGTCCGGATCTTGATGGGCTTGATCGCTTTGTCGCACGGAAAAAAGCCGCTGCTAAGCTTGAGGAGTTGGGTCTGCTCATTCGTGTGGAAGAATACGAAAATAATGTCGGGTTCTCCGAGCGCGCGGATGTGCCTGTGGAGCCGCGCATTTCCATGCAGTGGTTTTTGAAATACCCCTGCGTGAAAGAAGCCGCCGATGCCGTGGCGAATGGCGATATCAAATTTACGCCAGCCCGATGGAGTAAGACTTACGCGCACTGGTTAGAAAATATTCAAGACTGGTGCATCAGCCGCCAGCTCTGGTGGGGGCATCAGATTCCGGTGTGGTATCGGAAAGAGAAGGTGGATGCCCTGCAAGGAGCTGAGTCGCTGGATGCTAGTGATCTGAAAGCTGGCGATATTTACGTGGGATCCGAGCCTCCGTCCGATCCCGAAAACTGGGTGCAGGACGAGGATGTCATGGACACCTGGTTCAGCTCATGGCTCTGGCCATTTGCAACGATGAATGATGCCGAGCAGGCAAAGTTCTACCCGACCACTGACCTCGTGACCGGTCCCGATATTCTCTTTTTCTGGGTCGCTCGTATGATTATGGCTGGATATCGTTTTGCCGATGGCTTGCCATTCAAAAATGTATTTTTCACCTCGATTATCCGTGATTCCCAAGGTCGGAAGATGAGTAAGTCGTTAGGAAACTCACCTGACCCGATCGATCTGATGGATCAATACGGTGCTGATGGCCTCCGCTTTGGACTGCTGCGCACCGCGCCTGTGGGATCGGATGTGCGTTTTGATGAAGCTCTAGTTGCCGAGGGGCGGAATTTTGCCAACAAACTCTACAATGCCTGCCGATTCCGTCAGATGGTGGGTGAGGGAGTTTCGGGCGTTTCTAGTTTCAAGCTTTCCACTTCCAGTGGGCTGCGTCCTTACCATATCGATATCCTTTCGAGGCTTGATCGGTTGGCGGTGACGCTGGAGAAGGCGTATGGCGATTACCGATTCAATGAAGTGGGGCAGCAGCTCTACGATTTTTTCTGGAGTGAATACTGCGATAAATTCCTCGAGGCGGTGAAAGGTGATTTTCGCTCAGATGATGTGGCTGCCAAGCAGCGCACACTTGCCGTCATGGACACCGTGATGAAGCGCTACCTTGCGCACCTTCATCCCTATATGCCTCATATCACCGAGGAGCTATCGCGTCGTCTTGGCTTTGTGGCCGAGGGCGAGTTTCTGATGAATCAGCCGCTGGCGACCGATGCTGTGCTAGACGATTTTTCTTCGGAGGAAATTTCCCAAGGTGCGGCGATTGCCTCCGCCGTTTACGATTCTGCAGGGAAGTTCCGCAATCTCAAAGCTGAATACAACGTCGCCAGCCGTAAGGATGTGCGATTTGTGATCAAGCCCGGTGCCGACTGGGTAGCCGATGAACTTGATACTCTGGCCTTGTTAGCTGGTGCCGGTGAGATTGATATTCAGCCGGATTATGAAGCGCCAAAGGGCACACCCGCAGCCATCGCGGATGCTGGTGAGGTCTACATGCCGCTGGAAGGCTTGATTGATGTTGAGGCTGAAAAGTCTCGGCTTGATAAAGAAATCGGTAAAATCTCTGGCGAGGTGAAAAAGTGTGAGTCGAAGCTCGGCAATGCCGCCTTTGTCGATAAAGCGCCAGCCGCTTTGGTCGATCGCGAGAAAGAGCGCCTCGAAGAGTGGAATCAAAAACTAAGCCAATTACAAGAAATGCGTGCCGCTCTGGCATAACGCAAGATAACACGCCTTGGGCACTTTGAGACTTGCCACATTTTAAAAGTCCGTTAGCCTTTCCCGCATACCATTTTATGCCCCAACTCCAATCCATCGACGCCCTTCCTTCCGATGCCGTAGATCTACTCGAAGCAGTCGGCTATATGGACGCGCAGGAGTTGTGTGAGTCTGATGCTGGGGAGCTACTCAAAGAGTTAATCAAAGCCAATGAGGCACTGGGTATTCTCGAGGGTGCTCCCACGGCAGACCATCTGGAGTCGTGGAAAAATTGGGCGAGCCAGGCGATGGGCGCTCATGCTGATCCTGTCACTCCGGAGCGATCAGCAGCTTCGCAGGGTGATGAGGGTTCCGATGTGTTCTCGGCGAGATCGACGGCGAGGACCTGTGAAGGTTCGACAAAAATCATCCTGTCGGCAGCAAGCTCGGAGAATGACCCTGAAGTGCAGTCGCTGCTGAAAATGGCCCCTGCGGCAGAGCCCATTCCTGTGGAATTGATGAAGAAAAACAAGCTCTCCGTTCGGGATATTGCCGAGGGGATCCTGCTTGCAGATTGTCAGGGTGATGTGGAGGTCAATATGAAGACTCCGGATTCTAGAGAAAAAGAGCAAGTTCCTGAAGCCTCGATAAAGCGTTCTGGTCTGATGACTTCACGCATCCGTAGTTTTAGTCAGGCTGAGGAGGATGATCATCATGTCAAACCTCTCGAAAGGGGGGCACCGCGTGATGTGGTTTCTTTGAGTAAAGGTCTGAATGCGGGGTTGCACCCAGATTCCCGTCGTTTTGTGCGTGGCGTATTACATCCGGAGCCGATGCGGGTTCGGATCTCCGCCTTTTTTGCCGTCTTGGTGCAGTTCTTTTTAGTGGTCTCATTCTTGGCGATTCCCGCCGTGATTATTTGCGATCAGTTCTATGAGGTGGACAATGTCATTTGGTGGCTCGCAGGGACACTGGGGTGTCTTCTGCTCTCAACGATTTCTTATTTGATCTGGGGGCTCATGGCCCGGTGCCGCGTCTGTGGGCAGCGTCAGTTTGCCCCGAAAAAATGCCTTAAAAACAGAAAGGCTCACCACATTTGGTTGATCGGATACATTTTCCCAACCGCCCTGCACGCGATGTTTTACAAGTGGTTTTATTGCACGTATTGCGGCACAGCAGTGCGGCTGAAGAAGTAGTTGGCTGGCCGTATGGCTAACCACCCAATTTTGCGTTCCAAATTTTTCCGACCCGTTTTTGGTCTTCTCTCTCTTTGTTCCCTTTGTAGTAGATTTCCAGATACTCTAGCTCAATCTGCGTGCCATCGTAGTAATAAATAACACGGAATTCTGAGCCTTTCACAGCGCGACACATCATGCGCCGTTTACAAATATATTTACACCCTTCTTGTTTTAGCTCAGTGCAGTGTCTGGAGTCATTTCCTAATGGAAATTTCAGAATCACTTTTTCAAGTATTTTCAAATCAGCAGGAAGGGTGCGGTATTTTTTCTGCAACTTTTTGAATTCCCGTTGGAATTGACTGCTTTTTGATATTTGAATATTCACGGGCTACAAGCTGGCATATTCACGCACCGAAAATCGATCGGGTCGGTAAAAGACATATTCGTATTCAATATTCCCTTTGTCCTCTGCCATTTGCCACGGCATATCCTCATGAGAAAGATCCGAGAGTTGAGCTACGCTCCGATCACTATAGCGGTCTAACACAGAGTTGATCATGCTCATTTCTTCACCAGAAAGTAGGCTCAAGTTCGGCTGAACGACGGGTAAATATTTCCTTTGTGTGTGGTCAAAATGCTTTGTCTTCACTTCATCCACAAGCCCATCCGAAATCATGCTGTCAACCACGACTTTGAATTCTCTCGGCGTCGGGCCATAGGTATTTTTGATATAGGTGAGCCCCATGAGTTGCTCCTCATGTTTTTCGTAATAATCAAAATCAATAAAATAGAGAAGCTTGTAGAGAACCGTCTGCCCGACATTGGGTTTGGCTCCGACTTGCTGAAGTATATAGAGAAAAACCTGTTTGAACTTTTCAAGATGCCTTTGGGGGATGTTGATTCGCATGGTGTCAGCATCTTCTAATGAGGAAAAATGATCCTTGAGGGTCTGGTGTTGCTGCTCGGTGAGTTCTCGTTTTCCATTCTGAATTTCAGAAATGAGAGGTCGAGAAACCCCCAGAACAGCCATCAGCTCCTTTTGAGGTGTTTCTACAAGTTGTTTTTTCACGGTCATGATCTTGAACCGTATTGTATTCAGAATGTAAAATGATGCAAATGTTTTGTTAAAATTGACAATATGATGGCGATGGGATTTAGGTCAGGTTAAATAAATAGGGAAAAAAAACTCATTAAATGTGTTCGGAAATGCTTTCATTTGTCAGGCATCTAGTCTAGGTGATTCACAGTCCTTAGTTTTCCATTTAACCACACACTCTCATGCAACAGCTCAAAGACACCATTGGATTCACCGATAACGGCCCTGCCATCGCTTCTCCTGAGGAGGAAAAACGCCTCCGGGAATTTGTAAACCTCAAGCTGGCGGCCCGTGGATACGACATTGTCGGGAAAGAAGAAGATTATCCTTTTCTCGATCTGGGGCGCTCACTGATCGCTTCTTTTCAGGAAAAGACCCGCCTGCTCTCCGATCATCTTAGTCCTGTCGATCAGGCGATTCACGACTATCTCGCCAAGACCCTTGGCGATACCACCACAGCGGCCCTTGTTCCTGCCGATGCTCTCGTGCTTGAGCGTCACGGCATTGGCCGTATGCTCTCGCTTCCGCCGGATCAGGACGAATTTAAATCCTCGATCCTGAGTTCCTACCGTGTGCATCAGGGTGTCTGTCATAATCCCGCCTCTGACCGACGCACCACCAAAGGTGTCTTCCACGTCGCTGAAGGTGGATTTCCCGTACCAGCTGACAAAAAAGAAGTGCCGATCCAAACTTTCGCAGGTCTGCTCAAATCCGCGCTTAACCCGCCTGAGGACGTCATGGTCCTGCCCTTTACTGGAACCAGCGAGAACCCAGCAAAAGTTTTTGTTTCCCTGCTTCTCCGCCCGATCGTCTGCCCTGAAATCCCCGGCGTGTCCAAAGAGCGCCGCATGGAGATCCGGTTCTTTGCCCCCGGAAACCTCGTTTCCAATCTCGATTTTGTCGAAAGCATCTTTGGCAACGGCGGCGATCCCTACCTTCCCGAAAACGATGCCCGCCTCGATACCGAACATTGGTCCGGCCACACCGGTTGCGTCATTCTCGCGCCCCAGCTCACCAAGCTCAAAAAGAAAGATCTAGGCCTTCCCCATATTTCGGAAGCCACGGATCGTCAGAAGCAGGATGGCATGTGCTGGGAATCCGAGGACGAACTTTACAACGACGGCTCAGCGTTCAAGGCGACCACTCGGGATGCCAACGGCGTGATCGTCACCCTCATCGCCGACAACTACTTCGGCTACTGCAAGAAAGAGGTTAAAACCCAGATCAGCTACGCCACTAACCTTCTGGGCAATGCTGAAGAGGAGCATGCCGGCGGCGCCATCGCCTATCCCAGTGCCGACCTCGGAGAGGCTTTCTCCCTCAGTCAATACAAACGTAACGTCCATCACCAATTCAAAAACGTCGTTAAACGCTATGGTGATCTCATGGAGCTCCAGCCCGAAGGCTATGGAATCGATAAGCGTTACAGCGATATTTATTACATTCCGGCCAACGTTCGTATCCAACTCAATAACCAAACGATCACTTGGGAAGATCAGAAGATATCCCTTCAGCCTGACATTACCTACATCCTTCCTTCTGGATACAAAGTTGAAATGGTAAAACCTTCCGAAGGCCAGCGCTGGCGTCTCATAGGAACCAATGCCGAGGGCACTTTCTGCCACAAACCGTGCACGGTCTCAGGAGGTGGTAAATCTGAGATATCCAAGTCGCTTTCAGACGCCATGATCTCCGGCCCTGTCATTGTGCGGGACTTCAAGAAAGACTTCAAAGCAGCTGTCGAGCTGGTCCATCACGACTACGGAGACCGCTACGAAAACCCTAACGATCCAGGGAAACTCAGCCGACCTTTACTCGACAGTTCGCGCTCGCTTGGATCGGTTATCAGGCTTTTCACTCGTAACTCTGCCTACACGGATGCCTACAACGAATGGCTCACCACTATTTCCCGACAGGTGCGTGATCTCGTCTTTATCATCAAGCGTCTCTACAAATCAAACTGGGGTGACGACTGGGTGAATCGCTTCAGTGTGGATCTCATTAATGGTCGCCCTGGAAATGAGCTGATCTACAAACGTCAGAAACTCATCACGCAGTATCTCCGCGTAGGTTTCGAGGAAGATGGCACCTGGAGGACCTTCGGGCTCCGTAAGGATTTTTCTCCTGCCAAGAAAATCCAGACCGAAGACGACATCACGGCCACTTCAGTGGTTCCTACCGATCAAATTGAGGGGCTGCACCCCGACTTGACCCAGCCGTCGATCAAGTTTGCCAAGAACTGCGAATATCGCCTTTTCCAGCGTCCCGATGACGCCATCGTCCGAGGCTACGACAAACAGGCTGAAATCGACTTCAGCCGCAGAGGAACCTTCTTTTCTAACTATGAGCCGATCACGCGTGCCGATGCTGAGAAAATGAAGCTGGATGCCATCCGCTTTGAGCAGTTCACTGAGCCAATGCAGGAGATGTTCAATGAATATCTAGGCGAAGATACGCCCGACTTTGTTATTTCTTCTCATCTCCCGCGTATCGTCAATGGCGAGCCGACCAAGAACCCACGCTATCTTCAGAATCGTCCTGATTTGGAAGATCCGCGCGGCCTCTACATTTCAGAAGTCGGTTCCCGCTTTTACCGTCGACTTCCTATCGATGCCCCTGTGCCGGTGCCCGTGACATCTGTTCTTCTGGGTCGACGTAATAATCCCGCCGAGCCTGGGATCCGTTCACTCGCCGTCTTCGGGCCGCTCCACTACCAAGAGCTTCCCGAGCTCTTCATGGACTTTATTGCCTCTTTGACAGGAAAGAGTCCGTCGACCACAGGCGCTGGTAGTGAAGGTGCGCTCACTAAGGGGCCATTTAACGCGTTGCTTCCGATCCACGATCTCAACGCTGCCCTTGTCAGCTATATCCTGACTCAAGACCCGGGCTACTCCACCGCCGCAGGACACATTGGCCGGAAGTTCCGCTTTGAGCACGATATCTCACTGCTTGTCCCAGAAATCTGGTCCCGCATGTATGTTCATGAGCGTGATCCGAAGTTCCTCATCGAAAACGGCTTCCTAGAGAAGATCGACGACTTTGAAAAGGATGGTCGCACCATTCAAGCTAGTCGTCTGGGATACCGCATCAACGAGAGTTTCATTTCGACCTATTTGGGACGTATGTTCTCGGCTCCCGACACTGTTTTCACCAGCGAAATGCTTCGGCCAGAGGAGCAATCGGAAGAAGACTTCATTGATGGTCTAGACAATATCATCGAAACTCAGCAGAAGATTGCGAAGAACTACTTCAAGGACGGGTCTATCGATGTCGCCTGCCCGCCATTGAAAGCCCTCCTCCACATCATGGTTGATGGTTCCTACGAGGGGAAAACAATCGCTGATCCTGAGATCCGCGGTCTCTTTGAGCGAGACTATCTCTTGAGCTCAGATTGGTATAAGGCTCGTCTTGATGCCAAGGTTCTCGTTGGGCAAAAGCTCGTGGCTAAAAAGATCGCCGCGCTTGAGGCGTTCGTAACGATTACTTGTTACAAAGGTGAGCACGGCCGACTCAAGATTGCTGAAAAGCTAGCTGCGTCCAAAGAACGCGCAGAGCGCTATCAGACCGAAGCCTACCGGAAGTCGTTGATTGGAACCATCGGCACCGACCCTGCTTTGCTTGGGTAGTTGAATTTATGGGTCTTATAAGGCTTTCATGCCTTATAAGGTCTATTCTCTCAGCTTGGAATCAACCATGATGGTGACTGGGCCATCGTTGGTGAGGCTGATTTGCATATCGGCCCCAAATTGTCCGCAGGCGCAGGGTTTACCCATTTCTTGCGAGGCTTTTTCGAGGAATTGTTTGTAGAGTGGAATCGCGGTGTCGGGGCGTGCCGCTTTGATGAACGAGGGTCGGTTTCCTTTGCGGGTATTGGCATGCAGGGTGAACTGGCTCACTACGAGAAGCTCGCCGCCGACATCCTTGAGACAACGGTTCATTTTGCCTTCCTCGTCGGCAAAGATCCGCATGCGCGTGACTTTACCTACTAACCAATCAACGTCATCTATTCCATCGTCCTCAACAATGCCGAGGAGCACCACAAACCCCTTGCCGATGGCTCCGACCTCTTGGTCGTCAATGCTGACGCTGGCTTCTGAAACTCGCTGGATGATAATGCGCATGATGAAAAGTGGTGGAGTTGTTAGTTTTTAGTGCTCAGCGATAAAGAGACGTTTTTCTTTTCGTCTTAAAAATAGTCCTCCTGGGAGGTTGATTTTTGAAGGGCTGGTCGAATGAAGAAGCCCCTGACTCCGTAACAGCAAATCATGGCTGATATCGTGAATGCCTCCTTGTTTTAAATAGCGGTGCAGAGCCATGAGTTGGAGGGCGGGGGGGAGATTTGAGATGTTAGGTAGGAAGAGCCTGCCTTGAGGGTCTTCTAACTTGATGGTATCGAGCGCTTCGTTCAACGCCTGATCTTTGGCGTTGGATATCTCAGCAGCGCGGAGCAAGGCTGGCAGGATTTCACGCCCCATGATTTCGGTCAGCATGGGCATGGCTTCATTGCGGATGCGGTTGCGAGTGGCGATTGGTTCGGCATTGCTGGCGTCTTCTCGGTAGCTGATCCGGTGGGTGACGAGGTAGTGGTCGATCTCGTTTCTGGATGTTTTCAAAAGCGGGCGGATCAGGGTGAGTTTTTTTCCATCGATCTCATGCTCGGTTAAAAATCTCATCCCTTTGAGTCCGCCTGATCCTCGAAGGAGGTTGAATAAAATGGTTTCGGCCTGGTCGTTCGCATGATGAGCAAGCAGCACTCTGGAGCAGCGGTAAGCCCGTGCGCAGTCGGAAAAAAAAGTATGCCGCGCATTGCGTGCCGCCAGTTCCATGGAGTCATCTGACTGGGCGATCTTGCGCGCCACATCCACTCGGTCGATAGCGCAGGGGAGATCATGATTTTTTGAAAGGCGACGCACAAAGGCTGCATCCTGGCCGGAGGCTTTTCCCCGCAGGCCATGGTTGAGGTGGCAGAGCACAAGGTTCCTGTATCCCGCCTCCAGCAGGGCGTGCATGAGCGCCACCGAGTCACGCCCACCTGAAATCGCCAGCAGGTAGCGCCGATTTTTTGATTGAGTGATAAACTCAGGATGCAGTTGCAGACTCACGCAGAGGAATTTAGCTCTTTGTATTCTCTTTGTCGAGTCCGTGGCATCAATGATAGATTTGAGTTACGCCCTGCGGATTACTGAAGAATAGCCTTGCTTGTGATCGGGGCTTATTTAGATTTCTGCACTGCTGGACGTGCGGTCTCAGTGGCGGCCATTGTAAGCTGAAAAAAATCATTTATGAAAACACAAATAACAAGCATCGCTCTTTCATTGTCATTAGGGCTTTCGGCTTTTGGTCAGGAAGCGGAAGATGTATCCCAAGCTCTTGATTTTTCTCAAATTAAGCAAATGTTTCCAAGTGCCCAAAATGAAGGTCAGGGAAAGTTGGGGACTCAAGCGACGATTGATATCAAAAATGATTTGGTGTTTCTCGATGGCAAGGATGCGGATCAACTGTTGCAGTCATGGGGGAATTTACCAGCGGTCATTGACGGACTTGTGATGCCTGAGGATGGAGCCTGGTGTATTACCTTTGAGTTTTCATCGGTCGGATATGTGAAGGATGATGAGCAGGAGGATATCGATGCCGAGGAGATTCTGGAGCAGAATAGGGAAGCTCAAGAAGAGGCCAACAAGGCGCGCGTGAAGCAGGGTTTTGGCAGTTTGACGATTGTTAGTTGGGTTGTGGAGCCTCGGTATAATGCACAAACGAACAACCTAGAGTGGGGGATGTTGCTCAAAGATGATGAGGGCTCGGAAACGATTAACCATGAAATTCGTCTCTTGGGGCGGCGTGGTGTAACGAGCGCTACGCTGTTGTGCTCGCCAGCGCAGTTTAAGGATCTCCAGCCAGTGATGAATGCGACTCTGGATGGATTTTCTTACACGGATGGCAATAAATATGGGGAGTATAAGGAAGGTGATAAAATTGCGGAATATGGTCTGTTGGGGCTGATGGGCGCTGGTGGGGCTTTTGTTCTGTGGAAGTTCTGGAAACCTATCGGTCTGGGGGTTCTTGCGGTAGGTGCGGGGGTGAAAAAGTTTTTTGGTGGATTTTTCGGAGGAAAAAGTGAAGGGCGTATCTCCTAACTTTTCACCACATCGTTTGCGATCTACCCTGATACCCTGAGTGTTCCCTGCCGAATCCATTCTGAACTGTAGCCAAGGAAGTATGACGGACGGGCAGCAATTTTACACCCTGATTGTTTTTTTCTATTTGTTGAGCTGCTTTAAGTTGGCTCCACTCAGAGGAGTGGCTATTCACAGTCGTTTCTTGAGAGGGTGGGTTCTGCGCGAACCTCTGACATCACTAGGGGGGCTTCATAAGGATCTGTTTTTAGCTCCGCTATTGCCTTGGCCTTCGGCGGCGGTGATGGCGGAATACCCAAGTGGCTCAGGTAGTCTGCGTAGCCTAAGTCGTGAGGCTCGAGGAGATGGGGGAGATTCAGAAGTAGAGGTTTCCCCGGCTTCTACGGTGCGGCTTATCCGGTTAGCGACTAGGGCGTCCTCGGATTTGAGGATATTTTCACTTTATGTTTTCATTTTTTTTCTGGGGGTAATTCCTTATTTTTATATGAGAGAAGGGGCTTCCCCGCGCACGTGGTGGGCGATTGGCTTAAGTGTTTTTTTTATGCTGGCCGCCGGACTCCGCTTTTTTTTCCTACATAGGCGATTTGCACCCGACTGGCGAGCGGATAGGTATAAGCATTTATTATTTTCACTACTCATGCCGTGGCACGCGATGCGGTTGTCGGATGAATTTTTACACCTGCCGTGTTTTTGTCATGTCCACCCGCTAGTGCTGGCTTCTATGGATGAGCGAGGCCGAGGGCGGGCGTATATTGCGAAGGCGGTGCGGGATGCCGTTTATTTGAAGAAGCCCATGTTTGAGTTATCCGAGGTTAAATCGGTATTGAAGTCCTTGCGTATTGATTTTGAGGGGTTCTTAGTTCCTCCGGAAAAAGATGATCCCGAAAGCTTCTGCTACTGCCCGTGCTGCCACACACCCTACGGATCATCTGCCTCACATTGCAGCGACTGCGAAGAGATCAAGCTTTTGACATGGTGAGAGATCAGAATGCAGAGGGGAAAAAGCATGATTTAAACCGCGAATGAATGCCAATTTACACCAGTGATCAAATCCTGCCGATTTCAATATTCTAGAAATACGCATCCAAGCTCCTTTGAGTATAATTTTGGATAGAAAATCATCCCTATTCGCGATTATTCGCGTCCGTTCGCGGTTTAAAAACCGCCCTGCGAATATCTCCTTGTTCTTAGACTTGTCAGCTTGATTTTCTGTGCTAAACACATCCCGACCACCACCTCAAGCCGCTGTAGCTCAGGGGTAGAGCAATTCACTCGTAATGAATAGGTCGTCGGTTCAATTCCGACCAGCGGCTCCATGTGGAATAAGGGTTTGGTGGTTTACGTTGTTTTTTAGATTTGAAGTCGTTGCGTGTTGCCATTCCGTTGCCGGTTTTTGACTCCCTGATCGTAACTACTCAGGCCCTGTGATTTGGGTCAGATTAGGGACGGTG
>CAYNNY010000073.1:0-2493 GCA_964398555.1 uncultured Verrucomicrobiales bacterium
AGGATTTAGGATTTAGGATTTAGGATTTAGGATTTAGGATTTAAACAGCTGGCTGTTAGCCAGGCGGTGAGGATGGCGATGATGGGGGCGGTGAGGCCGAACCATTGATGGGTGCTGTCCATGAGGACGAGGAGGGTGATAATGATGAGGGGGAGGGTGAGGGCGAAGGCGAGGTGGCGATTGTAGGGGGTGAGCGTGGCGAGTCGGCCGGTGATTAGGGCGAGGGCGAGGAGGATGAGGAGTTCGTAGATGAGCGGGAGCTTGTGGTAGATGGTTGGTTCGCCAGGGGTGGGGAGTGTTTCACAGAGGGTTTTGAGCTGGGTGAGGCGTTGTGCCGTGAGGAGGTTGGTGGGGTTTGTTTTTTCGCCGTCGGCGTGGATGATGCAGAGGGTGTTTGTAGGGGGGGCTATGGCGGCGGTGGACGAGGGTGTTTTTTTTGTGAGGATGTCTTCGGCTTTCTGCGCGGTGGGAGGTGTGCGGCTGGGGTGGCTGGGGTGGTTGGCGTTATCTGATGGCGGGGGTGTTTGGCCGTATTCGTCGATTGGGATGACGGGGCCGGTTGTGCCGAGTCGGATGAATTTTCCACACTGGACGGAGACATCTGATGGTGAAATGCCGTGGGCACTCATGATGGTGAGGAGCTCAAGGGAGGGGATGAGTCCTTGGTTTTCCCAGTGTGCTAGGAGGGGGATGTGGGTATCGCTTTCCGGGGTGCTTTCGATACGAGAAAACCCGGCGAGGGTGTTGATGCCGCCGTCCATGGTTGTTGGCAGGCTTACTTGGTTGACGGTGGGGATGAGCTGTGAGTTGCCGTGAACTTGATCGAAGGGGATGAGGGCGCGCTGGAGGGCGGCGGGGAGGTCTTGGGGAGTTGCGCCACGGGTGATGGGGAGAGCGATGACTGCACGGTCGAATTGGGCAAGCTTGTAGCTGAGTGCTTGGGTGCTGAGTTGGATGTTATCGGTGCCGGTGGGAGTGGCGTCGGTTGAGACTGGATCCTGATCCCAGGTCATTCGTGTGGTGAGGATGACGCTGCGGTAGCCTTGCTCGTAAAGTTTCTGGAGAATGATGGCGTAGTCGAGCGGGCTGGGGGGGGAGGTTTCGAAAATGCGACTGGGGTCATCGGTGATGGTGATGTCCTGAAGTTCGCGGCAATTTTTCGGATCGGCGGCTAGGGTTTGGACGCTGATGGTTTTTGTGACGGCATCGTAGGACGTGACGCTGGAGGCCGATGAAAAAATGCGCTGGACGCATGTAGCGTCCAGTGGCTGAAGCCATTGAGGTGATAGTGGGCTGTAGTTTGAAAACAACAAAACCGCTAGGCCTATTCCCAGCGAGAGGCTGGCGATGAGGGATCTAGCGGAGAAATTGGTGAGTTTCATTTTAAGTTGTGTGCATCCTGCAGAGCTTGCGCTTTGGCTTGATTCTTTGCGCGTTATCCAGTCGGCAAGTTATAAACTCGCCCTACTTTTTGAAATGCACCGCTACGGCGTCGATAACGGGCATGAGCGGTTCTTCAAGATCTGAGCCTGCGATGACGTCTTTGAGGATGAGGGCGGCTGTCGGGATGTGCTGTAGGAACCACTCTTGGTGTGGTTGGCTGCCAATTTTTGCGTAGGCTCCCATGGCTTGCATGAGGCGCTGGGTGGCGCATTTTTGAAGGATGGCTGTGATTGGCTCTTCTTCGGAGACTTCTTCCCAGAGATCGAGAAGTTTTTGGCGCTCCTCGGCGCTGAGGTTCATGTAGGGATCGTAAACGAGGGATGCGAGGTCATATTCTTGCCTGCCTCGGCGCATGCCTTGGAAGTCGATCAGCCATGCCTTGCCGTCTTTGGCGATGATGTTTTGGGATTGAAAATCGCGGTGCACGAGATTGCGTGACGAGGCACCGAGGTCTTTGGCCATTTGGGCAAGCGCGGGGTGTTCGGAGAGTTCATCGACAATGGCGGGGTTCATATCGAGCAGTTCGTCGGCGAGCTGATCGAAGAAGTAATCTTGCTCCCAGCGGTAGAGTGCGGTGTCGAATGGGGGCTGGAACTCAAGGTCTTTGGGGACGCGGGTGTAGAAAAGTTTATCGAGCTGTTCGAGGGCGGAGCGGTAGATGGGCTCTTTCACTTCCCATGGCTCGTCTTTCAGGCTGAGGAGATCGGTATCGCCGAGGTCTTCGACGAGGGCGACGCGGCGGCCCGGGTTGTCGTAGATCACGTCGGGGACGTTAAACCCAGCTTTGTTCAAAAAATTGGCGACGGGAAGGTAGTTGGCGTTGTCCTTCCTCTCCATGGTGTAGTGGATGCCGATGTAGGACGGGTGGCCCTGCGGGTGTAGGCGGACGATGGTGCGGCCCGATGCCCCTTTGGTGATAGGCTCGATCACGCAGGTGTGCGTGGGGCCGAGATCGAGGTGGGTGCGGATCGCAGTAAGTAAGGTGTCGGTGGGCATGGGTGGGAGAGAGGTAAGATGTGAGAGGGAAGAGTCAAGATGGAAGATTGGGAG
>CAYNNY010000073.1:2593-13558 GCA_964398555.1 uncultured Verrucomicrobiales bacterium
GGGGGGGCTGAATTATTAGTTGGTGATGATGGCGTTGTTGTGTGTGCTGTTTTTTTTGAGGGTGGCGCCGGGCCAGACGATGGTGTTGTGGAGGGTGGCTCCGTCGGGGATGGTGGCATTGGGGCCGATGATGCAGGTGTCGAGGTCGATGTGGCCGTCCGGGTGGATGTGGGCGTCTGGGTGAATGGCGTCTTTGCGAGTGGTGCGCAGGTGCTGGTGCACGGCGCGGTAGGCGGCGGGGGTGCCGATGTCGAACCAATCGCCATCGTCGAGCACGACGGCTCCTAGCTTTTGCTGATGAATCAGCTCGATGAAGGCGGGCATGATCGAGACGATTTTTTCGTCGGGGATCAGGCTGAGAATTTCAGGGCTGATGCAGTAGATTCCGGTGAACTGGTGGGTGCCGGGAGTGTTGCCGAGGAGGTTGCGCATGTCGGTGACGTGGTCGCCGGAGATGTTGACGTTGCAGTTTTCTCCAGATGATCGCAGTGCGAGGGTGGCGATGTTCCCCGATGCCTGATGATGGGCGATGAGGGCTTGAATGTCGATATTGGTGAGGATGTCGCCGTTGTAGATGAGGATGGGATCGGTGCCGATGAAGGGGGCGATGTTGCGGATGCCTCCACCTGTTTCTAGTAGTGTGGGTTCGTGGAAAAAGCTCAGCGGGGAGCCGTTGAATGTCTGGTCGGGGTAGGCTTTTTCCCAGGCATCGGGGATGTGGTGGGTGTTGATGGCGAAGTCGGTGATGCCTGCTGCTTGGCAGTGGCGCAGGGCGTAGTTCGCCATCGGCTCATGAAAGATGGGCACGAGGGGTTTGGGCAACACCTCGGTGAGCGGACTGAGTCGGGTGCCGAGTCCGGCCCCGAGGATGAATGCTTTGTGAATCACGAAGCGGAGAGTCAAGAGTCAAGAGTTAAGAGTCAAGACATGATCTATCCAATCCCGTATTCGCCAAAGTAGCCGTCGTCGTTCGGAAGGGGGTGGGTAAATGTGTTTTTCATGCTGCTGCTAGTTTGCCTGTATGTTTTTCCTTTTGAGAAGGCTGAAGTGAATTTGCGGATGAAAAAAGTAGAATGTGAGATGCTTTGAGAGGGCGGCGCTGGTGATTAATCGAGTTCTTGAAGCAGAGATTCAAGCGCTTTTCTGTAGGGGCTGGGCATCGGGAGGTCTTCTAGCTCCTCTAGGCTGAACCATTGCTCGTTCGATAGCGGGATGGTGATGTCTGGGTGGCTGGTGTAGGTGTGTAGAGTGACGTGGTAGCGGGTGATACTGTATGTCGTTTTGAGTGCGAGCGCGAGATCCTGGATTTCGGTCTGATCGCGCCGAGGCAATGACCACATTCCTTCGCGGCGGTCCCCGGCTTTTTCTTGTTGAAGGAGAATGCGGCCATGGCTGTCACGGGAGAAAACGGCATATTCATCGATGCGTGTGACTTTAGTGGGTGATTTTTTTATCGGAAGGGCTGAGGGGTCTGCGCATTGGCAAAACGAGCGAACTGGGCACTGAGGACAATTGGGGGATTTATTGGAGCAGTAGGTTTGGCCGAGCTCCATGAGGGCTGAGTTGTAGGTGCGTGGGTTTTTCTGGGGCACGAGGTCGGCGGCCCATTGCCAGAGTTGTTTTGAGCCTGTGGTGGTGTCGATCCGTTTCTGGTAATCAAACAGTCGGGAGAACACGCGGGCGACATTGGCATCGACGATCGGTTGAGGCTCATTGTAGGCAAACGAGGCGACAGCCCCAGCGGTGTATCGGCCAATGCCGGGCAGGGCGAGGATGGGCTCGAAATTTCTAGGAAAATCGCCGCAGTGGTCATGAGTGATGGCCTTGGCCGCAGCGTGGAGGTTGCGGGCGCGACGATAGTATCCCAGGCCTTCCCAAGCTTTGAGTATTTCTTGTTCGCTCGCTTCGGCCATGGTGCGAGGGGTAGGGTAGAGCGCCATGAATCGGGAGTAGTGACCACCGTGGCCAGATCCAAGGACGGTGCTGACCTGAGTTTGCTGGAGCATGATCTCGGAGACAAGGATCGCCCATGGATCGGTGGTATTTCGCCATGGGTAATGTTTTCCTTCGACCTTAAACCAACGGGATAAGGCATTTTGGAAGGCTTGTGTGTTATTAAGAGGATGCTGGCTGGCGATTGCTTTGAGAGGATCCTTCGGTGAGGGCATGAGGAATTCTTAAACATGAAAAACAAAATGCAAATGTGAAATAGTAAAGCGGAGGGATTTGCGAAAGAATTGATAACTTATAATAAGTTGTGACTATATTAAGTTGTACTGCAACTTAATTCTTGATTTCGGAATCTTTAATGCTTAACGTGGCCGCATGAACGCGAATGATACTGATGAAACCTTGGGGGCGAGAGATATGGAGCGACTAGGAATACTGGAGAGCAAGAGCGGGGCCGCTGTGCTGAGGAATGGGCAGATTTGCCGAATGAAGGCTCCGATTCGGCGGCGGGTGCTGGGTGGGACTGAGGATAGCTTTTGCTACCATGTGATGACTCGGACTTGTGGGGCTGAGCGCATACTGGAGGCTGAGGATTTGGAGGGGTTGAGGATTATTATCAGGAAGATGGCTCTGTTCAGCGGAGTGAAGGTGATGACTTATTGCCTGCTTTCAAATCATTGGCACCTTCTCGTTAAGGTTCCTTCCAAGGAGATGTTTTTGCGGCAGTTTGAAGATCGGGATGGTGAGGTGAAAGGGGCCGGAGAAGGTCGGTTAATGGGGCATTTGGCGACACTTTATAGCAAGGCTTACATCCGCCAGCTCAAGCTGGAGTTGGCCGATATGCGGGAGCGTGGCTTGGACACCGCTGCGCAAGAGGTGCTGGATAAATATAAGAATCGGTTTTGTGATCTGAGTCTCTATGTCAAGGAGGTGAAAGAGCGCTTTACCCGCTGGTATAACCGGAAACATCAACGCATTGGCACCTTGTGGTCGGGCCGGTTTAAGAGCGTGCTCGTAGAAAATGGAGAAGCTCTCCGTACGATGTCCGCCTACATTGACCTGAATCCTGTGCGGGCTGGGATTGTGGATGACCCAAAAGATTACCGGTGGTGTGGGTATGCTGAGGCTGTGGCTGGCTCTAGGCATGCTCGGAGAGGGTTGTGTATGGTGATGGAAAAGCCTCAGGATAGCTGGGGTAAGACAAACGAGAAGAGCGGGGCGTGGTATCGATGCTGGCTGATGATGGATGGAGCACAGCTTGAGCACGACGAATGGACGGAAGCCAACCAGATTAAAGTTCGTAAGGGGATCCCCTTGGAAAAATCGAAAAAATCGTTGGCTGCTCAGGGGCAGCTAAGCGTTGGGGAATGCCTGCTCAGTCGATTGAAATACATGAGTGAGGGGGCGGCCATTGGCTCGAAAAGCTTTATCGAAACTCTATTTGCGAAACATCGCGAGGAATTCGGAGAAGATCGAAAATCAGGTAGTAAACCGTTGGGAGAAAATCTTTCGGGATTGTATTCACTTCAGGGGAAAATGCAAAAAATAGGGATAGATCCACAGAAAAAATAAAGGTGCGTCGACTCGGGATTGTATTAAAATTTTCCATAGTGAGGCTGCCGATACTTAGGCTCGGTTAAGGGAGCTTAGAAGGAGTTCCGAATGTACACTTAAGCATTTTGGACCCCTCCTTGTTGACGGGGTGAGTGAATTCTGTGCTTGCCGTGTTGATAGGGGCGTGGATAGTAGCGGGACACTATGGCAGCTGACACTTCGGCAAAAACAGGCGTTGTTTACGATGCCGAATTTCTCAAACATGACACGGGGCCGATGCATCCTGAGAATGCAGAACGCTACGTGGCGGTGATGCATGCGCTGGAAAAAATGAAGGCTAACTCTTCTTCGTTTCCTTTGTTTCGTGTGGGGTGGCGGCGTGCGGAAATCAAGGATGTTTTGCTGTGTCACGAGTCGTGGTATCACGATGTGGTGAGGATGGATGCGGATCAATTTGCCGAGGTGCTGCGCACGGGTGATACCGCGATTTGCCCTGATTCCTATGATGTGGCGATGGATGCTGTTGGGGCGACTTTGGCGGCGGTGGATGCCGTTTGTGAGGGTGATGTGAAAAATGCTTTTGTGGCGGTGCGGCCTCCCGGCCACCACGCCTCCCAAGGCAGGGGGATGGGGTTTTGTATTTTTAACAATGTGGCGATTGCCGCGCGTCATTTGCAGCGGCGGCATGGATTGAAACGGATCGCGATTCTTGACTGGGATGTGCACCATGGCAATGGGACGCAGGATATTTTTTATGACGATGCTTCCGTTTTATTTATCTCGAGTCATGAAGATAACCTTTATCCGCATACGGGTGCTGCGGATGAAACTGGAGAAGGCAAGGGGAAAGGGGCTACGCTCAATTTCCCTGTGCCAGAGGGTGCTGACGGTGATGTGATTCTACCGATCTGGCAGAATGAGATTGCAGCGAAACTCATGAAGTTTCAGCCGGAGTTTATTTTGATTTCCGCTGGGTTTGATGCTCGTGTCGATGATCCTGTGGGGATGTTGAATCTCACCGATGACGATTTTGCGGCACTTACAGGTTTAGTCTGTGAATGGGCTAAAGAGTATTGTGGCGGGCGAGTGGTTTCTGTGCTGGAGGGGGGGTATAACCCGGAAGGTTTGGCGAGTGCCGTGGTGGCTCATGTGGGGGTGATGGCGATGTCTTGATGATTGTTACCGGGGGCTGAAACGTGTGGGTGCAATGCGGCTCAAAAAGTAGGAAAAGTTACAAACTTGTCCTACTTTTTGCCTTCTTTCAGGTGGAGGTGGAGAATGCGGGCCATTTCTTCGTGCGCTTCTCGGGTGAGGTGGGCTTCGTGGTTGCTTGGGATAATTTTTTCTGATGCCGCGCCCTTCAGATGGGAACTCCAGTATGGGACGACGCCGTCTGAGCTGTCGGGTGTATTTCCTCGGCCGCGGTCCCCAATGATGGAGTGGTATTTGATACGGCTACTGAATGGCTGGTTTTTGAGTAGCGTGAGAGCTGGGTTGTTGGGTTCTAACCGTGTGATGGATGATGCTGGACCGTCTTGATTGAAGAGGCTCCGGCCTAGTTCTGTCAGGTTTTCTGTGGTGTTTAGGATTTGCAGGCTGAGGATGTTTTGCGGTAATGTGATGAGCGCGGTGCCGATACGGCCGATCCATCCATTGGCAAGCTCGCTGCCTAAGTGGGGTGTTGAGATGAAGATGGTGCGTTCGATGGATGTGAGAACTGGAGGCTGGAAAAGCACATGGAATCTTTTGTTGAGATCAGCCTCAGATGTTGTGGAGGATTCTCCTTTAAAAATGGAGTTCCATAGGTTTTGGTCGAATTTTCGGCTTTGGATCGATGAAAGTAGGCCTCCCATGCTGTGACCTATCAGCACGGTTCGATTGAGTTGATTGGGGCCTTTGTTGTGGTGTTTGCGCTGGAGATCGAGAAGAGTTTGTCTGAGCTGGCTTCCTGAGACAACTGGGCTGACGCTCGTGGGGTAAAAGTAGTAGTAGAATTGGTATTTATCTCGGATGAGAGGGTCTCCCATGAGGTAGTTTGAGGCCGTGGTCCATGTGGATGGCTGGGAAACAAGACCATGAATAAAGATGACTGGGATTTTTGCGGGATCGTAAGGGCCAATGGCAAAGAGGCCATACTCATCGTGTTCTTTGTCGGGGCGTATGGCTAAGTAAAGTCCCAGAAAAGTGGACCGACCCGCTGTCATGGCGGCAAAGGTTGCGGAGTAATCGGCTGAGAGGGGGCGACTAGTGCCTGTGATGGTGGTTGTGTTGGTTTTGAGGAGGTTGGTTAGGGTGAGTCTTGGTTGTTTGGGGTTGGTGTAGTCGATGATGGCATTGATCGGTAGAGATAGCCCTTGGGAGGGGAGAAGGTTGTTCTCTTTGAGTCTTGCTTTGGTATAGCTTTGGTGGCCAATGATTGCGGCTCCCAGTCCTGTGGATGTGTAGTGATGTGAGCCGATGTTTCCGTAAGAGGATGTGTCAAGTGGGCTGATTTTATCGAAGTAGGACGGGTGAACGGTGTCGGTGGACAGGGTGTTGAAGGTGAGCGTTCTGCGGCCTAGTTGGACTGTTTTTTGCCCTGGGCTGATTCGGTGGGATTGCACCAGCAGTTGAGTGGTTTGGCCGACGGCATGGGTGTAGAGCTGATGGGCGATGATGAGGCGTTTTTGCTCGCCCCAGTAGGCTCGGTCAGATGGGTTGGCGTGATCCCGGACCACGGGCCAGAGGACTTCGGCGGCTTTGAGGTAGTTGGCGGTTGCTTTCTCTGGGTCAGACTTGAGTCGTCTTTTTGCTTTGGCGATTTCTCGTTCGGCAATGGCGATGCGCTCGTTGTTGTTCTCTGGAGTTTCCGATTGTCTCATCCGCATGCAGTGAAGCGCGTAGGTGGATGAGCCTGAGATCCAGCCTCGGTTTAAGATGGAGGCTGGAGCATCCCGGTAGGCGATGTGGGTGGGGGCGTCGTGGAAGTAGGGTGCATCCGAGCACGATGAAACTAGGACGGCCAGAAAAATCAGGACGACAGAAATAGAGTGCTTGTTGAGCGAGTGCATGGCTGGGAGTCTCCTGTTTCCAGCGGCAAGTGGCAAGTTTGAAAGTGAGGGACTATTGAGCCTGGATGCAGGTGATGGCGATGGTGAAGACGATGTCTTCGACCGAGGCTCCGCGCGATAGGTCGTTTACGGGTTTGTTGAGGCCCTGGAGAATGGGGCCCATGGAGATGACATTGCCTGCACGCTGCACGGCTTTGTAGGTGGTGTTGCCGGTGTTGAGGTCTGGGAAGATGAAGACGGTGGCATCTCCGGCCACTTGGCTGTCGGGTGCTTTGGTGCGGGCGATGTCGGCATTGCTGGCGGCATCATACTGGAGGGGGCCGTCGACAAGGAGGTCGGGTTGGAGTTCATGCACTCGGGAGGTGGCTGCAATGACTTTATCGACATCGCTGCCGGATCCCGAGCCGTGGGTGGAGTAGGATATCATGGCGACCCGGGGGTCGATCCCGAAGGCTTTGGCCGTGTTGCTGCTCTGGATGGCGATGTCTGCGAGTTGGTTGGCGTTCGGGTCGAGATTGATTGCGCAGTCGCCATAGACGAGCACTTGATCAGGAAGGCACATAAAGAAGACTGAGGAGACACTGCTGACTCCGGGTGCGGTTTTGATGAGTTGGAGTGCGGGGCGGATGGTGTCGGCGGTGGAGTGAATGGCTCCCGAAACTAGGCCGTCGACGTCACCCTCGGCCAGCATCATGGTGCCGAGCAGGATGTTGTTTTCCAATCGGCTGATGGCTTGTTCTTTGGAGAGGTTTTTGTGTTTACGTAGCTCCATGAACGGCGCGACATAGCGGGCGCGATACTCTTGGGGGTCGAGCACTTCAATGGTATCTGGTAGTTCGAGGCCGAGGTGAGCGGCTGTGCTCTGAATCGTTTCCGGGTTACCGAGCAGGATCGGGCGGGCGAGATTTCGTTTGGCACAGATGACCGCAGCTTCCACGGTGCGGGGCTCTTCTCCTTCGGGGAGGACGATGCGTTGTGGGTTGGCGCGGGCAATTTGCGAAATCTGATGGCGAAATGCCGGTGGGGAGAGTCGTGGTTTATTGGGGGTTTCGATGTGATCTTGTAACCATTCAGTATCGATGTGACGCGCCACATGGTTGACGAGAAGTTCCAACCTTTCGGTGTCATCGATGGGGATTTCTGGGTTCAGTGACGACAGGGCATTTGCGGTTTCCAAGGATGATGTGGAGGCTGTGAGCACGGGGAGCCCGGACGAGATGGCTGCTTTGCAAAATTCCAGAATTTTCACCGGAGGTTCTGTATCGCCAGTGAGGATGAGTCCGGCGATGGGGATGCCGATCAGTGCGGCGTAGCAGGTGCTCATGATGATGTCGGATCGGTCGGCAGGGGTGACAACGAGGGCACCGGCATGGAAGACGTGGGTGATGTGGTCGATATTTCGCGCGCAAAGGTGGATTTTTGTGACGCGGCGGGTATTGATTTCGCCCTCATTAATGACGGTGGCATTGAGTGGGGCGATGAGGTCCACGGTGCGGAGTTGGGCGAGTTTGGGTTCGAAGGGGATGATGCCCAGTAGTTTGAGTTGCCCATTTTTGACGGACAGGCACTGGCTGGTGGGGTCCGGTTTGGTCAGTGATTGCTCGGGGTGGCGTTTGTTGTTTTGGTTAACGATCACGCCAAGAATGCGGTCGGTTTCGTTACTTCCAATGGCTTGGCAGGCGGAGTTCAGTCGACGGCAAATACGTTCTCTGGCCTCCTCGAGTGGAGCGCCTTTGGCTGAGACTACAAAGATGATTTCAGCATTGAGTGCTCGTGCGATACGTGGGTTGAGTGAGTTGAGGAATTGGTTTTTTGATGAGACCTGAAGTCCCTCGACAATAACGATGTCAGCCCCATCTGCGGCCTCTTGATATTTCTCGGTGATCAGCTCCAGCAAGTTCTCTGATTCGCCAGAAGCCAGCATCGATTCGGTTTGTTCGATGGAAATGGGATCCGGTGGGGTGAGGGCGGTGATGGTTTCGATATAGGCCGTGGAGAGGTCTTTGCTCTTTTCGTGGTATGACTGACCGATGGGTTTAAAAAAACTGACATGGACACCCATGCGGTCGAGCGCACGCACAAGCCCAATGGAGGTGGAGGTGAGTCCGGCGTGATCTGAGATGGGGATGATGAGTAGAGTGTGCATAGGGAAGTGGGGAAGTGGGGTTGATGCCTGCGGCGCGGGACTGGATTAAAAGGATGGTTGATAAGGTTGATGGTTCGGTTTTAAACCACGGATGGACACAGATTTACACGGATGGTTGATTATTCGTTTTTTTGCTTGGGGCTGTGAGTCGTTTGGGGTGATTTGGTTTTTAGTGTTTGGTTGGTCAGCTTGGCGATCATTAGTTCTTCGCGTGTGGGGATGACGGCTGCGCAGACTGGGCTGTTTTCCGTGGTGATGATGCCGTTGCTGGTGTTACCGTGGAGCGCGTTACGGTCGGGGTCGAGCTGAAGGCCGAGGTAGGCGAGGTGATCGAGGATGCGCGCGCGGGTGCGAAAGTCGTTTTCGCCGATTCCTCCGGTGAAGATCAGGGTGTCTATTCCTCCAGTGGATACTGTCAGGGAAGCAAGAGATTTGGCGGCACGGTAGCAAAAGATCTCGATGGCAAGGGCGGCGTCTTCATTTCCCTGATCGGCATGTTCGCGCAGTTCGCGCATGTCGTTAGATATACCGCTGAGCCCGAGGAGGCCGGATTTTTTATTGAGGAGGTCTGAGATTTCCTCGGTGGTCATTTTTATTTGTTCGCCTAGAAAAATGACGAGGCCCGGATCGATATCGCCGCTGCGCGTTCCCATGACTAGTCCTTCGAGCGGGGTGAGTCCCATGGTGGTGTCCATACTTTTTCCGTTGAGGATGGCGGTGGCTGAGCAGCCGTTGCCGAGGTGGGCGCTGAGGATGCGGGATTTTCCTAGTGGGAAGCCAAGTTGTTCTGCGGCGGCCTGGCAGACGTAGCCGTGGCTGCTGCCGTGGAACCCGTAGCGGCGGATGCCGTGCTCAGTGTGCATGGAGCGCGGGATGGCGTAGAGGTAGGATGTGGGTGGCAGGGTTTGGTGAAATGAGGTGTCGAAGACTGCTACCTGTGGTGTTTCTGGGAAAATTTGACGGGCGACTCTGACGCCGAGCAGGCCGCTGGGGTTGTGGAGCGGAGCGAGGTGGGAGCAGGAGTCGATGAGGGCGATGACTTCATCGGTGATCAGGGCGGGGGCGGTGAAGTGCTCGCCGCCATGGACGATGCGGTGGCCAACGGCATCGGGCGCTGTGGTTAAAAATCCGTGTTCGCGGAGTGTTGAGATGGCGGTTTGGAGTGCTTCTTCATGATCGGCATTTGGAAAGGTGAGTTGGATTTTCTGATCGCCGATGGAAATGCTCAGGCATGCCTCAGGAGTTCCCAGTCGTTCGGCGAGGCCTGAGGCTGGTGGGGTGGGGTGGTCGCCATCGTAAAGGGCGAAGCGGAGCGAGGATGAACCTGTATTAAGGATAAGGGTGATCATGGTCGGAAGGGATTCGGGATAAACTGCTTTGGAGATTAGTTTATACAAGCCGATATTGTCGTCCGTTTCGACTATAAAGTATGCGTTATTTGATTGGATTTAAATGGGTTTTTACGAAAGTTCATAATTTCAGCTTCCCTCCTTGCTGTTTCTAACGTTTCTGGTAGGTGTTGTTGCAATCAAGTGTTCTTCGTCGAAAGTGCTGAGCGAGGAGTTGAATCGGGTGCTCATTGCGGCATGTATTCTACGAATTAATCTTATTAAATTTAACATATAAGTGAAATATGAACTTGAAGTCACTCTGCAGACCATCCCTCTTGGGTCGGCAAGAAGGGTTGTCACCCTTGTTTTCAACGGAAAGGACGATTAATCGTCACCAAAGCCAACTCCCCGCTTGCCGATGCCTTTGCCGCGCCCTCCAGTATTGAGGAAGAGGCCGAGTATAAAAAGCTCATGATTGTCGAGGACCTGTTCAGGCTTATGAAAGCGCAGGGCATCAACCGCACCGAGTTGGCCAAACGCATGGCCGTGCCCAACTCTCGTATCACCGCCATGCTCAATGGCACCAACAACTTCACCATCGAGACATTAGTGCGGGCCGGTCGCGCCATCGGTGCTGAGCTTCAGCAGACATTGGTCCCGATTAAATAATCCGGTCAAGACCATCAAATCTCCCAAGTCGCCGAAGATCCCTCTGATTATCAAGGGTAGTCATTTTTCATTCTCCATTCACTCGAGAGTTTCTTTCGCAAACTATTGGGTTCAAAAATGAACCCAGCCCATCGTTCTCTAGTTTTCTCTCCCGGTCACCATATCCAAGCTGCGAGGAGCTGATCGTGCGCGACAAAGCTAACCTCGATGTCCGCTATGCTCCGCACCACGCGAGTCAAGCCTCGCCAAACCGCAAAGCTGAGTC
>CAYNNY010000074.1:0-13389 GCA_964398555.1 uncultured Verrucomicrobiales bacterium
CGGCAGCGGCGGGAACGGTGTTGATGGAAGCTGAAGTGGTCAAAGCGAGAAACTGGGGTGTGCTTATGTGGAAAAAAATAATCCGATGCGTGGCGGGGTGACATACCGAGTCCCGCCCTACTCGTCAACTGTCGGCCGGATCACTGCGGGACGGGGGCGGCGTTGAGGGCTTGCGGGTGCCGCAGCGGCGTCTGAGGATTTCATGAACTGGTAGAGATCAGAATCCGTCGATAGGACAAGGGTGGTCTGCTTACCAATGGTGTTGCGGTACATTTCCATGGTTTTGATAAACTCGTAGAGTTCCGCGGCTTTCGGGTTCTGACCGTAGGCACGGGCGTAGATCTGGGAGGCCTTGGCGTCGGCCTTGCCTTTGATCGTCTGCACTTTCTTATAGGCCTCCGAGGAGATTTCGTTGAGATCGCGATCCTTGTCGCCGAGGATTCGGGCGGCCTCGCCTTCGCCTTCGGAGCGGAATTTCGAGGCTATCTGCTGGCGCTCGGAAATCATCCGTTCGTAAATTTTCGCGACCACAGAAGGGTTGTAGTTGATGCGCTTGAAGCGGACGTCGAGTAGCTCGATACCGAGTTCTTCGAGCTTAGGCTTGGCATCCGCCATGATCTCGTCTTCGAGGAGGGAGCGTCCTTTGCGGATTTTTGGAAGGATACCGATGCTTCCGGATTGGCCGTCGGTCAGTTCCGCCAAGGTTTCGTCTTTCGCCGGAACGCGCTCCTTGTCGGTGCGGACGATCTCGATGAGGTCATGCTTGCCGATGATGCTGCGGGTGGCGGATCCCAGGATGTTTTCTAGGCGAGAATTGGCGGTGCGCTCGTTGCGGAGGCCAAGGAAATACTCAAGGGGCTTCTTGATTTTCCAGCGTCCGAAGGTGTCAACGGAGATATAGAGTTTGTCCTTAGTGGGCATCTCGTTGCGCTGGCCATCCCACGGAAGGATATTCTTGGGAATGCGGTTGACCACTTGGATGAAGGGTGCCTTGAAATGGAGACCCGGTTCGATGATGGGGTCGCCTATCGGATCGCCGAACTGGGTGACGATGACCTGCTCGGTGGGCGAGATGGTGTAGGAGCACACGTAGAAGAGCCCAACTACGGCGGCGAGGAGGAGGGTGAAGAGAGTGCGTTTCATGAGAAATTCAAATTTTAAAATTCAACTTACAAGGAAGTGATGGTTGTGAGGCTTTATTGGCTGTTGAGGTTGAGCAAGGGGAGAATGCCCTTGGTTGCTTCGTCGATGATGATGGTCTTGCCTAGCTTCGGCAGGATTTCCGACATGGTCTCTAGGTAGAGGCGGCGGCGGGTGATCTCCGGCGCGGCCGTGTATTCGATCAGTAGCGCCTCGAAGGAGGCGACGTCGCCCTCGGCTTCGTTGACGCGCTTCGCGGCGTAGCCGTCGGCGGTGGAGATCATGCGATCGGCCTCGCCGCGGGCGCGGGGTACTTCCTTGTTGTATTCGCCGTTGGCACGGTTAATCGCGCTTTCTCGTTCCTGCTGGGCTTGGTTGACCTCGTTGAAGGAGGATTGGACCCGGCGCGGCGGGTTAACATCCTTGAGCTGCACCTGGACGATGCGTAAGCCCATGGTGTACTCTGCGGTGGCGGCCTGGAGCTTCTCGGAGGCGATGTTCTCGATTTCCTGACGGCCGACGGTGATGACTTCATCGACAGTGCGGTCGCCGATAATCTGGCGCATGACGCTTTCCGTAAGGTCACGGAGAGTGGCGTCCGGTTCCCGGACGGCGAACAGGTATTGCTGCGGATCATCGATGCGGTATTGAACCACCCACTCGACGAGCGCGGCGTTCAGATCTCCTGTGACCATGGATTTCTCAAGCTCCTGCTCGCTTGGCTTGGAGAATTGCCAAGGATTGCTGGCTCCTGGGGTGCCAAAGCCGAACTCCTGCTGCAATTGGCGGGTAACCTCAACAAAATGAGTCCGGTCAATGCCGTAGGGCATCTTGAAATGCAGACCGGGACCCGTGGTGGCGATGGGTTTCCCAAAACGGAGGACGACGGCCTGCGAGTCTGCGGAGACGGTGTAGAAACTGGTGGTGATACCAACTAGGATGAGGATGCCGAGGGCGGCAAGTCGTATGACGGTGAAGTTGATATTGATATTGGAGATCTGTGCCATGCTGCGGGTGTGTAACTCCACCGGCGGCCAATAACCAATCAAATCGGAGGTTTGTTGGAACTTGCAATTTCACGACTCGATATGGCCTTTAGCTTTCAGGGCCTCCATGATCTTGAGGGCGGCGTAGGAGTCATTGGCGGCGTAGATCAATTGCCTTGGGGTGAGTTCGCGAAGCGCCCAGTTGCTCGTGGTCGTTGATTTGGATTTTTTGAAGCACTGCTTGAGTAGCACTCCCATGGCTCCACGGACGCCAATCTGCCCCCGGTAGCCGAGCTTGCGAAAGACATGATCGAGATCGAGGACGTGATTGAGCGAGATCCCAAAACGTCTCCGAATCTGCCCGTGATCGTTTTTTAAACCGAAGCCCACTTTGAGGACGTTCTTGGAGGCAATGATATCGGCAGAGGCGCTTTCACACTCGCTGCGATGGAGCTGAAAAATGAAGGCTTTATCGGTGAGGGCAAATTGCACGACGTGGGGGCCGGTGCATTTCTGTCCTTTTCGGAAGGTTGGCTTGGCTTCGGTGTCAAATCCGGTAATCCCTGCGGCAAGAATCTCATCGACCGCGCTTTGGCACTCGGCTCGGGTTCGTGGCACGTGGATCTGGGCGGAGGTGAGTCCTTGAAAGGCGGGCAGTAGTGCTGTCTCAGCTTTTGTCGGCGCCATAGGCTTACTCTGCTTCTGCGCTTTTTCTTGATGTCCTGACTCCACGCTATTGGCACTGGAATTCGGTGAAGACGAGGCCGGGCGGCGACGGCGAGAGCGGTGGCCTTTACCTTGATTGGGAGGATGGGATTCGGATTTACTCATCTTGTTGCAGCTGCTTGGCTATCTTGGTGGAATTTATGACCCTCTGCAAGCTCTCTATCTGGTGTTCTCTCACGATCTGTTTTTGGAACCCCTCTTCAGATATATAGACATTTTGAAATGTCTATTGTTGACATATTCAAATATCTAGTTATTGAAAGGTCGCGATGACCACTCTCTCTGAACTTCGATCACGCCTCGGGCTCACTCAACGTGAGGTGGCTCATTTGTCGGGTCTTCGGTTTGAAACTATTTCCCGAATAGAATTGGGGAAAAACCAACCCCATCGGAAGACGATCATTCGATTGGCCAAAGCTCTCGAGGTGAATGAGGAGGCGATTGATCAAGCTCTTTTATCCATGTCAAAGATGGAACAAAGCGACCCTTACCGGAGGTGGGCTTTTCTTGAGGGGCTCGATAGGGATCTACGGGTGGGCCTTATCGAACAGTTGATTTGCCAGTGGACCCACAACTCAACGGGCCTCGAGGGGAACACAATCTCGGCAGGGGACACCCACCTTATTTTAACCCAGGGAATTACCGTCAGCGGAAAATCCTTACAAGAACACGAGGAGATCCATGGGCATGGCTCGGCGATTACACTCCTATCCACTTGGCTGAATCAAAAACAAAACTTGTCGGCTGCCAAATGCCATGAGTTACACCGACTGGTGCAAACAGAAAGGGTGCACGATATTTATGCCCCTGTAGGAAAATGGAAAGTTGAACCCAATGGAACAACGGCTATACGTTCAAAGGAGGATCCCATTTGGCATGAATATAGCAGTCCTCGTCATGTCGCGTCACTGATGGATCAGTGGTTGGCTCTCTTTAAAAAAGGTGAACGAGAGATATCCGATTATTCATCGGCCATAAGATTTTACACCACACTTCATCTTGGATTTGTAGCCATCCACCCCTACGCAGATGGTAATGGTAGAATGGCGAGACTGCTTGCCAATATGCCTCTACTTAAGGCCGGCATGCCCCCGCTGCTCATAAGCGTCGAGGCGAGAAGAGACTACCTGACGATTTTGGGTGATTATTGCACGGCCTCCTCAGCCCCCCTTCCCGGTGAAGCCCTGGTGCATGACAACGATGCCTTTAAAAAATTACAGCAATTTTTTGAGCAACAGTGGAAACCGGTGAGAGATCTCATCGGCGAGTTTCACGACAGGCAACAGAGTCGCTGATATTAAAAAGGCGTGCAATGAGAGGATCGCAGGGGGAGATCACTGTGAGTTCCTCCTTGGTCAATGGATGGGTAAACGTCAGCGACTTCGCCTGAAGTAGCATCCGGCAATTTAGCCCGAACTTTTCAGAAAGGATATCACATCTTTCAATGTCAACGTAACGATAGTCCCCCACAATAGGAAATCCGGAATGTAACAAATGACGCCTAATTTGATGAAACCTACCCGTCTTGGGTCGGGCCTCAATTAAGCTAATGGATTCCTGCTCAATTTCCGTTGAATCTAAAATTTTAAAGTCAGTGAGTGCAGACCGAATCGGCTTGCCCGTCGCCTTTTGAATAGGCTCGGAACAACTCCATTGTTCCGATGTCGGCACGCCTTCCACCACAGCATGATACACTTTTTGAGTCTCATGGAACTCAAAAGCCTTATGCAGCTGTGTTGCCACTTGTTTATCGATCCCAAAAAGAAGCACTCCACAGGTCGGTCGGTCGAGTCGATGGATAGGAAAGACATGGCATCCTAAATAATCGCGCAAAATCTTCATCACCACCAGGTGATCTGGTTGAGGATCATCAGCTGGATGGACCAGGTAGCCTGCTGGCTTGTGCACCGCAACAAGCCATTCATCTTGATAAAGAATATCGAATGGAGCACGACTCATTTTCTAGGCATTCATTAATACACTCAAGGACAGCGATCATAGTAGGATAGGCCTCCCGGCCTGTCGGCTTACTGTCGTGCGTCGTGTGGGTTTTACGAGTTACGGGTTACGTGACCCTTAGGCTGCTGGTTCCTTGGGTTGATCAGCGATAGGCAGTCGACAGGCCGGGAGGCCTGTCCTACATGAATTAGCTGTCTGAGGCCTCGGCTTCTGCTGCGAGTTCAGCCTCAAAATCAGCCTCCAACTTTGCTTGGATTCCAGCTTCGGTCTTGCTGAAAGCTTCATCCTCGGCGGCTTGCTCGGCTGCGTCTTCGGCGGCCTGCTGAGCTGCGAGCTTTTCAGCCCTGGCCTCCTCGCGAGCTATCCGCTTCTCCAGTTTCTTCTGCTCTCGATCGCGGCGTTTCTGATCTTTGCTTGGTGTGAAGGCCATGGGATAATCTTGTTGTGGTTCTTTTGTGACAGGTGAATCCTGCCCGATACAGCGGCGACATCCGCTGCTGCGCGGTTCTCATACCTTCCAAAAGCCCTCTAAAACAAGAAAAAAAAAAGATTGGCCCAAAAAATCAAAAATGCCGACCCGATGATTGTAGAGTTGCGCATGTGGATGAAGGGATTTATAAACTCACCCCCATGAAAAACTATTTTGCCGGACTCGACATCGGAGGAACGACCATCAAATGCATGCTTGTTGATTCAAAAGGGCAGCTTGTTGGCGAACTCATCGAGGTGCGAAGTTTCGTTAAAGAGGGCTATCACCGGACTTTCGGTCAACTGCGTGAAGCGATGGAGAAGCTTGCGAAACAAGCGGGCATTACGATCGCTGACATCGCCGCTGTCGGGCTCGACGTGCCAGCACCCTGCTCGAACGGTGTGATCTGGGGGCGGGCTAATCTTGGCGACGACTGGGTGGGCACAAACATTCAGGGTGAGTTTGCCAAAGAGATCGGCAAGCCCGTTTTCATGACCAACGACTGCAACGCCGCCGCTTTCGGTGAGTGGATGTATCGCCCTGACCATCACGGCGGCCTGCTCTACGTCGCCCCAGGCACCGGCCTAGGTGGCGGCTTGGTGATGTCTGGCGGACTACTCTACGAAGGAAATACCGGCCTTGCGCTCGAAGTGGGTGATCTCTCGGTGCCTCGATTTGAAAATGGAGAACTCCCAGTCGATGGCCGTGGCCGCCGCGGCTGTCTCGAAGGTTGGGTATCTCTGATCGCCCTGAGACGCCAGCTCGCCAATGCCCTTGCTAAACCGGAATACAGTGAACACCCGTTGGCGAAGTCAAACGCCCCAATCGAGGAAAAAGCTTTCCAGGTGCGCGACTACGCTGAAGAGGGAGATCAACTGGCCCGCGAAATCTTTGCACTTCAAGCGAATGTGCTTGGTCACAGTCTCGGCGATCTTGCCAGCATCCTGGATCCTGGTCTGATCACGATTGGTGGTGGCCTAGCCGAAACAGGATTCCGGGACTGGTTTATCGAAGAGGTCAGAAAGGGGTTTTTGGAGCGTGCCATGCTGCCTTACCAACGTTGCCCACTACCACCGCACGCTCCGACAACGCTGATCGAGTGGGCGATCGGCGGCGATGGAGCCGCAGCCTACGGTAGCGCCCGCAAAGCAATAGAGCTTGTTCCCTCGTCTTAATTCTTGCGCCTTGTGCCGCACGCACCGTTGAGATAAGGATGTGTTCCCATGAATCTCTATTTTGAAAAGCTTGGTCGCACCGTCTTGGAACGGTGGCGACAGCAGAATTTCTCGCTCGATGCGTTTCCGGAGCTTGCCCGGATCGCCATCGATGAAGCTCCGCCGTCGGAGAACGTGGACCTCGAGGAGATGATTCACGAGTTTCTTGCCAACGACGATCAACCTCTGCAGGGTCAATCTGGATTCGGTCAACCCGAGTTAGTCGCCTTTAACGATCCGCGTTTTTATATTCAGATCCTCTTTTGGATGGAGGGAACCACCGATATACACCAACACGAATTTTCCGGTGCCTTTCATGTCATGCAGGGGTCCAGTGTGCATTCTGAATTCGACTTCGTGGGAGCCCAGTCAGTCACTCCCCATCTACGCATCGGCGACCTCCGCCTGAAGCAGATCGAGCTCCTGAAAACCGGACGCACCGTGCCCATCACCTCTGGCCGGGAATGTATCCACTCCCTCTTTCACCTCGATACCCCATCCGTCACGGTGGTGGTCCGCACTCATCACGATCCCGGCACAGGGCCGCAGTATAATTACCTACCGCCCCACATCGCGATCGATCCGGTTCACGCGGATGCTTTGACCATGCGTCGCAAGCAACTCCTCGACGTACTCGAAACTCTCGACCATCCCGGATACGTGGAACTTGTGGGGGAAATGATCGAGAGTCTGGATTTTGAGCGAGGCTTCCACACACTCCATCACGCCATGGACCGCCTTCAGGATCTCGGCGAATGGGAACCCATTCTAGCGATATTTGAAAAAAAACACGGGGCACTCGCGAAAGGAGTTCCCGATACTCTGGCGGAATGTCTTCGGCGGGACTACATCACTCAGATGCGCTACCACATCGACAACCCAGAGCATCGCTTTTTCCTAGCGCTGCTCATGAATGTCCAGAATGGCAAAGACATCCAAGCTCTCATCACCCAGCGGTTTCCAGATCAATCTCCGATCGAGACGATCGTTCGCTGGGCGGAAGAACTGATTGAGCCTACAGATTTTGGCCTCACCCTTCTCGATGCCGCCTTTCCTGAATCCCTCAGCGTGGACATCGATGCGCAGTTTGGCTTACTCATCGACACACTGAAACATGCGCTTGAGGAAAACGTAGGAAGCGAAAATCTCACCACACAATACCCCGAGATCCACGCCGCCTTAACCAGCTCCTGCCTGCGCCCCCTCTTTGTGTAATGTCGACCGATCTTCGTTTCATGCTGAGGGAGCAGACTGTCATGCTGGGGCTGATCCTGCTCATCAGCATGATCTTTGGCGCGCAGATGATGTATGGTGAAGACGCCTATTGGCCCTACATGATGGTTCCTGAGGATATCGTGGTGGCATGGAAGTCCGCCTTGGCTGGAGACATTCATTTCAAGGCATTTTTGCCGATTTTAAGCTGCGCATTTTTGCATGGAGGATTCGACCACTTATTCTTCAACATGCTTTTCCTTTGGCTCTTCGGGGCTCTAGCAGTTGAGCTTGTTGGTAGCAAGTGGATGCTGATCACTTTTGTGGTCACAGCCATTTGTGGAAGCCTATTTCATGTGGTCATGAATACCGACAGCTCGATCCCCACGCTTGGGGCCTCGGGCGCGGTGATGGGATTCGAAGGTCTCTACCTGGGCATGGCCGTGAGGTGGCACCTTCCCGATCCTGACATCTGGCCGATGACTACCCCGATCCCGCCCGCTCAGCTCGCATTTCTGGGTATCATGGGCTTGACGATGGATTACATGGGTTTCCTAGGAGGAAATCTCGGTGTGGCTTACAGTGCCCACCTCGGTGGTTTTGTTGCCGGGATCGTGCTCGGCTCCGTCGCCGTCCCAATGCCACGCTTAGCTCATCGGCGATGAGCTAAGTAGAAGTCAGGCCTGAATAGCTCAGGCCTCTTTCCGATGTCTGTTATTTTGGACTACGCAGTAGACGGAATACCCCGCCGCCGAACAACCCTAAAGAGAAGCATGGAATTCAGCTGAATCCTCAGCTACCCAGCAATGCTGATCCTCTTGCCACTCCATATTAGAAAATCCGCCCTCTAAAGATTTTTTGAGGGCGGTAGCCACAGCACATCCAAGAGCTGGAGGAACAGAGTTTCCAATTTGTCGAAATTTGGCACACTGGCTTCCCGCAAATGACATTCCTGCTGGAAACCCTTGTAAAATAGCAGCCTCTTCTACAGTTAAACGCCTCAGGCGTGGAGGTATAGAATCTACAATTCCGCCCCCTTTTAGAAGTTGGGCATGATATTTTTCTACCCATGGACTCACTCGATGTTCCAAGCTTTCTTGATCTATAATAGGAGTCCTGTTTCCTCCCATAGAAGCAGGTAGGGTGCGAGCTGGAGCATCGAGATCCATTGGGCGACCTTGCCCATTGAACAACATACCAGCAAAAGGGCTTTTCCGTAACACTGGGGATTTAGCCGGTGTCACGATCGCTCGACAGCAAGAATCATTTCCTTTTTCTCCATATTTAGGTATGGAAGCTAATGCTTCTCGAACAGTTAATTTTACCGCGCTTTCCTTCGGCATATTCATCACCGAATCACGTAGTCCGACAAGAAACATTCTCTCTCTTAACTGAGGAACACCAAAATTAACAGCATTTAGGATGAACAATTTTGTCTGATATCCTAATTTAGCCCCTTCTACTTGAAGAGCTTTTCTTGTTTCACTCCATCTTTTGTTGACACCCAGAGCCTTCACATTTTCCATGACGAAAGCTCGGGGTTGCACATGCTTAACAACTTTGAAAAACTCCCACACTTGTCGACTTCGTGGATCATTAACATCCATTTTCCCAGCTACCGAAAACCCCTGACAGGGAGGCCCCCCCATAACCACATCTGCGGAACCTGCGCTAGGTAAAGACGCCGAGCTAATATCTCCACAAAAAATCTCTGGAACCTTTACTCCACGTCGTTTTAATTCGGCCTCGTAGGTCTGAAGCGCTGATTCTGAAATATCGTTTGCCCATATTGTTTTAAAGCCTGCATCCAGAAAACCCAAATCTAATCCGCCGCATCCGGTATAGAGTGATATGCAATTCATTATGCGAATTTGGCTTGAGCCCAAATTTTAGTCAATACATAAATTTAATTTTGTGAAATAATCAAGCGTGGTCGAAAAATCATATGATGAGGAGCTAGGCTGCCGTTTGGCTGTGCTACGGCGCAACCTGTCTATTACTCAAGAGTATCTTGCTGAAATACTTCAACACGATCAAACATACGTGTCAAAAGTCGAAACTGGAAAACGGCAGCTATCCGTATTTGATTACATCTCTTGGTGCAAGGCTCTCAATTTGAATTCTGATGATATGGTTCAATTGCTAAACGTGAACTATAAGCCCTAAAAGGATATGAGCAGCTTAACATTACTACCCCTTCAACCTGACGAATTAAAAGCAGGAGAACTTTTAGCTTGTAGATGCGTAGAAGAGTCGGGCCCCACTCCCGAAGAAGCTCTAGTTAAACTAGAGGCCGACTTTAACAACTGGTTAGATCACTCCGACCCCAATCCTCCATTTCCAGACTCGCTTGTCCCAATCATGAATGAGGCATCATGGTTTTTCCTCTTACTTAATCCAAGAGAGGGTACAGCTCACAACCTCTATCGAACCCTCATTCACAAACTGACTGCAAACGAAATTCTGACGCGAAGGCAAGCCGCCGCGACTTTATCTCACCTTCCTCTAATATCACAGTTGGTTTCGAAATACCATTACTCATCAGCAGGGATAGCCAAGATATTAGGAATGCGAGATAGCAGAATTTCAATTCATTGGAAGGTTATTGAGCGCATAATAAACATCCTCGGGTATAGCAGTTCATTGAACCCAGAAAACGTAAATAGTTTAATGGCTCTTGATCGGGAGCTATCAACCAAAACCCTACATGATTCAACATTAGTATCAGCTGTCGAAGAGCTAGGTTACGTCTCCCTGAATCTTGGCCTGAACCCCTCCTATGGAGAAGCGCTCAAAAATCTAATAACGCCACGATCAGGCCTTACTTTTGTTCCATATTTACAAGCTCTGATGCACATTGCTACGATCGCTCATTTTTACGATCACCCTCCAGAATATCTTTACACGTTCCAGCCGAGAGGAGCGGTTGCAAATTCAATATTTGCAATATTTCCAAGCAATCTAGCACCTTCGGGAAATCCCATTCTAAATAATTTCAAGGCTATCGATAAACTGTCCTTCGATTGGAGTGAACCTCGCACCGATAACTATCAACAAGCTCGTGCGTTTGTAGAGATAGTTTTAGGCCTATCTTCGCTCTCTCACTCTTCGCGGAAAGCAATGGCAGCCAGCATAAGGTATCTGCTCATTCGATATATCGACATTCGCACTCCACGCGATATAGAGTTGCCAGAAGTTTTAAATACCAGCCGGATTTTTGACTTTGTAGCTAAAGTGGCAAGGCGTGAGACCCAAACTGGGGGAGTGATTGAGCAACGCGTGACGGACTTTCTAGCTTCCGTTACACATGAGGGTGGTGTCTGGAGATCTCGAGGCATAGGAGATCCTGTGAATGCGACTAACACATCTTCAAAAAAACTCGGAGATTGTGATTTTCAAAATAGCCTCAATTGTGAATGTATTGCAATAGAATCTCATGCTGGAAAATTAACTCCAATCTACATAAATGAACATTTAAGAACACTCAAAAGAAATATTTCGGCACGGCTTGAAGAATGGGAGCATATTGACGACCTCCCTCATTGGAGCTTAACTCTATTATTTATCGTTCATGAAGATGCAAGCGCAAACTATGTATTCGATCTAGATAACATCGGCGTTAGATCATCAATAACAATAAAAACTTACGCTCAAATGCTCGAGGAAATTAAGGGAAATACTACTATACTTGATTCTGTAATACTCAAATTTTTTAACACCTGTGTCATCGACCGCATTAACGCAAGCAACACTCCTTACGCAACAAAACGCAAAACTGAAGATCTTCTTAAATCAGATTAAGTATTTCCCGCATGATGCACAAATTTTTTTCTTGGGTGTCTGGGATCGATTCAGCGGCGACTTGATTCAGACCATTAAGCTGAAGACCGCCGCGAAGTGGATCATTCAAAAGAAGGACAAACTCCACGTCCGCGGCTACAACACCGACGAAGTCTTCCGGATCGAAATTGGGGACTAGTTTCACGAAAATGAACAAGGACAAGAAGAGCCCACATGTCGGCAATACGTTTGATGACGATCGCTCCAACAGCCCCACCCGCCCCGAGTGGGCTGTTTGCCCAGTCTGTCATGGTCAGGGTAGAGTGAGTCGTCGACCTTCTAGAAAAGCACGACTTCGTCACAAACACCAACTTTTCGCAGCAGAGAAAAGAAATGCCTCTGAACTGCCAACGCCACCGGTAGCTCACATTGATGACTGCGCCCATTGTCGGGGGGCTGGCCTTAAAGAATCTACAACTGCCGCTCTGCCAAATGCAAGCCCCCCAAGCCCCCCAAGTCATCCAAGCGTGGCCATCATTGGCGGTGGTCTCGGCGGCCTGGCTCTGGCGGTGGCGTGTCGTCACCGGGGCATCCCATTTACCGTCTACGAGCGCGATGAGCATTTTGATCAACGCTCTCAAGGTTACGGGCTGACCATGCAGCAGGCCAGCAAAGCCCTTGAGGGTTTTGGTATTTCTAAGCTGCATGAGGGCATCTACTCTGCCAAACACGTCGTCCATCGCCCCGACGGCACGGTGGTCGGCGAGTGGGGCTTTAGGAAATGGGGACGCACTGACGCGAAGATCTTACCGCGACGAATGAATGTTCATATTGCCCGGCAATCACTGCGCAACGAGCTGCTTCAAGCATTGGGCGGCCATGACATGGTGCAATGGAATCACCGTTTTTTGAGCTACCAAGAGTGTGAAGATCATGTGGATCTGAGCTTTCAGGTAGGTCATGGTGCCTCAGTAAAAAAGGTCCAAGCGGATATCGTGGTTGGGGCGGATGGCATTCGCAGTTCGGTGAGGAAACAATTAATCGGCGATGATGTGTCACCGCTACGTTACCTGGATTGCATGGTAATTTTAGGAATCTGTCCTTTGAAAAGTCTCGATGACTCTCCTCTGCTCGACGGCGAGACGCTATTCCAAACCGCCAATGGCAACGAACGCATCTACATGATGCCGTATTCGTCGACTTCTATCATGTGGCAGCTCAGTTTTCCTTTGCTAGAAGACGAGGCGAAAGAGCTCAACCGTCTAGGGCCACAAGCACTCAAAGAGGAAGCCATCCGCAGGTGTCCGGCCTGGCACAACCCGATCCCTCAAATTCTAGCAGAGACACCCGTATTGTTCATCTCGGGCTATCCAGCCTACGATCGTGATATACTAACAAGCGAGTTATTGCCAACGGAGTCTCGCATCACTCTCATGGGTGATGCCGCCCACCCCATGAGCCCGTTCAAAGGACAAGGGGCGAACCAGGCATTGCTCGATGCGCTCTCATTAGCACGGACCATTTATAAGGCAGATGCCATAGATGAAAACTCCGAGAAAAAAGCTCTACGTGAATTCGAAGCCGAGATGCTACCCAGAAGTGCTGTCAAAGTGAAAGCCTCGGCAGAAGCAGCACGCTTTTTACACACGGATATTGCTATCTGTGAGGGTGACATGCCACGAGGCACCGCTGCAGAGCTCAACTCATGATCATATTTGGATTGACTTCCCTCTGTCCTGCGAGCTTCATGGGGCCATGAAGATCATCATAAGAAATCTCTCTCGCAGCACCACAGAATCTGAAATTAATGCTCTCTTCACAGCGTTTGGTGAGGTGCAGTCTTGTGATCTAGTGATGGACAAGCAGACAGGGAACTCGAAGGGCTTTGGTTTTGTGGAGATGC
>CAYNNY010000075.1:0-4064 GCA_964398555.1 uncultured Verrucomicrobiales bacterium
TGTCTTGTGTGTGGCTGTTATACGGTTTTGGAACCGCAAGCGTATATTTTTCGTGTGGGCGTAAAAATAGATCCTATATGACTTATAGGACCTATGAATGGGTGGCTTGGGTTGATTTTGCCCTTGAGTTGGCGACAACTTGAAAAGGTTGTCCTACTTTACGGCTATCGTTTGCTCACGTTCGGGGCCGTTGCCGATGTAGGTGACGGGGGCTCCGGCGAGTTCGCCGAGGCGGGTGAGGTAGGCGCGGGCATTTTCCGGGAGCTCGTCCCAGCTGCGGGCCGCTGTGGTGTTGGCTTGCCATCCGGGGAGTTCTTCGTAGATGGGGATGGCTTTATCCCATGCGGCGCGGTTGGCGGGTGGGAAGTCGTGGCGTTCGCCATCGATTTCGTAAGCGACACACACTTGAAGTGTTTCGCGCTCGTCGAGACCATCGACGATGGTGACGGCGAGGTCGGTGACACCATTGACCATACAGGCGTAGCGGATGAGGACCATATCGAGCCATCCACAGCGGCGGGGGCGACCTGTGGTGGCTCCGAACTCCATGCCGCGGGCGTGGAAGTAAGCCGAGATTTCATCGTTTTCAGTGATGAATGGGCCGGATCCTACGCGGGTGGTGTAGGCTTTGCAGACGCCGACGACGCGGTCGATGGCTGTCGGTGGCAGGCCTGAGCCAGTGCAAGCTCCTCCGGAGGTGGTGTTGGAGGAGGTGACGAAGGGGTACGTTCCGAAGTCGACATCGAGGAATGAGCCCTGGGCACCTTCGAAGAGGATGGTTTTCCCATCTTTCCAGGCTTTGTGGAGGAGGGGGATGGTATCGGTGATGTGAGGGCGGAGTCGCTCGATGGCGGGGGCGACCTCGTTCCAGACCTGACCGACGGTGAAGGTGGGGAGTCCGTAGCGCTCTAGCGTTTCATTGGCATCGGCGAGGCGGATTTCAATGAGTTCGCGGGCGGTGGCTTCGTCGAGCATGTCGGCGAGGCGGAGGCCGTTGCGGTTGGCTTTGTCTGCGTAGGTTGGACCGATGCCACGTTTGGTGGTGCCGATTTTATTTTTGCCGAGAGCGGCTTCGCGTGCGGCGTCGAGCTCACGGTGATAGGGGAGGACAACGTGGGCGCGGTCGGAAATTTTCAGTTTCTCGGCATCCACTGGGATCCCAGCTTCTTCGAGATCGGTGATTTCTTTGCAGAGTCCGACGGGGTCCATGACGACGCCGTTGCCGATGATGCAGTTTTTTCCCTCCCAGAGAATGCCGGATGGGATGAGGTGAAGAACGTATTTGGTGTCGTTGGCTATGACGGTGTGACCGGCGTTGTTGCCGCCTTGGCCACGGGCTACGACGTCAGCTGTCTCGGTGAGATAGTCGACGATTTTGCCTTTGCCTTCGTCTCCCCATTGGAGACCGCAGATGATTGTGTTCATGATGATTATTTTAACCGCGAATGTTCGCGAATAGGCGCGAATTTTTTGGGTTGATGGGTTGAGGTTGTGTTTTTAACCGCGAATTGTCGCGAATTGTCGCGAATGTTGAGGTTGTTAAGTTGAGTTACTATTGTTGAGTGAGAACGATGCGTTCCCACTCAATGCGTGGATTTTTAAAGTTAATGAGAAGTCCAAGTTGGAGGCCGCTGATGCGGAGGTAGTTGAGCATTTGACCGCGTTCGCGATCAGTAATTTGATCAATAGTTTTTGTATCGATAATGATTTTGCCAAATGCAATTAAATCTGGGATGAATTCTCCTACTTGGATGCTTCTGTGTCTGATTGTAAAACGTTTTTGTTGTTCAAATGAAATATGATTGTGAGTAAATTCAATGGTAAGGGCGTTTTCGTAAGGTTTTTCATGAAGCCCAAATCCCAAACTATTATGCACTTTCATCGCGCACCCAATAATCTGGAAAGACTCATCCTTAAAAATCATATTCGCGTAAATTCGCGTCCATTCGCGGTTAAAAATTATTAGCGGTTCGCTTCGATGAGTTCGGCGAATTCGGAGAAGAAGTAGGTGGCGTCGTTCGGGCCGGGGGCTGCTTCGGGGTGATACTGCACGGAGAACGCGGGGAACTCGGTGTGCCGGAATCCTTCGATGGTTTGGTCGTTCAGGTTGATGTGGGTGATTTCCACATTGTCTGAGAGTGAATCAGCATCGGATGCGAATCCGTGGTTCTGTGCGGTGATGGTGATTTTATCCGAGCGCAGGTCTTTGACAGGTTGGTTGCCGCCACGGTGGCCAAACTTGAGTTTGTAGGTTTTTCCTCCGAAGGCATGGGTCAGGATTTGGTGTCCGAGGCAGATGCCGAAGATGGGAGTTTTCCCGAGAAGTTTGATCACTTCTTCATGAATGTATCCGAGCGCGGCGGGATCGCCGGGGCCGTTGGAGAGAAATACGCCGTCGGGCTTCATCGCGAGCACGTCTTCGGCGGAGGTGCGGGAGTTGACGAGGGTGACTTGGAAGCCTGCCTGACGAAGCATGCGCAGAATGTTACGTTTGATGCCGAAGTCATAGGCGACGATATTGTATTTAACCTCGGGAAGTTCGATGTAGTTGCCTTCTTGACCCGTGGATGGGTTCGGGATGGTCCAGAGACGAGACTCGCCAGTCCACTCGTGAGCGGTTTCTGTGGAGACTTCTTTGACAAAGTCAGAGCCAGCCATGGGAGATGAATCTTTAGCGGCTTGAATGGCATCTTCGGCTGAAAGCTCGGTGGAAATGCATGAGCGCATGGCACCTGCTGAGCGGAGGTGCTTGGTGAGGGCGCGGGTGTCGATTCCCTCGATGCCGATGATTTTGTGTTCGGCAAAGTAGTCGGGAAGTGACTGTGTGGAGCGCCAGTTGGAAGCGATGGGTGAGACTTCTCCGACGACGAGTCCGCGGATGTGTGGGCCTTCGGATTCGGCGTCTTCGGGGTTCACTCCGTAGTTTCCGATCAGCGGATACGTCATAGCGACAATTTGGCCGCGGTAGGAAGGGTCAGTGATGATTTCCTGATACCCGGTCATCGAGGTGTTAAAACAAACCTCTCCGGTGGTGGTTCCTGTGTATCCAAAGGCTTCACCTTCGAATGTGCGTCCGTCTTCAAGTGCGAGGATGGCTTTCATATGCTTTATGCGCCCCGATTGAGGGGGTTGCGGGCGCACTTTAGTGACTAAGTTCCAAGTATCAAGTATCAAGATTCAACTTTCAAAAGAAAGGGGGATTTGAATGATTCTCCCAGATTTAGGCATCGTGGATGATCTGGCTCGTTTGCACGATATTGAGGGCGTGGTTGGCGATCAACTCGAAGTGGTTGTTGATATCGATGTTGATCATCTCGAGTTTGACGTCACTGGAGTTTGGCATGCGTTTCATGGCGCTCTTATTGAACTTCTTGCGCATGGTGTCGGATGTGTCTTCTAGGGCTTCAGCGGTGGCGATGTCATCTTCACTGATTTGGTTGAGCACATGGGCATCGGTAAACTCGATAAAGCGCTCGATGTTTCCTGCGAACTCACGGATGCTGTCGGCTTGCTCTTGTGAAAATGTGCGGCCTTTTTTGTAGCGTCGCTCGTTGAGTTTGACCAAGCGGTAGATGCAATCGATACATTCTTCGAGTTCCTGGGTGACGCGCAGCATGCCGGCGATCTTGGTGGCATTCGCCGCGCCGATGTCTCTGGCGGAGCAGCGCACCAAGTATTCGGTGATATCGTGCATCATCAGATCTGATTCGTCTTCGATTTTTTTCAAAGCGGACACTTCTTTCGACATGTCTTCTTTCGGGTGATCGAGGACATCAACAAATCCTTTGAACATCTTGACGCTGAGGCCGGAGAGTTTGCGAATGGCGCTTTCGGCTTCGACAATGTTGAGTTCGCCCAGATCGACCAGGCTTTGTGATATGTAGCGCAAGCGTGGAGCTTCTTCATCTTTTTTATCCTTGACCCATTTTTTGACGAGCGCGGCAATCTGAGGCACAAACCAGATTAGGAAGAAGATGTTCAGCATGTTGAACACGGTGTGGAAAATAGCGGTGGCAAAGGCGACTTTGGAGGCGCTGGCCAGCAGGGAGGCTTCTTTTTCTTCA
>CAYNNY010000075.1:4164-7332 GCA_964398555.1 uncultured Verrucomicrobiales bacterium
CTTTTTCTTCATCGGTCACAGCCGCAGCTGTTTTCGAGTCGGTTTTTTCTCCCTGAATATTCGTTTGGTGGATGTCTTTAGGTAACTTTTTAGCTTTGACCTTTTTGACGGCCTTCATGCTATCGGGGAGTTGTTCCGCCAGGCTCCACACACCTTTCGAGAAAGGATAGAAGACTGCGAGCATCCAAAGAACGCCGATGACGTTGAAGAGGAAGTGCGCTCGCGCTGCGCGTTTGGCATTCACACTGGTGCCTAGGGAGGCTAGCCAAGCCGTGATGGTGGTGCCGATGTTTTCACCTAGGACGATGGCTGCCGAGTTTTGGAAAACGATGAGCTGTCCCTCAGTGGTGCTGAGATCACCCAGCCAACCTAAGCTTGCGCAGGTAATGGTAATGGCCATCGCAGCTGATGATGACTGGACGACAAAGGTGAGGACGACCCCAGCCAGCATGAAGAGAACCACGGAGCCAAAACCGTAACCGTGGATCATGGCAATGAAGTTTTGGATCATCTCGACGGTGTCCATATCGCCTGCGCTGAGTGAGCCGCGAACGTCTGGCACAGCACCTTTGAGTAGGCCGAGGCCGAAGAAGAGGAGTCCAAATCCAATCAGCACTTCGCCAAAGCTTTTGTATTTGTTTTTACCGACAAAAAAGAAGGGGAGTCCCACTCCGATAATGGGGAGGGCGATCTTGGCGATGCTGAATTTTCCGATGATGGCGATGATCCACGCGGTGACGGTGGTTCCTAAGTTCGCCCCCATGATGACGCCGATGGATTGCACAAGAGTGAGCAGGCCTGCGTTTACAAAACTGACCACCAGCACGGTGGTGGCGGAGGATGACTGGATCAGGCCGGTGGTGAAAAGCCCGGTCAGCATGGCGGTGAAGCGATTTTTGGTCATGGTCGCCATCGCGAGGCGCATTTTATCACCGGCACAAGCTTGGACGCCCTCGGACATGATTTTCATGCCGTAAAGGAAAACCCCCAAGGATCCGAGGATGCTGAGAATGGTGACTACGGTTGTCCAGATAGAGCTACTTTGTGCTGCTTGTGCGGCTAGAAAATACATGAGGAGATGTGGATAGTGGGATGTGGGGAAATTTTAAAATAAGCGATTGTGACAATGTTGTCACAAAGTCGATTACTGTGGTTGATATGCCTTGAAGAGAGCTGAAAAGTCAAGTTGCGCATCGCCTTTTTTGCATCCTGCGGCCATGGCGTCTGAGGTGGCTTGGATGCCCGGTGTGTTTTTCTTGGTGAAGGCAATCAGCGCATCGGGATCCAATGATCCCAAGTCCAAGGACGGTGATTGAGTGATTGAGCCCGACTTACTGAATAACGGAATTACAGAATCATTCACTTCCCCCGGCTCAGGGCAAGGGTGGCTAGTTTCTTGGCGGCGGCGGCGATCTTCTTCACTCCATCCTCGGTGGGTTCTTCACCGTCTTTCAGGGTCATGATGGTGCGGAGGTCCATGATGATGATGCGCATGGCCATGATGTCTTTGCGTTCGGAAATTCGGGGGTCGAGCGAGGCTATCGATCCTTCGTAGTAATCGGTGATGTCTTCGCGGTAGAGGTTTTTTGCGCGATCGAGGGTGTATTTTTTTTCAACTGCCCGGGAGCCCACTTCCAAGGCGCGAATCCAACCGCCGAGTGAAATCAGGTGGGCGAGATCGACATCGCGGAGGTGAATGAGGTCGGTTTCCACATCGCGCTGGGTAGCGGAGAGTTCTTTTTTGACCGCTTCAATGTCGTTGTTCTCGGCGCTTTTGAGCAGTCCCGCGGCATGGCGGTTAACGCGCTCACCGGCGCCGAGAGCTCGGCTGTAACGCGAGAGTTCTTTGGCGAGCGGCTCGATTTTGTTCATTTGGCCTGCCTGCACCGCCATAAATCCATCGGCAATGAGGAAGCCAATTTCAAGGGCGAGGTCAGAGCGGTTCAAGGGCATACGCTCGGGCATTGGGTGCTTTAATTCATCGGCCGGAAGGGGGGCGAGTTTGTCGAGGTCGTCAAAGATGCGTTTGATCGATGGCGCGGTGAACATATTGATGCCCAGTTCCTCACGCACATGTTGGTCATCGATGAGGTCGTCAGGCACATTGGGCTGCTCCGTGCCGGGGTCGATTTCTTCCTCGTCCTGTGCTCTGAGGTCGGTGAACGGGATGAATGAGGCCGAGATCAGGGCTACTCCCGTCAGGAGCCTGTGGCGCAATAGACAATTCATGCCGACAACTAACTACGCCAGCGGGTGAAATGCAATGGTGAAATCAGAATGCTGGGGAGCAAAATGGGGTTTGTGATGATTTATATTGAATTTTCAGTAAGATGTGAAAATTGACTTGCCTCGATTTCATTTATGGGATACTTCATTTTCCATGAGCAATCCTTACCAAGCGCCGGAAGTGAATGATCTGCCTGAGCCTCGTGTTGAAATGAGGCCACCTAAGAAAAGCTGGCCATGGGTTGTGGTTTGCTTGTCGATCGCAGCGGCTTCTGTCGTGTATCGGCTCATTGTATTAGGTCGGGTTGAGCAAACGGCTCTGATGTTTATTGGGTTGCCTTTGGTGTTGGCCATTGCTTTGTCGCTCACTCCTCGACCTTCGACGGTAACTGGAGTGGTTATGAAAGGAATCGCTTTAGCTTTATTGTTATTTGGTATTTTGTTATTTGAGGGGTTTATCTGTATTCTCATGGCGGCTCCTTTGTTTTTTCTCGTGGGTTTTATTGTTGGTAAATTGGTTGATCGTTCGCGTGGACGAAGAAAAAATTGGCAGGATGACCGGTTTAGCTGCACAGTGTTAGGGGTTATGTTGATCATGAGTTTTGAAGGAGTAAGTGATTGGCTTTCTTTTGATCGAGATGAAAGGGTGGTGGTGAATGAGGTGGTTGAAATGTCGGCGATGGAGATGAGATCGAGGTTGAGCTTAGGGCCTGATTTCGTCTCTGATGAATTGCCTGTATTTCTATCCATGGGTTTTCCTCAGCCAGTATCGATTGATGGTGGGGGGGTGAATGTGGGAGATCGTTGGACAATTCATTTGGCGGGTGGTGAGGGGGAGCCTGGAGATCTTGTGGTGGAGGTGGTCAGAAATAATGCTGATGGAATTAGGTTGGAATGTATCAAGGACAGCAGTCACATTTCTCATTGGATGAATTGGAAGTC
>CAYNNY010000075.1:7432-13064 GCA_964398555.1 uncultured Verrucomicrobiales bacterium
TGGCATGTTACTGGCTCGATGGGTTTTGATGGATCGCTATGTGGAGTGGCGTGCTGCGATGATCTCTTCGGCTTTCGTGGTCATTCTATTAGGTGTTTGTCCATTGGCTGGTGGGGATGGATACGATGATTTCTTGAGTGTTTGGCGTGGTCGTGAGAGCTGGATGAACTGGGGGATATCAGGGTTGGTTTTTTTTGCTGGTGTTCCCGCGTTGGCGGGAGTGAGGCAGTTTGTGATCAGCGGGAGAGGGACGCCCATACCGTTTGATCCCCCTAAAACATTGGTGTCAGAGGGTGTCTATGGCTATTGTGCGAATCCCATGCAGCTCTCGATGGCTGCGGTTTTGATTTTTTGGGCTTTGCTGTGGCATAGCTGGGTGAGTCTAGGCTTGGCGGTCGTCTCCGTTGCTTACGCGCAAGGATTGGCAAAATGGTCTGAAACAGAAGATTTGAAACGCCGCCATGGAAAGCGTTGGTTGCTTTATCAGAGCGTTGTGCCGAGGTGGAGGTTTCGGATTTTTCCTTACCTATCACCAGATCAGGATCGATCTCCCGCCAGGCTATATGTGGCTAGTCGCTGTGATGTCTGCTCAGAGGTTCGACATTGGTTTTCAATGAAAGAGTCGACAGGGTTGATGTTATGCGCTGCGGAAGATTATCCAGGTCATCCTCTCGACAGGATCACATATATATCGGCATCGGGTGAAGTGCAGGCTCGTGGAATTGATGCCGTGGCCTGTGCTTTTCAGCATTTGCATGTGGGGTGGGCGTATCTTGGCTGGTTGATGCAATTCCCTGGCATCATGCAGATATTGCAGCTGGCGATGGATACTTCTGGTGCTGGAAAATTTCAGATGGATGGTAGTGCGGTAAAAAATGAGAAGTAATCAAATAGGCGCATGCTTTTCATTAGCCTATCTAAGAGATGAACAATGAGTGCACATTATGGTTGGAAGTTCTTGGATCGTCGCTTATGGCTCCTGCATGAGCTTGCTTTTAGGTGTCAATATCGACCACATCGCCACACTGCGTCAGGCGAGATTCGCGCAGATGCAGGATTCTCCGAATGCGGAGCCGTCTCCGCTGACTGCGGCTGAGGATGCTCTGGCTGGTGGGGCTGACTCGATTACGATCCATGTCCGGGGTGATCGCCGGCACATGCAGGAGCTGGATGCTTTTGAAATTAGCGAGAAAATCGATCTCCCTCTTAATCTTGAGATGGGGAATTCTGAGGAAATGCTGGCGATGGCGCTTCGGATGAATCCTGAGTTTGTCTGCTTGGTTCCAGAAACCCGCGAGGAGGTGACGACGGAAGGTGGCTTGGATGTCGATGGTTTATTTAGCTCGCTTGAACCCACCGTTCGCGCTCTGCAGGCGAATGGTACGAAGGTGAGTATGTTTATCGACCCGGATGCCCATCAGGTCGAGGCGTCGCATCGGATTGGGGCGGAGATGATTGAGTTGCACACTGGATGTTTTGCCAATGCGATAGGTGGCTCTGCGGGTGATCGAACAACGGAAACAGCCCGGTTGAAAGAGGCTGCTATTCTCGGTCACGGGCTTGGGTTGCAGGTGAATGCCGGTCATGGAATTAATCTACAAAACCTCCCCGAGTTGTTGACGGTGCCGCATTTGACGGAGCTGAATATTGGCCATACTTTGATTGCTCGCTCGGTGCGGGTCGGTCTGACGACTGCGGTGCAGGAAATGCGGGCGGCGATGGTTCAGTATAACGGCAACTTGTAATCATAAAATTAAACGATGAATATTTTTGGTATAGGAATTGATGTGGTGGAAGTGGAGCGGATCGCTTCCTCGATGGCTGAATTTGGCGAACGATTTGCACGCAAGGTTTTTACGGAAGGTGAGCGGGCGTATTGTGAGAGTCAAAAAAATCCATCCATTCATTACGCAGCGCGGTTCGCCGCCAAAGAGGCGGTGGCGAAAGCGATGGGCACAGGAATTGGTAAAGATCTGGCATGGTTGGATATGGAAATCCGCCGTCGTCCCTCAGGCGAGCCCGAGGTATTCCTTTCTGGTGATGGTGCTAAATTTGCTAAAGAGAACAACATCAAGGAGATTAAAATCAGCCTTACCCATGCCCAGCATTATGCTGCGGCGAATGCGATTGTGCTGGTTGAGGAGGATAAGATTATTCTCATTCCCGTTAAAGGCTCGTTGAAAAAGTTAAAAGGGATCGTGCCTGCGCCTGACGGGGCGATTTCATTGGACGATATGACGAACGCCGTGGAGGATGAAGCGGCTAAACGTATGCTGAAATTATCATGATCGGGCTGGATACGAATATTTTGGTGCGTTACCTTGCGCAGGATGATCCTAAGCAATCGAAGCGGGCTTCTGACATCATTGAAGGTGTAATTGAACTATTTAATTTTTTTATAATATGTCTAGTAAAGGATGGGTAAGTGATACGGTGGCGGCTTGCATCGCTGTGGGGATTCAGGAATTTGTGATCTGTGCGGGTGCACGGAATCTGGATCTTGTGACGGCTCTGGCGGATTATGCTGAGAGTGGTGAAGCGGGAGATGTGAGGGTGTATGCTCACTTTGAAGAACGGGCCGCAGGATTTTTCGCCTTGGGGCGGACGATGCAGTCGGGCTTCCCCTGTGCGGTGGTGACGACTTCTGGCACGGCTGTGGCTGAGTTACTACCGGCGGTGATTGAGGCGCGTTACCAGCGCCGACCTCTTGTAGTGATTTCAGCGGATCGGCCGCAGCGGTTTCGTGCCTCGGGTGCGCCGCAGGTGATTGATCAGGTGGGGATTTTTGGTGAAAATGTCGAGGGCTGCGAGGATGTGGTTTGGCAGGATGATTTGTTGTTATTCGATGGCTGGAGCGGCGCGGGGCCGTGGCATTTGAATATTTGTTTGGAAGAAAATGAGATGGATTCGCAAGGTGGGGTTCGTTGTTCGAAAGTGAGGTTAGGTGAAGTGGGGGAGGTGTCTGAAAATATTAACATGCTTCCCGTGCTTGAAATGATGCAGGATGCGTGGCGCGGAGGATTGGTGGTGATGCTCGGTGGGCTTGAACCTGTCGACCGCGAGGAGGTTTGGCATTTTTTGAAGGATCTAGGTGCTCCGGTGTTAGCTGATAGCACGAGTGGGCTTCGGGAGTCGCTGGCGAGGCTTTCTCTGGCGGATGGTGATAAGCTGTTAGTGGGTCGTCCTCCTGGGCATATTTTGCGGATTGGGGAGGTTCCGATTGGGCGGTTTTGGCGTGATCTTGAGAATTTGCCGGAGGTGAATGTGGTATCGGTCTCGAGGACAGGTTTTTCTGGTTTGGCCCGGGATTCGCATGTGGTGACGGGTGGGATTCCTCGGTGCCTGCGTGCATTGGGTGAGGTCAAGAAGGTGGGTGATGCTGGCGATTATATTCAGGCTTCGAAGAAAAGTAAGGGGCGGATCTCCGGACGTTTGGAGTCGTTTCCCGAAAGTGAGCCAGGCATGGTGAATATGCTCTCGGTGATGGCGACGGTGGGCCAGAGTCTTTATTTGGGAAACAGTCTACCTATCCGCGAGTGGAATGATTTTGCCCAGCGGGAGGTGCCTTACGAAATTGTCAGAGCGAACCGTGGCGCGAATGGGATCGATGGTCAGATCGCTACGTGGTTAGGTGCTACCGCAGATGAGAAGGATGCTTGGGGTGTGTTTGGCGATCTCACCACTCTGTATGATCTTTCCGCTCCAGCCTTATTGGCGCAGGTGGAATGCCGTGGACGGATGCTGGTGGTGATCAATAATGGAGGAGGGCGTATTTTTAGTAGGTTGCCGAAAGTGCAGGAGATGGATCCCGCAGTGGCGGATTTGGTCGCTAACGAACACGGCGTAGGTTTTGAGGCCTGGGCGAAGATGTGGGGGATGAATTATATCCGGGTGAAGGGGATTGAAGATTTTGATTTTGAACCTGCGGATGTGACGACGGTGGTGGAGGTGATTCCTGATGACCGACAGACCGAGGGGTTTTTCAAGCCGAGTAGATAAGTTTTTTAACCACGAATCTTACGAATGGAGGTTGTGTGATTGAGTTTTTTTTACCACGAATGGGCGCGAATTGGGGATGTGGAGTGTTGTTCTTGGATTGCCTTGGTTGATCAGCTCACTATCGTTGTTTTTCTCAAAGATACTTGGAGATGACTATGAACACTGTTCCGCACCGTAGTACTTCTTTTCGGCATTTCAAGGGGATGTCGCTTCGCGATCATTATTTTGAGGTTCCGCTGGATTATGCCGATCCCGATGCCGGGACGCTTGAGGTTTTTGCCCGTGAGGTGGTGGCTTCAGGGAAGCGTGATGATGAGGATTTGCCGTGGATGGTCTTTTTTCAAGGCGGGCCTGGGTTCGGCGCGAATCGGCCTGCGGATTATGGTGGCTGGGTGGGTGAGGTTTTAAAATCGACCCCGGCGAGAGCTTGAATTTTACAGGTGAAATGGTGTCACCCAGTATGCTGGATGATTTTGCTCAACTCCGATCGCTAAAAGAGTGCGCTGAGCTCCTGGCTGCAAAAAGTGATTGGGGTATACTTTACGATCTCGATCAGCTGGCGAAAAATGAAGTGCCGGTGGCTGCGATTTCCTATCACGAGGATATGTATGTGCCGATTGAGTGGTCGCGTGAAACCGCTCTGCATATTCCGATTTTTTACCAATGGGTAACCAACGAGTGGGAGCACAATGGCATTGGAAAGGATGGCCCGAAGATTCTCAAAACGTTGTTGGAGAGATTGGTCGCGCCGAGGCTTTGAATTTCCTCTTAGAACGGTAGAAGCGTTCTGAGAAGGATGGCGGCCTTGCGTGCTTTGGAAATGGAGTAGCGCTGTTTGAAAACTTGGAAGTTGTCGGCGCGCATCTTGAGCAGGAGCTCGTGGTAGATTTGGCGCATGGCTTCGGCTGCTTTGAGGGCTTTGGCGTCTTGACGCTGAAGATGGGCGATGGCGTCTTGGTAAAACGTCTCGGCTCGGTCGGCATGATGGTTCATCATGGCGATGAAGCGATCGTCTGAGACGTGGGCTTTGAGGTCGTCTTCGCTGAGATCGAAACGTGTCAGGTCATCGAGAGGTAGGTAGATGCGTCCTCCGTTTTCCAGGTCTTCATGGACATCGCGGAGGATGTTGGTGATCTGGAGGGCGTGGCCGAGTGAGACGGCGTATTGCTCGGAATCCGGGTGGGTGCAGCCGAATATTTTGGTGGAAATGAGGCCGACACACGAGGCAACGCGGTAGGTGTAGGTTTCTAAATCCTCCCAAGTGGTGAACCGTTGGGGCTCAAGGTCAGAGGCGCAGCCGTCGATGAGATCGAGAAATGGCTGGGGGGAGATGGCGTATTTTTTGATTAACTCAGCGACTTCGCTTTGGAGTTCGTCGGGCTGGGTGAAGCCGTTTTCGATCCCTTGATGCCAGTCGTCGAGTCCTTGTTCGCGGTCTGCGAGCGGGATATCGAGATCGTCAGCGAGGTCGTCGATGACTCGGCAGAAGGCGTAGAAGATAATCATGTCCTGCTTCCGCTCTTTGGGTAAGCAGGAAAGCGTCACCGCGAGATTTGATTTCGCTTTGCGGGTGATTTCTTGGGCTGAGGGCATGTTTGAATGTTGAAGTGCTTGGGATGATACTTGGGATGAT
>CAYNNY010000076.1:0-13051 GCA_964398555.1 uncultured Verrucomicrobiales bacterium
CGTCGTGTTCGATGAGTTCGAGCGACTCACCTTCGGGTGTTTTGGTTTCGGCAATGGTGGTGTATGGTTTCATAGGAGTGAAAAGAAGAGGTGTTATTTTTTGAGTTTTAATTTGATAGAGGACGGGGTGCTATGGTATTCTACGGGCACTATGTCAGAAGAGCAACAAGGACAACAAGAGCCGTCATCCACTCCGCCGCCACAATCACCGCCTCCAGCCGCACCACAAGGGCAAATTCCAGGAGCGGATAAAAAAATATTAGCGGGACTGCTAGGTATTTTTCTGGGAGCGTTCGGGGTTCACAAATTTGTTTTGGGCTATCAGAAAGAAGGAGTCATCATGTTAGTGGTTACCTTAGTTCTTGGTGGCATTACCTGCGGGGTGGGAGCCTCGGTGACTGCGATCATTGGTTTGATCGAAGGAATTATGTATATCACAAAGACCGATGAGGAGTTTGTGAATACTTACATCACCAATAAAAAACCTTGGTTCTAAGCTGGGAGTTTTAAGAATTTTTTTGATTGGTTGTATTGTAATAACGCACCTCGTTGGATTTTCCAGCGGGGGGGGTGATGGGGGTTGCGGAGTGCGGATTACCGCTCACATCGCTACGCTAGCGCGGCGAGTCTGCGGCAGACTTCTTCGACGTTGGCGCGGGTGTTGAAGGATGAGATGCGGAAGTAGCCTTCGCCAGCGGCACCGAAGCCGGAGCCGGGGGTGACGACGACTTGGGCTTCTTCGAGCATTTTGTCAAACATCCCCCAGGAGTCGACCCCATCCGGACACTGGACCCAGACGTAGGGGGCGTTTTCACCACCAAAGGTGGTGAGTCCTAGGTCTTGGCAAGTTTTGAGAAGTAGGGCGGCGTTGCCCATGTAGTGCTCGATTAGGGTGCTGACTTGGGCTTTGCCTTCGGGTGAAAAGACGGCAGCGGCACCGCGCTGGACCGGGTAGGATGCGCCGTTGAACTTGGTGGAGTGGCGGCGGCTCCAGAGTGAATGTAGGCTGACTTCTTCGCCGGTGGAGATGGCGAATTTGAGCGATTTTGGAATCACGGTGTAGCCGCAGCGAACGCCAGTGAATCCTCCATTTTTCGAGAAGGAGCGGAACTCGATCGCGCAGGTGTGTGCGCCTTCGATTTCAAAGATGGAGTGGGGGACGTTGGGGTCCTGGATGAACGCCTCGTAGGCGGCGTCAAAGAGGATGAGGGCGTTGTTTTCCTTGGCGTAATCGACCCAAGCCTGGAGTTGCTCACGGCTGGCGGTGGTGCCTGTTGGGTTATTCGGGTAGCAGAGGTAGATCAGATCCACTTTCTCCTCGGGAATGGCAGGGGAGAAGTTGTTTTCGGCGTTGCAGGGAAGATAGACAAGCCTATCATAAGCGCCATTTTCGTCGGCTTCACCAGTGTTGCCGGCCATGACGTTGGTATCGACGTAAACTGGGTAAACTGGGTCGGTGATGGCAATTTTGTTTCCTTGCCCAAAGATATCGAGGATGTTTCCGGTGTCGCATTTTGAGCCGTCGGAGATGAAGACTTCATCGGTAGAGATGTTGAGATCGGCGAATTGGTTTTCGACAATCGCTTCGCGGAGGAAGGCGTAGCCTTGCTCGGGGCCGTAGCCGTGGAAGGTGGCGGCGACGCCTTGCTCATCGATAGCGGCGTGCATGGCCTCGCGCACAGCGAGAGGCAGAGGCTCGGTGACGTCGCCGATTCCGCAGCGGATCAGTTGATTGGCTTTGTCTGGATTAGCCTCGGTCCAGGCGTTGACGCGACGGGAGATTTCAGGAAAGAGGTATCCGGCTTTAAGTTTGAGAAAGTTTTCGTTGATGTTCATGGGATGGGTATTAGGAAGTAGGTATTAGGAAATAGGGGAGAGTGTGTTCGCTGGGGCGAAGAAGATTAAGATTGTTTGTTTTTCCGGCGGGAGAGGATGATGATGAGGGTGACGATGGCAAGGAAAATGACGGCGATGATGGCAAAGCCTTTCAGCAGCCGATCGATGACGAGTTCGGTGTTTTGTTTCGGGTTGCTTTCTGGGGCTTGGTAGCCGGGCTCGGTGTGCAGGATTAGGGAGTCATCTTTGATTTCAACGGCGGAGAGGCCCTTGAAAATAGGTCCAATTTCCTCATCCTCATAGAGAGGTTTGAGCAGGGTTTCGGAGATAAATTGTTTAAATTGCTCGGGGATCTCAGTGCCTTTGTCGGTTTGGATGGAGGTGATTTTTGGGAATGCGGCACCATCGACAAGCTCAGGCTGGATGGTCAGGGTGGCATTGATAAATCGGTTTTCATCGCTCCGCATCCTGGATTTGGTGGGGAATGAGATATCGGCAACGATGCCTGACTCCTTGATTTCCCGAATGAACAACTTGCCCTGATGAGGTTTAAGAATGTCAAAGGTGGCAATGGCGAGGTTCATTTCCTGGGCGCTGAGCGAGATCTCGTGGGCATGTTTAGCTTCGACGTTGTGGCGGAAGCCGATGAGCTTGCTCTTGAGTTCGACTTGTGCGGATTCCTTGCCAGAGGTGTCCACGAGCTCGACGGCCTTGGATGTTTCATCGGTGAAGCCTTCCACCATATCGCGAGTCTGGAAGTAGGACCAAATCAGGAACGAGATCATGCCCACGGCGAGAAGCCCCGCGATGATAAAGATGGAGCATCCGGCAAAGGGAGAAAATTTGCCGGTGCCTTTTCCATCGCCCGAAGAGGTGTCGGTGGTGGTGGCTGAAGCGGCCTTGCTTGGATCGGACGTGGACATGCGGGGAGTCATAGACACCAAGCCTTAAAGTCTAAATACCAAAATCAAAAAACATCATCTTTTTTGACTGCGAACCAGAACGGCAATGGGAGAGGTGGATTTTTACCAGGGCTGGGACTTGAGGAACCTTCGAGGCTGCGAGTCTGCTGACTCACTCCAAAGGTTAAGCGTGCATCAAAGGAGGTGGCTATGGGGCAGGATTCCGTATTTTTCTTTCTGTGAATGCTTTACCTACGGCGTTTAACCTCATTTCTAAATGCCAGGCATTAAGTAAGAAGCGCAGTCAATGGGAGGGTGTGAAAAATTTGGAGTTTGGAATTTTGAATTGGGAGTTTAAGACTCGGCCATGTCGAAGATTCTCGTTGGCCTTTCCGGAGGTGTTGATTCCGCTGTCGCTGCTGCCCTTTTGCTTGAGCAGGGGCATGAGGTGGCGGGTGGGTATATGAAAAACTGGATTAATGAAGACGATATCGCGGGGGATTGCCCGTGGGAACAGGATGTGGAGGATGCGCATGCGGTGGCGAAAACGCTGGGCATCGAGTTTCGAGTGGTGGATTTGATCGATCAATACCGCGGTAGGATCGTGGATTATATGCTGGAAGGGTATCGCAATGGGATCACGCCGAATCCGGACGTCTTTTGCAATCGGGAGATGAAGTTTGGCGTTTTTCTCGATTATGCTCTTTCCCAGGGATTCGAGGCGGTGGGGACGGGTCACTATGCCCGCAGGCGTGAGCGTGCCGATGGCACGGCGGATATTTTACGTGGTGCCGATCCCAATAAAGATCAAAGCTATTTTCTCGCGCTGATGGAGCAGCGGCAGGCGTGGCTTGCCCGATTCCCTTGTGGTGAAATGCTGAAGCCTGAGGTGCGTGAGGTGGCAAAGCGATTTGACCTGCCGGTGGCGGGGAAAAAGGACAGTCAGGGGATTTGCTTTATCGGTAATGTAAAAATGAGCGATTTCCTTCGCCACTACGTGCCGGACAGTCCCGGCGAAATTGTCGATGTTTCCGGTAAGGTGCTCGGCGAACATAAAGGGCTGCATCTCTATACGTTGGGGCAGCGGAAAGGTCACGGCGTGGCATCGCCGCATGATGGTATGGCCTACGTCGTGGTGGGAAAAAATGCCAAGCAGAACCAATTGGTTGTCGGCTGGGATCAGCCCGATACCCCGGGCCTTTACGTGAAGCGGTGCACCGTAGGCACGGTATCGTGGGTGAATAAGGCCATTACCTCTCCCCGAAAGTGTGAAGCCCAGCCGAGGTATCGCGCGAAGAGTGAACCCGTGATGGTGACTCCTCGTGATGACGGTAAGTTGGACGTCACATTCATCCGTCCTCAACGCGCCATCACCGCAGGTCAGATCTGCGCGTTTTACGATGGCGGCACCTTGCTGGGTGGTAGCGTTTTTGAATCGGTGGAGGGATGATCGAATCCAATCTCATTCATGCCATCCATCCGACCAGAAACCATCCAATCGACAGAGGAGAATTTACCCAATTCCTTCCTCCAGCCGCAATGGCCTGAAGATATCTCGCAGCAATGCCCGGTGTGTGGGAAAGAGCTGCACCCCAAAATCAACCTCAGCTATGGACTGGGGAAACTGGGCCGTGCCAGCAAATGGACTTCTTGGTGGATCACCTTGCCGTGGATTCCCATTGTCTTTTTTATCGTTCTCCCTTGGTTGATGACGCTGCCTGGCGGCAATGGCGCGGGCTTCGCCCTCAGCCTCCTGTTTTTAGTCCCTGCGGTTGTATTTTCCCTCATTACCGCTCTTTGCCCACGTTCTCGGCGGGTGCAATGTTTTCCCTGTAAGTATTCCAAAGACTACTCTGCTGTTTCGGAGTCAGGGCTGGAAATATTGCAGCGTCAGTTAGGAACGACAGACAATGCCACTTTGTAGAAAATTAAACGGCAGGCTTTATTGTTGGGTTTGGATTTAATGGGTTATTCGAGCCATCAGGGATTTCTTTCTCCGGATGCTGAAAAGCGTAAACGTAACCACGAGCACACCTTGGACCTCGATTGCGCCCGGATTGCTGCGATCATGCACAAGGCAAACTACCGAGGTTACGTATCGCTAGAGTTCAAAGGCAAGGCTGATCCTCTCAAGGGAATCCCTGAATCCCTTGAGATGCTGAAGAAGCATTTTTGAGTTGGTTGATTAGAGGCGTTGTCCAATCTTTCTCTGTATGTTACCCTCGCCGCATGAGCGATGATGTTGCGGGGTTTTTGGAGTTTATGCGCGTGGAGCGCCATGCTTCCGAGCGGACTCTGCGTAATTACAGTCATGCTCTGAATGCATTTCTCGATTGGCGTGGGGAGGCTTTTATCTCGTGGCGTGACTGCACGGCGGATGAGTTTCGGCTGTATTTGTTTGAGCTGATGAAGCTGGAGTTGGCGCGGTCGACGATCCGTTTGCGTTTTGCGGCCATGCGCTCGTTTTACAAATACCTGGTGCATCGGCGGGGTCTTGGCGTGAGTCCGTTGGCGGATGTGCTGTTGCCGAAGTTGGAGCGTCAATTGCCGGTGGTGCTGAATCTTTCCCAGATGGAGCAATTGCTTGAGATGCCGATGAAGATCGACCCTGACCCACGTGCTAAGCCATGGCAGCCTGCACGCGATGTGGCGATTATGGAGCTGTTTTATTCGAGTGGGCTGCGGGTGTCTGAGCTGGTGGCGCTGGATGTGCGAGATGTTGATTATGTATCGGAAACTGTGCGTGTGTTAGGGAAGGGGCGCAAGGAAAGGATGGTGCCGATTGGATCGATTGCGATGGCGGCGATTCAAAAATACCGGCATCAAGCAGGGGTGACGCAGGGGCCGATTTTTATCAACAAAAGCATGAACCGGCTCTCGGCGCGGTCTGTGCAGATGCTTTTGAAAAAATACCTGGCCGCCTCTGATATCGGGTTTGAGGTGACACCTCATAAATTACGCCATACTTTTGCAACTCACATGTTAGATTGTGGGGCGGATCTCCGGAGTGTGCAGACATTGCTCGGTCATGCATCGCTTTCGACGACCCAGATTTACACCCACGTGACTAAGGAGCGGATGCGTGAGGCGTATGATTCCGCGCACCCGAGGGCGGGGGAGACGGGGGGCGGGATTTAGCGTGGCCAGTTAGAGGTTTGTTTTTTGGTGAGTTTTCCTTGGGAGTTTTCTTGAATGATGAGGGTGCGGATGTTGGGGCGTTGAAGTTGGGGGTTCACGCAGAGGGCGGTGGCGAGGGCGTCGGTGATGGTGGCGTTGGGGCCGATAACGGTGGCTGAGATTCGGGTGGTGAGGCCGAGGCCTGTGTCTGGATTGCAGATGTGAGAGTAGCGTTGGCCGTCGATGGTGATGGATTGGTGCAGGTCTCCGGAGGTGGAGATGGCGCAGTTGGAGAGGGTGAGCGTTTGGGGGATGAGTTGATGGATGGTGTCGAGCGTTTTGAGGGTGATTTCCCAGCCTTTGGCATCGGGTGGTGGATCGCCAAGCCGGACTTCTCCACCTGCGGTGATGGAGGCTCGGGTGATGCCTTGAGTCTTGAGGAACTGGAGCATTTTTTCTGCGGCGTAGCCTTTGGCTATTCCTCCGAGGTCGATCCGCATGTCCTCGATGTTTTTGGTGACGGTTTGATGGTTTCGGTCGAGCTGGAGGTTTTTCCAGCCGCGGGCGGCCTTCGCGGCGGCTATTTTTTCTGGGGTGGGGAGGATTCCTTTTTTGCGGGCCATCCGCCAGTTGTAGGAGTGATGGCCCAGGGTGGGATCGTAGGCACCATGGGTTTGTTGGGAAATCTGAAGCGCCGCATTGAGCACATCAAATAAGAGATCGCTGATAGGGATGGCTTGATTTGAAGGGTCGGCATTGAGGCGCATGAGTTCGCTGGTGACATCGTAGTCTGAGCAGCTGTCATTGATTTTCGCCGCCAGCTGAAACGCCTCTTTGGCGGCTAGGTCGGCGGTTTTCTCATCATCGGTGTAGAGGGTGATGAAAAATCGGGTGCCCATCAGGTCTTGCTGGTAGGTGTGGCGGAGCTGGCGGGGTTGCTCTTTTTCCCGAGTGGCTCTGTTTTCATCTGAGCGGCATTGGCTCAAAAGTATGGGGAGGATGGCTAGGGCACAGACTAGGGTGAGGAGTAGAGAGTTTTTTTTCATCACAATCAGTGTGGGTGGTTACGATCAGGCCTTGGCTTATTCAAATAGTAGGACAAGTTTGCGTTCCCCCACTCACGCTATGCAATAGTGCAGTTCTCCTCCTCCGTCGAACTGATTTAAAATCGTGCGTTGTAACTTGTCGACAACCCAAGCGTGATCACTGGGCTGCCACAGCTTCAGCTTAGGTGAAAGCCCCTTTGACGGTGGTGAAATCTAAGCCTTCAAACTAAGGTTGATACCTCCTAAGCCTGCCGACAAGTTGCAAACTTGTCCTACTTTGCGCCCTGACCTGGGAAGCTGGTGTTCATGCGGCATGACACAATTCTGAAATATGCCTTTTCTCAGATGCTGAATCCATGTATGTTCTACATCTACCTCAAAATTACCGTGGATATATCAAAACAATACCAATCAGAAATCAAGTCAGCGATTGATACTTTACTCAATACGCTCAAACAAAACCCGGAGATCTGGAGCATTCGCAAGGAGGCTGCGCGCCTATTGTTTGATAATGGCACCTACAGGAAAGCGGCGGATTTGGTATGGACCGCGCCTGAAATCCCTGCGGTGGATCTTGATATTGCCTTTGCCACTCGGGTGCTTTCGAGGGCGCAGCCGCAGCGTGCCATTCGTTTGCTTCAGCATGTGATGGAACGAACGGCAGAGAATCCGGCCAAATTACTGGCGATTGCCAATGCGCTGATGCACTATGGGATGGTGATGCAGGCGGCGCGATTTTATGGGGCGGCCACCTCCTGTGATCAGAGCTTGAGCAATGGTGACTTGGAGTATTTCATGTTGTGGATTGATGATTCCCAACGTCTGTGGGGGGCTTGGCCTGAAGCTGAGCAAAAGGTGGGGGAGTTGCCCTGGGTGAGACGCGATAGCGCTAAGGAGGGCGACTATGAAAAAATGATGTCGGGGCTGACCACGCCGATCAGTGTGCCCGGGCTTAAGGAGTCGGCCGCTGAACATTTGGGGAACGAGTATTACCGCCAGGTGCCGATTCGAGATGGCGAAATCACAGCACCTCCTGCTGTTACGGTTCCACTGGATCAGCTAAATCCTGATGATGTGATTCATGATGAGGTCATGGGGGCGACACCGACGCCGGCCAAGGGTGAGGAAGTCGTGAGAGATCGGACTCCTCGGTTGATGGGGCAGGAGGATATGACACCCGTCGAGATGACCTTACCTGCTGCAGCCCCCCAAGTTCCCAAGGTGGTTTCCGAGGAGGATTTAGATCAAGGGGAGGATCCGGAAAAGCCGAAGTTTTTGTTTTAGTGGAGGCAGGTTTCCCCTCACACTCTGAAAATACTGCCGCCTTTTTTTCCGAGGATGGCGAAGGCTCCGATGATGGAGATGCCGAGAAATACCATCGCCCAGACGCCGAGGGCGGAGGCGAGTTCGTGGCCGTTGCCTAGGGTGCTGAGCAGGGAGTAAATCGCTTTGGTGATGGGGAAGTGCTCGGCCTGCTGGGCGAGGATGAGGCTGTCCGAGACTTCGAGCATGGCGAAGGCAAAGGCGAGGATGCCACCGGCGATGAGGTTGGCCCCAATGAGCGGGATAGCGATACGCCGGATGGTGCGCGCGGGGGTGGCTCCCATGGATTGGGCGGCTTCTTCAAGGGTGACATTGCTCTGTTGGAGGCCAGCCACGGCGGCGCGGACCACGTAGGGGAGTCGGCGCACGGCGTAGGCGGCGATGAGGAGGAGGATTGGGTTATGGGCATCTCCCACAAGCCAGTGCAGAGGTTCTCCTTTCTGGGTGACGGCGATGTAGCCAAAGGCAAGCACAAGGCCAGGAACGGCGAGGGGTAGCATCATCAGGGCATCCAGAATGACGCGTCCGCGAATGGTGCTGCGCACGATCACCCAGGCAATGGCGGTGCCGAGAATGATATCCAGCAGGGTGGAGCCGGTGGCATAGATGAGGCTATTTTGGATGGAGGGCACGACCAGCGGGTGGCTGAGGGCCTCGCCGTAATGGGTCATGGTCATGGACTCCGGAAGGACGCTTCCATACCAATCTCCGGAAACGGAAAGCAGGAGCACGCCGATATGAGGGACGCAGGCGATGAAGACCACGGCGACAAATCCGGCGGAGACAGCGAGGCCTTTCCAGAGTTGGAGCGTTTTTTCTCCGGAATGAGTTTTGGGCCGGGGAGCGGTTCCGAGCACGGAGCGGCCTAGGATGATTTTTGAAATGGCAAACACACTGGCGGAAACAAGGAGCATGATACCGACCAGCGCATAGGGCATCGGGTTCTGGGTGAGGTCTTTGATGCCATCGTAAATCTGGACGGAGGCGACCCGTGTGTAGTCGAATACCAGTGGGACGCCTAGCTCAGTAAACGACCAGATGAAGACGATGGCGGAGCCTGCAAACACGCCGGGCATACAGAGCGGGAGGGTAATTTTACGGAATCGGCGCCAAGGTGAGCAGCCGAGGTTTTGTGCCGCTTGCTCCATCGCCGGATCGAGATGGGAGAGGGCGGCGGCGATGTTCATGTAGAGAATTGGGTAGAGGTGCAGCGCATTCATCGTCACCACGCCCCAGAGACGGCCTTCGCCGAGCCAATCCATCGGCTGGCTGGCATGCATCAGGCCGAGGTCGATGAGCGCAGCATTGAGTGCGCCGCTGACGCCGAGGATTTGTTTGATACCGACGGCCCCGACAAATGGAGGCAGCACCAAGGGCGCGAGAATCAAGAGTGAGAGGATTTTTTTGCCGGGGAAAATCCACCGGTGCGAGGCGATGGCGAGTGGGAAGGCGATGAGGAGGGCTGCGATGGTGCTGCAGATGCCCATGACAAAGGCGTTCCATAATCCCTCGACATAGACGGGATTTCTGAAGACTCCCAGCACGTAGTCCAGGGTGAATCCTCCGTCTTCGTTGCGGAAGGCGACGGCGAGGGTCATGCCTACCGGGTAGAGAAAAAAGACCCCGAATATCGCAACGACGATGCTGGTGATGAGGATGGCGATCTTTCGGTTCATGGCATTATTCTCCTTTTTGGGCGAGCTTGCCGGCCTTTTTGTAGTTACGTCTGAAAAACTTGCCGAGGCGCATCGCGAGGTCGGCGATTTTTACCTTTTTGCCATCTGAGAGTTGTCGGCTGATGCCGCCCATCGCATTTTGATAGGAGACTTTGGTGGTGTCTGAGAAGATTTTGCTGGAACGTTCGGGTTCTCCGGCTTGGCTGACTTTTAGCCAGGAGCTTTTGAGTTCGTCATGGAGGTCGAGGCACATCACGCGGATGATGAACCGCATGGCGCCAAATCCCTTGCCGGTGAGTTCGCGTTGGTAGACAAAGCCTCCTGTCTGGTTGTAGGGGTTGGTGGGGTCTGTGAAATGCTGCATGTTTTCAGCGGTGTAGATATCTCTCCTCACGGGCATGCGGCGCAGGGCGCGGTGTTGGGGGCCGCCGGGTGTTCCCGGTTTGGCATTCCAGAGTTTCTGGCCTTGTTCGGTGAGCAGGAACTCGACAAAGGCCTGGGCAATTTCGGGATCGGGAGCACCGCGTAAAACGGCGACGGGGTCGACGCTCATGGAGGTGCCTCCTGCTGGAGAAATCCAGTGGATGCGGGAGCTTCCGTCTTTTTGTTTGAGCATCTCTTCGTAGGTGCGGCCGTAGAAATCCACACACATGCCAGCGGCGGCGTCGCCTTGGGCGACATCGCGTGGAATTTTGGTCGAGCTGTCGGTGAAGTAGCGGGCGTTGGCGGCGATTTTTTGGATCAGGTTTAGTCCCTTGTCCCAGCCTTCACTGCGGACACGTAGATTGTATTGCTCCTGAGTTTTTCCGGGTCGGCGCAGCGAGTTGGCCATGGTTTCGTGAATCTGCTGCTGGATCAGCATTTCGAATGCTCTGGCGACCGAGCCGCTTTTGGTGGGGTCGGTCAGGGCGATGCCGCCAAAGTATTTGGGATCGGCGAGGTCGCTCCACTGGGTGGGGGGTTCGAGTCCCCGGCGTTTGAGTGCATCCACATTATAACAAATGCCAAAGCGGGCAAGGCAGACGCCGACCCACTGGTGGTTTTTGTCATAATAGGTTTCGCCGGTGAATTGGTTGGGAATGACCTCGGGGGTGAACCACTCGGGGTGATTTTCAAAGACGTCGAGCTTTGCTAGTCGTCCTAACTTGGCTTGTTTGCCGAAGATGTAATCGCCGCCGCCGAAAAAGAGATCGATGCCAATGCTGTCGTCGCCCGTTTTTTCAGCCGAGGCGAAGCGGCTATCGAGCACCATCCGGATCTCAGCGGTGCCGCCCGGGGTGAGCCAGTTGACGTAGACGGATTCGCCGGTTTTGTTTTTCCACCAGGATTGAAATGCCTCGCCAAATTCGCGACGGATGGTTTCGTTGTGCGGAGTGATGATGTTGATTCGGCGATCCGTGCTATCGGGATCGACGCTTTCACTGCCCTGCATACGCTTGAGGATCAATGGTGTGGCGACACATGCAGCGAGAGCGAATGCTACCAACGATTTTTGATTGATCCATTTCATGGTTCTTCGAGTAGGGTGACGAGTGAGGTGGACAAGTTAGGACTGGAGGATGATGACGTCATCCGGGTCCACGCTGAGGAGAACGGGTTCGTTGAAATCACGCATCTCTTGCGGGTTCATTTCCGTGGCGTTCCACAGATGGTCGCCCTCGCCTCGGACGCTGTATTGCACGCTTCCTCCGAGGTAGGTGCGGTCTTCGACATGGCCAGTGACCCGGTTGATAGGGACGCCGCCATGGTAGGGGTGAAAGGCCTCAGGGCGGATGGAGACAAGGACTTTTTCACCCACGGGAGGGCGCCAGTTGCGGCGGGTGACGCGGCCTTCAAATTTTCCTGCGGCGCTATCGACGCGGACGCTGAGAAATTCATCATCCCAGACGAGGCGGGAGACCTCGGCCTCGAAGAGGTTGGTTTTTCCGACAAAGCTGGCGACGTGTGAGCTGATCGGGTTCCGGTAAATATCCTCGGGGGTGCCGATCTGGACAACGCGACCGGCATCCATCACGGCGATGCGGTCGGCCATCGAGAGTGCTTCCTCTTGATCGTGGGTGACGTAGACGCCGGTGAGGTCATTGTCTTTGACGATGCGGCGGATCTCCTCGCGCATTTCGGTGCGAAGTTTGGCATCGAGGTTGGAAAGGGGTTCGTCCAGAAGCAGGCAGGTTGGTTTCACCACCAGCGCCCGGGCGAGAGCGACTCGTTGCTGCTGGCCGCCGGACATTTGATCGATCCTCCGATCTTCATAGCCTTCGAGGTGGACCATCGCCAGAGCCTCCTCGACCCGTTGCTCGATTTCTTCCCTATCCACTTTTCGTTCCTCCAGGCCAAAGGCAATGTTTTCGCTCACGGACATGTGGGGCCAGAGGGCGTAGCTCTGGAAGACCATGGCCGCCTCACGCTTGTGGGTGGGAACCTGGGTCATATCTTTGTCGCCAAAGATAATTCTGCCGGAGTCTGGTTTCTCTAATCCGGCAATGCAGCGCAGCAGAGTGGTTTTACCGCAGCCACTTGCCCCGAGTAAAAAAAACAGCTCGCCCTGCTCAATGGTGATGTTGGCCTGGTCCAGTGCCAGAACTTTACCAAACTTCTTGACGATCGCCTCTGCTCGTATTGCATCCATGTTCGGGCGCATCCTTGCTAAGCGACTGGGCTTTGGCAAGGAAAGTCTTGTTGATTTGGGGGTTAGGACCCAAAAAATGTTTGAGTGATTTGAATATGAAACAAGTCGCTCAAACAACCCCCATAGCCCATGATCCATAAAATACCCACGCATAATGAGTAAAAATGACTATTTGAACGAATAAAACACCATCAATAACATACCAGTATTTTCCTTGGTGTTTTATTAATTCAGACAAAAAACAAGCAGCTAGCACAGGGATAACGATTAATGCGAATGAGAAACACAACATGGCAACTCCACCGTTTATAAAGCTCCATCCTTGATTCATGCCAAACTGAAACAAAACTCCATATAGTATAGCTAGAATCGAAGCTACATGTCTAAATGCAATGGGTTTTGCCAAAAAGATTATGGCAATTCCAAGTATCATGGAGAAAACTAACATTATTTTATGTCGGCGGTAAAGCAATCAGAAACTTCCACCTTCCACTGATACTTTCTCTCTAAATACGGCAATTG
>CAYNNY010000077.1:0-2178 GCA_964398555.1 uncultured Verrucomicrobiales bacterium
CGGGCAAGGCATTTTTCACCGACGGCTGAGAGGGCGGCGGCTAGCTATCATCTGGTTGATCGGGTGGTGAGCCGGGATCATGTGCTGGGGCGGGAGGAGAAAAATATGTTTGTGCATTTGATGCGTAAGTATGCGGCGTTTCACGATGTGGAGGTGATTTCATACTGTATTATGTCGAACCACTTTCACCTGCTTGTGGAGGTGCCTCCTAAGAAAAAAGGTGCCTCCATCCCGATGAGTGATGAGGCTTTTTTGGAACGTCTGAAAGCATTCAGTTCGAAGCTGTATTATACGGATATTCAACAAAAATTGGTGCAGTTCAGGAATTCGGGCTGCGATAAGGCCGCCGAGGAGGTGAAAGCGAAACATACTTGCCGGATGAGGGATCTTTCCTGTTTTATGCAGGGACTGAAACGACGTTTTACTCAGTGGTTCAATCGCACCCATAATCGCACGGGTACGTTGTGGGAGGGGAGGTTTAAGAGTGTCCTGGTCGAGGACGGTTATGCGGCCCGAGTCATTTCAGCTTATATCGACCTTAACCCCATCCGCGCAGGAATGGTGCGTCGACCCGAGGATTACCGATGGTGCTCGTATGGCGAAGCGATGAAGCCCGTGGGAGATAAAGGCCGGGCTTTGGCTCGGGCGGGGCTGTGCCGAGTGATGCAACTGCACGAGGAAGCTGAGGTGCGGGTTCCGTCTGAAACATCAGGCGTGTTGTGGGAGAAGGAGGCTGGCGAATCCACAGGGATGCAGGGAATGTCTGGGGCAGAGTGGTATCGGATGATGCTTTTTGCCGATGGCGAGGAGGTTTTTTCTTCGAGGCCCGAAATCGGGGTGAAAAAGATTTTGGTCAGGAAAGGCTTTAAACGGCAGGACGTGGAAGAGGTGCTGGCTAAGGGCGGGAAGCTGAGCTTTGGTGAGGCTTTGCGCTGTAAAGTGCGCTATTTTTCCGACGGGATGGTTTTTGGAAGCCGGAGTTTTGTGGACCAGGTCTTCTCTGGATCTCGGGGGTATTTTAGTGAAAAACGAACGACCGGAGCCCGCCCTCTGCGCGGGGTAGGGTGGACGAGCGGGCGAAATCGACTTTACTCGATGCGAGAGCTTAAAAAAGAGATCCTCAAGTGAGGGGGCGCATGGTAAATGGCTTTTTCAGGCCTTAGGGGTGATTAAGGCAGTGTGCATGGTTGACGCACGACAGGGAGCTGGGGGACTGGATGGTCCCCCCTCCAGTGTTGTCAGGGCGCTTTAATGATGGCCCGTTCGTTCTGTGTGGGGGGCTGACTAGCCTCCGGTTTTTGGATTGCGCTTTTTGGTGGGCTTTTTGTCGTCGGGGGTGGCATCGCGCATGGGCTTTTTACCGTCGCTTTGGCCATCCTGCTGGGTGCGCTGCTGTTCTTCAACGCGCGCAGCCATGCGCTCCATGAAGGTTTTTTTGCCGGGTTTACCTGGCTTAACTTTCTTGGTGAGCTCAGGCTCGGGTAGGCGGTTGGTTAGCCAGGTTTGTCCGATGGAGAAGATGTTTTGCGTCGTCCAGTAGAGCGCCAGCGCGGAGGCGAAGTTGTAACAGAAGAAGAAGAACATAAACGGCATGAACATCATCATGCGCTGTTGCATCTTGTCGCCCGTCTTAGGTGTCATGCTCATTTGGATGACCATGGTGACCGCCATCAGAATGGGTAGAATGTTGACGGGGAGACTAGCTCCGAGGAAGGGGATTTCGAAGGGTAGCTCGATGGTGAAGAGCGTGTCAGGCATCGAGAGATCTGGCACCCAGAGGAAACCGTGGCCACGTAGCTCGACGGCGTATTGAAGCATTTTGTAGTAGCCAAAGAAGATCGGGATCTGCAGGAACATCGGCAGACATCCACCCATCGGGTTGACCTGATACTCTTTGTAGAGCTTCATGGTCTCTTGGTTGAGTTTATTGGGATCGTCTTTGTATTTTTCCTTCATGTCCTTCATCAGCGGCTGAAGCTTGCTCATGCGCTTCATGGTGCGTGTGGACTTGTTGTGCAGCGGCCAGATGCAGATACGGATGAGAATGGTCAGGGCGATCACGGCAAGGCCCCAGGCCCACTTGTTGGCGATGTGTACGAAGATGGAGTCGTGCAGCCAGTTGAGCACGTTGTTAAGGGGTACGGAGACAAAGCTGAACCAGCCGTAGTTCATGACTTC
>CAYNNY010000077.1:2278-13050 GCA_964398555.1 uncultured Verrucomicrobiales bacterium
GCACGTTGTTAAGGGGTACGGAGACAAAGCTGAACCAGCCGTAGTTCATGACTTCGCTAGTGTCAGATGTATATAACCAAGGAAAGATCCAATCAAAAACACCACCTTGATTTGTATCACCATTAAAATATATATTTCTCAGATGGCTGTAGTGTTTGGGGCCGATGTAGAGGGAGTAATTGTAGGTGTTGGATTCTTCCGCAGCGAGTTTGTCGGCGGGGAAGGCAAATCCTGAGCGGACGGCATACTTGGGTTTTTCGGGGTCGCCACCGGGGAGGTCCACTTTCGATGATTTAGCCCAAACAGTAGACGCGTATTTGCTGGTTGGCGCTATGACGGTAGTAAAAAACTGGTTGGAGACACCGACATATTCTAGCTCTTTGATACTGTCTTGAAAGAGGTCGCGTGATTTACTGAAGATTCCACGGGTAAGAAGTCCTTTGCCATTGCTGGAAGTGTTGGTGAAACTACCATCATCTAGAAAGAAAGTACCACCTTGGTTTTCCCACTCACGAGGGTGCAGTGGAGTGGCGGTGCCGGCGAAGAGTGAGTAGTGGGAGAGGTTCGCTGTTGCCTTGCCTGTGTTGGTGAAGGTGATCTTGAGATTCAAGCGCCATGGGGCGCCGGGGAGTTCGAGGTCTTCTTCGAGGCTCCATTTTTTCGTGATCTTCAGTCCGGATGCGGTGGTGGCTTCGCAGTAAACCGCATTTTCAGCTTTTTTCTCGATGAGCGTGTAGTTGAGAGCGAGGAACTCATCCGAACCTTCACCAATCGCGCCGATGGGTGCGGGGGTGTTGGTGTTGAGGATGATGTGCTCCGTGGATGATCCGATCGCCATCTGGCTGAGCAGCTCCGCAGTTTTGATTCCGCCACCTTTGGAGGTGAAGGTAAATTTCACTTCGTCCTTATCGCCTTTTTTAGAGGTGAGGAAGGCGAATTGTTCTTTAACATTATCGGCTTTGGGCTCGCGGACGAGGCCCGTTTTTATCTCTTCCGGGGGAGCACTGGATTCAGCGGTCGTTGCCGGTTCTGTTGTTGCCGGCTCTGTTTGAGCGGGTGTTGTTTCCGTTGGCTGGGGTGCCTTCGGCATGAAAGCAAAATTCAGTGCGAGTAGAATTCCGCAGACGACTAGTATGATCCATCCTTTACGATCCATGATATTTTATTGAGTTGAAGTGGTGAGTTGAAGTTGAAGAAATTGATTATTTTGCCGGTTTTTTTGGTGGCACGGGATCGTGACCACATCCGCCCCAGGGGTGGCAGCGGAAGATTCGGCAGATGCCTAGCCATGAACCGCGATACGGTCCGTGGGTTTTGACGGCTTGGAGAAAGTAATTTGAGCAGGTAGGTGAGAATCGGCAACCGCTGTTGGGGCCGCCGATGGCTTTAAGCATCGGGTTGAGAAATTTTTGGTAGAAGCGGATTCCCCAGAAGATGATCGTGCTGAGAATGAGTGCAAGGAGTTTCACGGGGTTCCCGGAGTGGTGAGGATTCCGAGGCGGCGGGCTTGTTTGAGCCAGTCCGCTTCGAGTTCTTCGAAGCTTGCCTCGGGTGCTCGCCAGCGCAGGATGGTGACGATGTAGCGTTTTCCTTCGATGCTGTCGAGGTGTTTGGCTAGAATGTGATGAATCCTGCGGCGGAGGAGATTCCGTGTGACGGCATTGCCCACTTTGCGGGTGACGATGACTCCGGCCAGATGATGATGAAGTGGCTCATCGCTCAGGGTGCTCAGGACGAGGTAGGCCCCACCTTTCGCTTTTCCCTCCTGACGGGCGCGTGAGAATTCCGCGTGACTGGTCATGCTGAATTTTCGAGGCAAACGCATAGGAGTAGCGGAGTCGAGTGGTGGTATCGTTGACGTAGGGATAAACACAGAAAACGACCACACTTGGGTGGCCGTGAGTCTGTGTTCCGAGCTTCTGATGCTTGGGGAGCTTTTTAGAAGAAAAAATTCTCCTATCCTCCCGTGATGCGGCTCGGTGGTGATTGCCTGAGTTTGACCACGGCAAAGCTGACTTAGGCAGCTTTGGTGTGTTGCTTGATGTGGCGCTTGAAATGGATTTCAGCACCCTTAGGAAGGAGGCGTTTGCGACCTTTTTGGCGGCGTTTGCGAAGGATGTCGCGGCCTGCTTTGGTGCTCATGCGTGAACGGAAGCCGTGTTGACGTTTGCGGACTCGCTTGGAAGGCTGGTAAGTGCGTTTCATGGTGAAAGACGTAGTTGATGGTTATTGACTCGTTTGTGGCTGGTCAGCCAGTGTCGATGATGACAATTCGGTTTAATGGGCTTGGTTGGCTCGGGTGAGCCAGCCGCGGCCAAGAAATGACATCGGTGCGGGCGCGCAAACTAGAGAATTTCTGCTCCTTGTCAACCCAGCATTATTAAAACTTTAGTAAATTTATTAAAAACTTTTTCCACCTCGGCCTAAAATATGCTAATTATTCTTTCAGAATGCCTGAAATAACACTTAAGAAGTCTAAAATAATCGCACCGAGAGGTGTCCGAGTAGAGCCAGCGACCATTGAAGATTTAGCGGAATTGGTGCAGTTGGTTGAGGAGTTAATGTTCCAGCAGGAGGACTTTAATCCAGACCGGACCGCGCATGAGCGGGGGCTGGCATTGATTTTGGAGCAGCCGAACCGTGGTCGGATCTTTGTGCTGCGTAATGATGATCGGATTTTTGGTATGGTGAATTTGTTGTTTACGATTTCCACCGCTGTTGGTGGTTTGGTGATCCTGCTGGAGGACTTTGTGATTCACCCCAACCATCGCGGGCAGGGGTATGGCTCCATGCTACTGGACTACGTCGATGACTTCGCGCGGAAGAAAAATTTTCAACGGATTACCTTATTAACCGACAAGATGGGAGCGGAATCACAAAACTTCTTTAAAAAAGAAGGCTTCAATTACTCGCACATGGTGCCGATGCGGAAGGTGATTGAGTGATTCGGCTATTTTCAATAGCCGTGGAGATCGATGTCGTCGCTGTGCAGCATGGTGACTCGTTTGCCCATTTTCTTTTGGATCACTCGGAAGTGATGCATCTCCTCCGGGGTGATTAGGGAAATGGCATCGCCAGGGGATTCCGCCCGGCCCGTTCTGCCGATGCGGTGGATGTAGTCTTTGGGTGAGCGTGGCAGTTCGTAGTTGATCACACAGGGGAGAAACTCGATGTCGATGCCGCGTGACAGGAGGTCGGTGGCGACAAGTACTCGCAGGGTGCCGGCTTTGAATTCACGCAGCGACTCTCGCCTAGCCATTTGGCTCATCTTGGCGTGGATGGCATTGGCACCGATTCCGTTTTTGCAGAGTTTGTTGACGATGGCTTCCACTTTATGAATCGATGACGCAAAGACGAGCACCTGTTGCATTTTCTCATGCTTGATCAGGTAGCGGAGCAGGGGACCTTTTTTTTCTTCGGAGACAAAATATCCCCACTGGTGAATGAGATCGATTTCATCCACTTCATCTGAAATGGTAATGACTTCTGGCTCATTGAGCAGAACTTGACGAATCGTGGTGAGGTCATCGCTGAGGGTGGCTGAGAAAAGGAGATTTTGGCGATGTTTGGGTAAGAGGGCGAGAATGCGGTCGACTTCCTCTTTGAATCCGAGGTTCAGCATTTTATCCGCTTCGTCTAAAACTAGAGTGGCAATCGATGAGAGCCGGACGGCGTTTTTTTCAACGAGCTCAAGCAATCGGCCCGGTGTGGCGATGAGGATATCGACTTTTCCAAGTGCCTGCATTTGTGGGTTGATGGAAACGCCCCCATAGATGGCGAGGCAACGTAAGTTTTCGGTGAGAGTGGGTAAAAAATCGCGGAAGACCTGATTGACCTGATCGGCTAATTCACGGGTGGGGACGAGTACGAGCACGCTGGGTTCGCGGTGTTGCTGAATGGGGTTTTCTTGGAGGTTGTGCAGGATGGGCAGCACGAAACTGGCGGTTTTTCCCGAGCCTGTTTTGGCAATTCCGAGGACGTCTTTTTTATCGATGACCGCTGGGATGGCGCGCTGCTGAATGGCGGTGGGCTCCGCGTAACCTAAATTTTCCAAGGGCTTAATGAAGGCGGGGGAAAGACCGAGTGAGGAAAATGACATAAGTGTGTAAGTGAATGGGTGGCGACATTAGCGTCGCGCTGAAACCTTGACAGATTGAATGGGATTCACAAGAAGAGTGATCTATTGCTCGAGGTTTCGTGATCTCTTGCCAAAGATGTGGGCGAGTTCCAGCATGAGCCGCTCACTGGGCTTGAGCTTCTTGCGCTGGGCCAGCACGCTGAAGGCGGTGTCCGGCGTGTCTGTGATTAGGCCATCGACACCCCGGCTGGTCATGGTTGAGATATCGATGGGGTCATTGACCGTCCAGACAAAGATCTCGATCACGCGTTGCTCAAGATTCTGATCGTGACCGTAGTATTTAAGCTCAATGAGCACGCCTGATTTGTCACGACAGACCTCGAGCACATCGAGCAGGCTGGGTGTTGTCTCTTTTGAAAATGTCGGGTCAAACCAGGATCCAATATCAATGCCGGGGAGTTGATCGGACTGGGCGTCCCAGATCGTGAGGGACTTTCCACCTACTCGCTTGAAGTCGCTATCATGAAAGACAACCACTTTACCATCGGCTGTTTCCTGGACATCGATCTCTACCCAATCGGCACCAGCATCCACCGCATTTTTGATGGCGGCCATGGTATTCTCTGGAGCGGTCATGGATGCCCCACGGTGGGCAATGACGAGGGTATCATCCTTGAGTTCGATACCATCGATCATCCGGTAGCTGATGAGTCCGATCAAGATCACCGCGAGAACGCCGAGCGACAAAAGCGCTTTTTCCCCGATGGGAATTCTGAACACTCGATGGCAGGTATCAGTCGATGCTTAAGCACTTGGAGTTTTGCCCTGCCCTTTACTGGTCTTCTCACTGTGAATTTTGGCATCTTTGGATGATTCCCTAGCAAAGAGGACGAGTGGGAGTGCGTAATACCAGCCGACCGTGATTTTGATCAAAATCACACCAAGGACCAATAAGGCAGCTGCCGCAATAGCCGCGGCTCCGAGAAACTCAGGTGGCTTCTCTGCCAGATAGTAGTTGATATCATTCTCAGACAACAACAATCAGTAGGTCAGACCGATCGCGAGTAACAACACGCCAGCCACCGCTCCTGCCGGACTTAAAAGAAAGGCGGCAATTTCGGTATCACTTAGAGCTTTTTGACCGGAAAACGAGACCACGAATCGGACGAGAAAAGTGGTCAGCGGAGTCAAAACCACCGCCGCGCTGAGCATAAAGATCAAATGCACGGCAAGCATCGGCTGCCAGCCACTGTTCCCCATGAGTGAGCATGATTGACGAAGCTCTTGGGCCAGCGGGCGCTGTGTAGAAGGATTCATACCCTCAGTCTAGGTAACTCAGGGAGCCTGATCAAGAATTCGTTTTTTGAGGATGGACCGGCTTTATATTCGAGAACCAGCAGCTCGCTAGGCGTGTTGAGTCAGCCAATTTTTAATCGCCTCGCATAGCTCTGGGTAGTGGCCTTCAAGTGAGTGATCGGCGTTTGGGATTTCGATTAACTCGGAAGGGCCACGGAGGCTTTCGCTGAGGTCGCGACTGTCTTTGGGTGGCACAATGTCATCTTCGAGTCCGTGGAGAAGGAGCCAGGGAAGGCGGAGCTCCTGCACGGCGTCCAGGGTGCTGCCGGTGTGGCGAAGGTCATCAGAAAATTTGGCTGAATACGGGAAATCGGGATCCTCCCACATGAGGTCTTGATCGGGAGTGATGTCGCCGAATTCACGCTCTACGAAGTCGGCGGTGTAAACCATGCCGGCGAGAGAGATGAGAGTTTTGAGACGATCGTCACGCGCAGCGGTGAGGGTGCCAATGGCTCCTCCCATGCTGTGGCCGATGTAGGTGATTTTTTTCCCCGTGCCTCTTTGATCGATTACTGCGGTGAGGTCGGTGATGCCCTTGCTGATGCAGGAATCGGTGAAGGCTCCCTCGGATTCTCCATTACCGGAAAAGGAGAGGCGGAGGCATGGCCAGCCATCGTTTGACAATGCCTCTGCGATGGCGATGAGCATCGGGCGGTCTTTGTTGCCAGTGAGACCGTGGCCGATGATGACTAGGTGGTCTTTTCGATGTCCTTCGTGGAGAGTGATGTCAAGGCGTTCACCTTGTGAATTGTGGATCGGGAGCATGGGGAGGTGCAAATTAGAATTTAGGATTGATTACGTCCCTGAAATGTGAGTTCGGCGATGCCGGATTTGTCGAGTTCGCCGAGACCGGAGTCGATCATGCGTTGGTATTGTTGTTGGGTGGCTTTGGAGAGAGGTAAATTGAGTCCTAGATCTGCCGCGAGGGCATTGGCGATGCCGCTGTCCTTGGCGGCATGGGCGGCGGAGAACCAGCACTCGTGATCGCGGTCGATCATATCCTCGGCATCGGTTTCCAAAACGCGGGAGTTTGCCCCAGTCTGGGAAAAGACCTCGCAGAGGAGCGGGAGATCAAGCCCGAGAGCCGCACCGAGCCCCAGTCCTTCCGCCAGGGCGGCGGTGTTGATGTTCATCACCATATTGACGAGGGCTTTGACCTTGGCGGCTTGTCCAGCGGCACCGATGTAGCGCAGGTTGCCGGAAAGCTGGTCGAGCAGATCACGGCAGCGGTTAAAGATTTCTTCTTTGCCACCAATCATCAGATAGAGGCTACCTTCGCGGGCCTGAGAGATGCTGGATGCCATGCAGGCCTCCAGCGCAGAGGCCCCGGAGTTTTCACAAGCGGCTTCGATCTCGATGTGCACCTCCGGCGATACTGTGGCGCAGTTAATGAACGTTTTCCCTTCAGCGGCGACGAGGAGGTTGTCTTTTTCCTGAGAAAAGATCGCACGCATGGCGGTGTCATCGGTGACGACGGTTAGGATGATATCAGCGGAGGCGGTGGTTTCTGCTAAGGTGTGGGCGGCCTGGCAGCCGAGCTCTTTTGCCAGGGCTTCGCTGACTTCGGTGTTGATATCGTAAACGGCAGCGAGGGCGGAGCCGCTGTCGTGAAGGCAGCGTGCCATGTTGGCACCCATGCGGCCGATCCCTACCACGGCGATGGTTGGAGAGTGTGAGGTCATGATTTTTATGGAGTGGGTGGGGTAGGTGGAGTCTGGTGAAGTGTGAGTCCGCCATCCTGGATCTGGATGTCTTGAAAAAGATCAGAGCGATGAAAATCGGGCTCGGTGCCTTTGGGTGCCGGGGTGGCGGTGAGAAACTTTTGCTCGGGAGAATTCAGAATGAAAGTGACGTTCATCTTCGTTTCCGGGCCAAAGCCAAAACGGGCCTCGAGTAGCTCAAGCTGGATCGAGGCGGCGGTCAGCCAGCTGCCATCGGGTGAGAGCTCAGCGTAGGTTTTGACACCCGGAATTTCAACATTGTCTTCGTGAGCACGGACGCGGGGGGCGGTAAACTCCGCACTCCACCAGGCTCCGTTGGGTGCCAGATTAAACTCGAGGTAACGGCCGGAGGCTGGATGGCTGAGGAAAAATTCCGCCACATCGTATTTCCAAAGTTCCGGAGTGAACTTCCCGGGGCGGGCATCGGGGTGCAGCAGCGCAGGTTTGCGGCAGCTGGCGACAAACCAGAAACTCCCATGATCAATGGCTAGGCCAAAGGCGGCTGGGACGTCGATCTGGCTGCCATACCAGTCGGTTTGAATACCGAAAAGGGCGAGATCGAGCGCGCCCCAGTGCAGGGGTTCATTTTTGTGTTCTATCAGCATGGTGGATTTCAGATGAGGTCGTGGATCAGGGGTGGGATTCTGAGCGGGATTCTGGAGAGAAATAGCCTACTTGCCAGAACTAAAATATTACTCCAAATAGGGTTTGAGAGCTGGATGGGTGTTTCAGATGTCCTCATTTTAAATTTTTTTTTAAAAAAAAGGAGCCCTAAATGGTCAGATCATGCATACGATTTTTTTTTAATTTTTATGAGATAACTCCAGCTAAGAGGGGTAAATGACTCTAACATAGTGAATAATGCCGGATGGGAAAATGATTATCTTGAAAATGAAGGTTAGATGAATATTTTTTTAAAAAGAGCCAAAGGGAACCTGATGAAATATAGCCTAAGGAGTAGAGCTCATTTTTTTAGATTTGATGAAAAACTCTGGTCAGAGGCGTCCGTATTTGGTATAAGTCCCCGGCCCTTAAGAACATGAATATCGAGCCATTGATTGGCTTGCACCCTTACACTGAAAAATGCGCCGCAGGCACAGCAATAGGCATCACTTAAATGCCATCGAATACATCGGACCTCGCCCTAAAAAGCCGGCTCGCAAGCCGTGGGGCGGCGGCTGGCTGATGGTTCTGTTAGTCGTGGTCGGTGTCGGATATGTGGCGCTGCCGTTTGCGGGTGAGCTTTTAGCCCAAGCCACACCGGTTACGGACCTCAAGGTGGAAGAGACAGTGGCTTGGCTGGGCATAGGAGACGGATTTGGTTATGACCTCGCCAAGGTGGCTCTGGAGCGCACCCACAAGAAGGTGGCTTACGATCCGGCGTATTATCAAATTTCCTACCCAGGAGGTGATATCCCAGAGGGAAAGGGCACGAATACGGATGTGATTATCCGCAGCTACCGTGCCCTTGGCGTCGATCTTCAGCAGCGGGTGCATGAGGATATGAAAAAGAATTTTCGGATTTACCCGCAGCTCTGGAATAATCAGCAGGCGGATCCAAACATTGATCACCGTAGGGTGGAGAATTTACAGCGCTTTTTCAGCCGCCACGGCACAGAGATCGAAGTGGCTGAAGGTGGGGTGAACATGCAGGATGTCAGCTGGGGCGATATCGTCGTGTGGCTACTCCCTAGCGGTGATTCCCACATCGGCATCGTGGTTCCTGGCCCCGATGAGCGTCGTGCGGAGAAGTGGATCGTCCATAACAATGGTGAAGGTCCCAAGTGGGAGGATGTCCTGCTCGAATTTAAAACTATCGGCCATTACCGCTTTGACGGTTGATGTTTGTTGTTGATGAGTCTTGTGGATTGACCATTGGCTTCTGACCGATATGCTGTCGCGCGTGAGTCAAATACACGTCATTGTAGGCACTGATGAAGGAACCGTTTCTGAGGAGGCGCTGAAGGTGTTTAACCGTTATAAGCCAGAAGGTGGTGATGACTTTTCCACGGAAATCATCGGTGGTGTGGTCAGTAATGCTGCTGATGCCTTGAGTGCCTGCGGAAATACTATCGAGGCATTGCAAACGCTGCCCTTTTTTGGCGGAGGAAAAACGGTCTGGTTCAAAAATGTCACCTTTCTCGGAGCGGATAAAACGAGCCAGGCGGAGGCCACCAAAGATGGTGCGGAGGCTCTTCTCAAGTGCCTCCAGGATGGGCTTCCCGACGACATTCACTTTGTAATCAGCTGCTCGGTCTTTAACAAAGCCCGTTCACTGTGTAAATTCTTGAGCAAGTCGGGTGACTTTCAAACCTTTGATAAAATGGATGCCTCCCGCGATGGATGGCAGGAAAAGATGATGCCCGGCGTACGAAAGCTCGCTACCGAGCATGGTCTGATTTTTGACCATGAAGCCATGCTTCTCTTTGTGACCCTCGTGGGAGTGGACACTCGTCAGATCCGTATGGAGCTGGAAAAAATGGATATTTACCTCGGCGATAGGCGTGAGGTGACGGTGGACGATGTCCGGTTGATGGTTCCTCTGAGCCATGCAGGCGTGGTTTTTGAAATTGGCCACGCCATTCAGAAAAAAAATGGAGCTAGGGCCCTGGAGCTTATCGATCAACAACTGGCGCGTAAGGAAAGTGCTGTCGGTATTATTCGCGCCGCCATCATCCCGACGGTTCGGAATCTTTTTATGGCGGCCGCCCTTAGTGAAGGACGCAAAATTCCCAATAGCAACTACAACCAGTTTGGGGCGGCTATCAATGCCATGCCCGAACGCGAACGCGCCTGGCTACCGCAGAAAAAAGCAGGAGGCGTCAATGCCTACCCTCTCTTTCTCGCCAGTGCCAGTGCAGCTAAGTTTGGCTTGCCTAAGCTCCGCCGAGCGATGCAGTCGTGTCTGGAAGCGGATCACTGCTTGGTCACTAGGGGTCTCGACGACAGGATGGTGCTGCATCGTCTGATTGTCACCATTTGTAACTAAACATCACTCGCAAGTATGAAAACATTCATCACAGCGGCGATCATCGGTGTCATCGCCGGGCTTTTAGGCTCTCTCTGTGGTGTGGGTGGAGGCATCGTGATGGTGCCCGCTTTTGTCGGCGTGCTCGGCTTTGAGCAGAAAAGGGCGGTGGCTACCTCGCTCGCTTGCATAGTGATCATCGCCATCATCAGCACCATTAATAATTCACGTCAGCCGAATCTGATCGATTGGCGGGTGGTGGCACTCACCGCTTGTGCGGCCGCGCTAGCCGCCTGGTTTGGCACCGACCTGATGCACAAGATGAGCAACCAGCACCTCACCCGCCTGTTTGGCATCGTGCTCTTAGTCTTTGGGACGAAGATGCTGCTCGGGAAGTAGGCTCTATTATGGAGTGGAGACTTGCAGTCTCCTTTTAACTCTTAATGCAAAGGGGTCTTGGGTAAACATTGATTCATGAGCTTCAATGAATTCAAAAAGGTAAATGGGATTAGTTTTCTAAAGTTGGCGTCTGGGAGTTGGCGGGTGAAGGTAGGGAAGAAATTAACGGGAGGAAGCATTGTTGTCAAAACAGGAAGTGAGGAGTTTGTTTGCAAGCTTGCGCGTGAGTATGTTGAAGAAGCCTCACGGA
>CAYNNY010000078.1:0-13036 GCA_964398555.1 uncultured Verrucomicrobiales bacterium
GGCTGATGTGATCGCGAAGCATGTGGCGCGGTTGCTGGAGGGTAGGATAGGCTTGTAGCCTGTCAGCTTCTGTCGCGCGTTGAGAGGGTTTGGATTGTAGAATTTGGGTTTCAGCCTTGAGTTGCGAACTGGTGTTACGGGTTCGCTTTTTACCGCGAAAAATGCGAAATGCGCGAAGTTGATATGCTTGGGTTGTGCGTGTTTTTTTAACGACGGAACACACTGATTACACGGAAGTGTTTGGGTTGATCAGCGATAGGCAGACGACAGGCCGGGAGGCCTATCCTACTTTCAGGATGTGAGTTCAACATTCCGCCGGAGGCGCTTACTTTGTGTAGCGACGTAGCTCGAAGGTTTTGTAGGTTTCCTCGACGGTCATGTTGGGGAAATGGTCTTCGAATGCGGGGAAACGGGTGTCGCCGGGGAAGTTTTCATAGACATGCGAGATGAGGATTTCATCGAGCTGCGGCATGAACACGCTGTAAATCTGGGCTCCGCCGATGATGAAGACTTCGGGGGTGATGAGGTCTATTTTGGATAACTCCTCAGGGTTGTGAATGACGTTGGCGCCTTCGGCACTCCAGTTAGGGTCGCGGGTGAGCACGATGCTTTGTCGGTTGGGCAGAGGTTTACCGATGGATTCCCAGGTTTTGCGACCCATGACGATGGGGTTGCCCGTGGTGTGTCGTCTGAAAAGTTTCAGATCTTCAGGCAGATGCCACGGCAGGGTGCCGTTTTTTCCGATGATTCGATCGGAGGTCATGGCGACGATGGCTGTGAGCTTCATGGTGTGAGGAGTTCAGTGATTGAGTGATTCAGTAATTGAATGAATAACGAAATCACTGAATCACAGACTAACTAAGCATCAGCCGCGACGACCACCAGATGGGCGAGGTCTTCTGCTGCGGCGATTTGGGCGTGTATTGTTGTCGCCTTTGGCTTCATGTGGGTGATTCTGATGTTTCGCCGGTGGGTCGGATTTTTTGCCAGTGGATTTTTTGGAGCCGGGCCTTGGGCGGCGTGGGCCTTGGGAGGCGCGGGCTTCTTTTTTCCGTGCGTCCGCGGCTTTCATGACCTCGCTGGCGGTAGGGGCACGTGATGGCCAGAGTTCCGGCTCGAAGCCTTCGATGTCGGTAAGTTTGATTTTCTTTTTGATGAGCTTTTCAATGGCTTGCAAAAAGGGTCGCTCATTGTTGCAGACGAGGGAGATAGCTTCACCTTCTTTGCCGGCCCGGCCTGTGCGTCCGATGCGGTGGACGTAGTCTTCTGGGATGTTGGGTAACTCAAAGTTGATGACGTGGGGGAGCTGGGCAATGTCGATCCCCCGAGCCGCGATATCGGTGGCGACGAGAACGCGGATCTGGCCTTTTTTGAATCCATCGAGGGCTTTGGTGCGGGCACCTTGGCTTTTATTGCCATGGATGGCACTGGAGTTGATGCCCGCTATTTCGAGTTTTTTACAAAGTTTGTTGGCTCCGTGTTTGGTGCGGGTGAAGATAAGGACCTGTTTCCAGTTGCCGTCTCTGATGAGTTTGGTCGCGATGGCTGTTTTGGCACCGGCATCACAGCGGTAAGCTTGTTGGTCTACGGTTTCGGCGGTGGTTTTTTCCGGGCTGATCTCAATGGTGACCGGATTGACGAGCAGTTCGCGGGTCATGTTGCGGATTTCTTTGGAGAATGTGGCCGAGAATAAGAGGTTCTGACGTTTCTTGGGCACCATTTTGATTACCTTGCGGATGTCGTTGATAAATCCCATGTCGAGCATGCGGTCGGCTTCATCAAGAATAAGGATCTCTACTTCGTTGAGCTTGCAAGCACCTTGGCTGCAAAGATCAAGGAGCCTGCCTGGGGTGGCCACGAGGATATCGACGCCGTCCTTGAGCTGTCGCAGCTGAGGGCCAATCTTGACTCCGCCAAAGACGACCATGCTATTGAGATTTACGTATTTGCCGTAAGTTTTGATGCTGTCCTGCACCTGGGCGGCGAGTTCGCGGGTTGGGGTGAGGACGAGTGCTCGGATGGGACGACCTCGGAGCGGTCGGTTCCGGCCCGTTTCTTCGAGGATCTGTAAAACGGGGAGGGTGAATCCTGCGGTTTTGCCCGTCCCGGTCTGGGCGGCGGCGAGCATGTCCTTGCGATCGAGGATCGCGGGGATGGCTCTGGCTTGGATCGGCGATGGGGTGTCGTATCCTTTGTCGGCTACGGCTTGGAGAAGGGAATCGGATAACCCTAGGTCGGAAAATTGGTTCATGGTTTTTGAAGTTTGAAAGTCTGAAAGTCTGAAAGTCGGGGGCTTGAAGTCGGGGAGTCGAGGGGGGCGGGAAAGCGAGACCATGGCGGGGAAATCAAAAAGAGCAATAACGGATCGGAGGAATTGTCGTTTAAAGGGATGGTGAACGCATAGCATATCAGTCTCATTTTTTGAGGGCGGGCTTAAAAAGCCTCCTATGAATGCGGAGTTCTTGCGAGAAAGTGAAAATTGACGATAGAAAAATGAAAGGAGTGAGTGACAGTGGGCGGTAATCTGACAGTCTAATCCATCGTTTGTTGACACCTCTAAGGAGCGAAGAAATATTCACCCATCACAATATCAACCAATCAAACAATGGACTTTTGCCCACAGCTAAGGGCGCAATACCGTGGCGAGCATTTTGAAAAAGGCGGGGTATAAAACCGGTGGATTTGGAAAGTGGGGAATTGGTAACACCGGCTCCACGGGTGTGCCCGAGAAACAAGGGTTCGACCTCTGGTATGGCTACTACGATCAAAATCATGCCCACGACTACTACCCTTATTTTAATGGCTCGCCCTAACCAAGATTCTCAAGGCTTCTGGATTTCGATTGTGATGATCGCCAGTGCTGCTTATGCCACTTTGAGGTATAATATCTGCAATGGCGTGCCGTGGGCAGACTGGCCTACTTGGACATTAAACAAAGCTTTTGGCGTCGCGTCTCTTGCCTTGTTGCTGGTCGCTGCTATTCGGCGGACATCTGATTCTGAGGCTTCTTGCTCAAAGGTTTTTTCCTTTTCTGTCGGCTTAGCCGCTGTTCATGTCGTTCTTTCTTTGGTGCTGATGTCTCCTGTTTATTATCCGAAGTTTTTTGTCGATGAGAAGCTGACTCTGGCCGCTGGTGGTTCGATGATTTTAGGCTGTGTGGCCGCTGTAATTATGGCTAGGCGGAGCAGTAGCGGCGTTCTGAAATCGATGGGTGAAGCGAGCCGGGGCGTGTGGATGGTGGTGCTGGTGGCTTTGCTCGTGGCGTTGCATGCTTTATTACAAGGGTTTTCAGGTTGGTTTAATCTTGAGAAATGGGCTGGGGGATTACCTCCCATCACTTTGATCTCATTTATCTTGGGCGTTTCCACGTTAGTCGTCGTCGTTTGGGGGGCTCGATCCCATTCAAGCTCATCATAAATATCGTGAGTCGACAGATTAACATTCCATTGCCAGTATACTCTACCTCATGAGCGAAGAACATCATTTTGAAAAAGAAAACCAACAGCTAAACCTCGTTCGAGCAGAAGTCTCGGAGGTTGTTGTCGGCTTGAGCGATCTTGTGGATCGATTATTGGTATCGCTGCTCTGTAATGGCCACGTTCTCATTGAAGGTGTGCCTGGACTTGCGAAAACACTGACGGTGAGCACGATGGCGCAGACCTTGGGTGTTGATTTTAGCAGAATTCAGTTCACCCCGGATCTTTTGCCCGGCGATCTGATCGGCACCTTGATCTACAACCAGCAAAGCGGTGAGTTTACCCCGCACAAGGGCCCAGTTTTTGCCAATATCGTGCTGGCCGACGAAATCAACCGCTCCCCGGCGAAGGTGCAGAGTGCGCTACTTGAGGCGATGCAGGAAAAACAGGTGACGATTGGAAATGATAGCTATCAGTTGGACGAGCCGTTCCTAGTGCTCGCCACCCAGAACCCGATCGAGCAAGAGGGAACTTACCCGTTACCCGAAGCCCAGCTCGATCGCTTTATGCTCAAGGTCATCATTGGTTATCCCACGCTGGAGGAGGAACATGCGATTATGAATAGAATGTCGGTGAGCCGACCGAAAATGAATGTGCGCCAAGTGATGACCGCCGAGGACATTATGGCAATGCGCTCAAGCCTCGACGAAATCCACACCAGCGAAGCGCTTGAAAAGTATGTTTTGAAAATTGTCGATGCCACCCGGAACCCTTGCAACTACGGACTCGATGAGCTGACGCCGCTGATCAACCACGGCGTCTCGCCCCGTGCCAGCATCAACCTCATTAAAGGGGCTAAAGCTCACGCTCTCCTTGAAGGCCGAGACTACGTTACCCCACATGATGTTAAATGGATTGCCCCCGACGTTCTTCGTCACCGTATTTCCATCACTTATAAAGCTGAGGCCGAAGGGAAGGACGTGGAGTATATTCTTCATAAAATACTTTCTACGGTGGAGACTGTGGACGGGGGTCGGGAGGCAGTAGGGTGACACGACGCACGACAGGAAGTCGGAGACTAGAAGGTCTCCACTCCATATTGCAGCCCAAGGCATCAACCCCATGTGGAAAGCTAAGAAAATTCTGTCAATTCTGTCGAGCGCCGCAGGCATCAATCTAAGTCGTAAAGATTCGCAAAATTCGCCTGATTCGTGGTTAAAAAAAACTGAACTGACCTATGCTCAATCAAAAAGAACTCGAAAGTAAGGTGCGGCATATCCAGATCCACAGTCGGAAGGCTGTGCTGGAAATGTTGGCTGGAGAGTATCGGAGTGGCTTCAAGGGCATGGGGATCGAGTTCGAGGACGTGCGCGAATACCAGCATGGGGATGATGTGCGATCAATCGATTGGAACGTCACCGCCCGCACTGGCAGGCCGTATGTGAAAACGTTCATGGAGGAACGTGAACTCACGCTTTATTTCCTGATCGATCTATCAGGCTCGGGAGATTTTGGTTGTGGTGAATACAGCAAGCGGGAAGTGCTTGCCCGCATTTTTGCGTTACTCGCATTTGCATCAGCCCATAACCACGACAATGTTGGGCTGATTCTCTTTGCCGGTGAAGTTGAAGTTCATCTGAATGCCCGCAAGGGAAAAAATCATGTCATGCGGATGATCGATGAGGTGATGCGACATCGCACCCAATCCCAAGGGACTGATATTGCTCGGGTGTTGGATCATCTTAATCAAGTGAGGAGCCGTCGTTGTGTTGTGTTTTTGTTTTCGGATTTTTTGGATCACGGCTATGCCGATGCCTTGAGAGACACGGCGCACGCGCATGACCTCGTATGTGTTTCTATCAGTGACCCCCGCGAACGTGACCTCCCGGCTGGGGGGATGTTGGAGTTGCGCGATGCCGAGACCGGAGCGATGCGCACGATTGATTGTCGGGATGGTCGCTTGCGGAAAAGGTTGCAGCAAACATCCGAAACCCGCGCTCGGGCTTTGAAGAATTTATGTCATGAAGTGAATGCTGACTTGCTGTTGATTGGGACAGAAGATGACTACTTGTTTGAAATCGTTCGGTTCTTTAGGAATCGGAATAACCGGAGTGCCAATGCCTGATCGAATTAAATCTTTCAATGCTCTGATTGTCTTGCTGTTGCTGGTTTTAGCGGCCTGTCGATCCGAGCCCGCGCTCACCGAATCAAGCGGCGAGACTCAGCGTGTTTCGAGGGATGGAGCAGAGCTGATCGTGACAACCTCTGCCCGCGAGGTCAGCACTCATGAGATGCTTGAACTCACTCTGAAGTTGCGTCACGCCGCATTCTATCAGGTTCAGTTGCCCGATGTGCCAGAAAAGCTGGGCTCGTTTTTTGTCTTTGAGTATCACGATACTCCGGCTCGCCTGGATGCCGATGGCTGGGTGACAAGGAGCAGGGTTTACACCTTGGAGCCTGACCTTCCCGGTGATGGGGAGATTCCGGGATTTCGTGTGTCGGGGGAAGAGGGTGGAAATGGTGAGGGAGAGGCGTTTGAGCTGATCACACAACCCACAGCGTTGTTAGTGCGCTCCGTGCTGATCAACAAAGAAAAGAAGCTTCGGAAAATGGCTCCTGATGAGTCGGTCGCGACAGAAATCCCAGCTCCTCGATGGCCACTGGTTCTTCTCATTTCTAATGTCATTGTTGTCTGTCTTTTTGTCTTGCTTTGGCGCAAGTGGAAAAGGAAAAGGAAAAGAAAAAATCATCAGCGGGCAGGGGAGGGCTATTACAAAACTTTCACGGACCTCCACTCTGCGCCAAGCGATGAAGTTCTTCGGCATTTAGAGACTTCGGTGGTCAGGACCATGGCTTGCTATCATGGTGTTGAGTTAGGGTCGGTGGATTTCGAGGGCTTGACCTCCCAGCTTCAGTCTCGAGGGGGAGTTCCGTCCGGATGGGATAGAGCTGTCGAGCACTACAATCAACTAGTGTATTCGAGGCAAGCATTCACGGAGGCTGAGGTGACGGATCTTTACGAGGAGTTCAGCAAGATTTTAGAAATGATGCGAGCTCAGAGCTCTATTGGAGAGGAGGTGTCGTCATGACTTTTGCTGCACCCATGTGGTTTTTGTTGCTCGCTCTTCTGCCGATGTTGATGATCTATCAGCGGAAGCAGCGCCGGAAGGATGCTCTGATTTATCCATCGCTCGCGTTATTTGAGGCAAGTGGTAAAACGTGGCGGCAGCGGCTGTTGTTTATCCCACCTTTATGCCTTCATTTAGCCCTAGCCTGCCTCATCATTTGTTTGGCCCGCCCGCAAATGGAATCGACAGGAAAACGTGAGGATCGTGAGGGGATTGCCATTCAGTTACTGGTGGATGTTTCCAGTAGTATGGATATGGACATCCAGACCACAGAGGGGGCGATGACGAGGATGGAGGTGGCGAAAAAGGTGCTGGAGGAATTTGTCGCTGGTGATGGCAAGGAACTCACCGGTCGTCCCGATGATATGATCGGCGTGGTCTCCTTTGCCCGATACTCGGATAATATTTGTCCGATGACACTAGGTCACGATGCCTTGGTCTATATGATCCGTGAGCTGACGATCAATGACAGGCCGAATGAGGATGGCACGGCCTATGGCGATGCCACTGCGCTGGCGGCTGCGCAGTTAAAAGCGCAAGAGAAGTCTGAAGGCAGCATGCAGAGCAAGATCATCCTGCTGCTCACGGATGGCGAAAACAACTGTGGTGAACACATGCCTCTACAGGCTGCGTCCTTGGCTAAAGAGTGGGGGATTCGCATTTATACCATCAGTCTGCAGGATGCTGAAAAACCCCGAAAGATAAAAACCGATCAAGGGACTTTCCTCCAGCCGCAGGCACGTTCGGAATCGGATCGGGTTCTAGAGCAGATGGCGGTCTCCACAGGAGGGGTCTTCAGAACCGCTCACGATATGGATTCTCTGGCGGCGGTGTATAAAGAAATCAACGAACTCGAAAAAACAAAGGTCGAAGAGGTAGGTTTCGTGGAATACGATGAGTCCTTCACTCCGTTTGCATTGGCTGCGATACTTCTCCTTCTCCTCCGCTACATCCTAAGTGCCACCTTGCTCAGGATAGCACCGTAGGTGCTTTACTTGAAATTCTAAATTCTAAACACTAAATTCTAAACCTACACGATGCACGACAGGAAGCCGGAGACTACAAGTCTCCACTCCATATATTAACCCAAGCATGTCAACTTCGCGCATTTCGCATATTTTGCGGTAAAAATTAAATATCTCCCCATGCCTGAAATCATCTTCCATCATCCCTACATGTCGATCCTGCTCCTTTTGGTGCCGGTCTTCATCTTGGTGTTCCGTCTTCGTCTGAAAAGGCAAAGGCTGGATATGGCGTTGTTTGGTGCTGGTAGTGGAAGTTCGAGCAGAAATTCCGAGCACGTTTCTCTAGAGCCTTGGCGGTTGGCTCTTCTGGTGCTGGCCGCAGTGCTTATTATCGCCGCACTCACACGTCCGGCAATCAATCCACAACCTAAAATGATCCCGCGTGAGGGCCGGGATGTTGTCTTTCTGCTGGATGTGTCCAGAAGTATGCTCGCCGAGGACCGCTTGCCTAACAGGGTCGTTTCGGCGAAAAGTGCCATCGCCGAATGTGTGGAGTCGCTGGACGATCATCGGGTGGGGCTGGTTGTCTTCGCGGGTTCGTCATCGATCATCTGTCCGTTGACCATGGATAAAAGTTTTTTCCTCAACAGTCTTGAAAAAGCCGGGCCGGATAGCGTGGCGCATGGGGGCACCCGCATTGGTGATGCTTTGCTCAAGGTCTGCGATAAATTATTCTCCTCCACGGATCATGGCTATAAAGACATCGTGTTACTCACCGATGGCGGCGGCCAGAGCAAGGATCTAGGCGTCGCCATTGATGAGTTAAATGCAAAACAAGTGAGGTTGATCTCGATAGGTCTGGGTGATCAAAAGCAAGGGACGCGCATCCCAGCTCAAAATCCGGAAACTGAAAAATCCGATTACGTCACTTACAAAAATCAGGAAGTTTGGTCTCGGCTGGAGGGTGCGCAGTTGAGCCGGATGGTGAAGGGCTGTGATCAAGGGGCCTACCTTCCCGTGGGCACACGTCAGCTGCATTTGGGCAGCATTTACCACCGCCTCAGTGAACAAGGAGGAACCCAACAGTTAGCGGAAGAAAGTGTCATCAGCTATGATGAAATTTTTCAATGGTTCATCGCTCTGGCTCTGTTGTTGCTGTGTCTGATGGCGCTGACCCCTCACACTTGGAAGCGCGCTCTCAAATCCAAATCGACATCATCTCTGCTGTCAGTGCTGCTGTTTCTCTTGGCGATTTCCCCGCAGCTTAGTGCGACTGAAGACGCACATAGAGAATACAGAGAAGGAAATACACAGTATCGCGCTGGCAAGTTTTCCGAAGCGGCATCGAGTTATGAAGCCGCTCTTGCGCATTCCCCCTCAGCTGTTCTCATTCGGGATCTCACCTACAATCTGGGTAATGCCTATTTTAAAGGGTCGGAGGCCGCTGAAAATAGCTACGAGTCTCTATCTCTGATCAATCAAAGCATTACGATGTATCGCCGTGTGCTTTTGCAAAACAAGAACGACCAAGATGCCGCAGTGAATAATGAGTTGGCGAGGATGAAACGCCGAGATCTTGAGGCGTCGATCAAAGAAGAAGAGAAGCGTCGGCAAGAGCTTCAAACGGCATTGGATCAAATCAGAGAGAAGTTGATTCTTCTGATTGCGCAGCAGCGCTCAAACTTGCTTCAAAGAAATGAATCTGAAGATCATGCCCCCGATCAATGGGGAGAAAACGAGCAACTGATCGCTGACGGTACGGATCAGGTGACCAGCCAAGTCAACGAGTTGAACGAAAAGTTTTTCAAAGGCATTCCCAGAGATTTGACTCCTGTGGCCGGAACCAAGAAGCATCTCGCTACAGCATTTCTACATCAACGGGAGAGTATTCTTATTTTTGCCAATCAATGGCCTGAGGCTTTGGAGAAAGGTAAGGCGTCGCTGCGTTCTCTCAAAGATGCGCTCGCAGCTCTACCGCAGGAGCCTGAAGGGGATGATCAAAGCTCGGATAAAAACGATGACCGCGAAGAGGGTGATGAAAGCGAGGACTCCGAACAAGGGGAAGAGGGTGAGGAGGGCGACAGCGAATCAGATGATGGAGAGCCGGGGGAGCAAGACTCGGCGCAAGCCACCAAAATGGATCTCAAATCCATCGAACTGCCGCCACCCAACAACTCACCACAAGACGTCATCCGCATGAGCCAAGAACTTCAAGAAGCCCGCCAGTCGGACGGAGCAAAAAGAAAAGGAAAACCCGTAGAAAAAGACTGGTAGCCAGCCGGCGCTAGCGCCGGAATGGTGAATGGTCAATTTTGAATGGTGAATTCACAGCCTGATCAACCGTGGTGGCGGTTTCTAACCGCCCCGCCTTGAGCAACCCAAGAAAAACTAAATTCTAAACTCCAAAAACCAAACAAGCACGACAGTAAGATGCGGGCGAGGGCGCCCACCCTCCATACCATCAACCCAAGCTCATCTCCCAATGAACAACCTAAAAAAAATCATCCGACTCAGCATGGCCTGTCTCATCATGGCCTGTGCGGGCGTGGCTCATGCAGGTCCTAAAATGCATGTTAACATGTCCACCAAGTCCTATTTTGTAGGTGAGGAATTCACCTATGAGCTTCTCATCAGCGGAGCCGAGAAGGTGGAGATTTCAGAGCCCGAGGAGTCGGATGAATTACGGATTAAGTTTGTCGAAAGGGTCAAGATGGATCAATCGACGCCTGCCAGTATTTCCCTGCGCTACCGAATGATGCCGATGAAGCCCGGCATGATCTCTCTTCCTGTCTTCTCGGTTGAGGCTGATGGGCATGACCTGATGACCGATGAGGAAGTATTTATTGAGGCCGATCTGCCCGGTGGGTATCCAGGATTGACCTTTACCCGCAGTATCCCCAATAAAGATTTCTACGTGGGTGAACCTTTTCGTGCCGATTATGTCTGGAAGTCGCCTTTGCCTCTAGGTGGCTACCGTGCCATTCAGCTGAATCTGCCACTTTTTTATGAGTCTCAATTTAATGTCAGATCCCTGCACCACTGGATCGCTGGCGATGATAAAGCTGCTATCGGCCTGCCTGTTTCTAATACACGTCTCATTGCTCGTTATGGTCAGTTAGATGAGGGTGATGAGTTTTTTAATACCGTTTCATTTTCAAAAATTGTAATTCCTCTGAAGGCTGGTGAGCACCTCATTCGGTCGGCGACAATGCTCACTTCCTATATTGCGCCTACAGAGGCTCAGCAGCGTCAACGTGGCTGGAAAACAAACTACCCAAGCTATTTCAATAACAACTTTTTTGAGGAGATTGATGGACAATCATTTGAAAAATACTATGTGGGTTCACAAAAGCAGACCCTTCACGTGCTGCCGCTCCCTGATGCCGGTAAACCCCACGATTTTACCGGTGAGGTGGGTAAACGTAATATCACGGTCACAGCCAGCCCGACAATTGTTGCCGCAGGAGACCCGATCACTCTCACCATTGAGGTTAGTGGTTTTGCATTCCCCGAAGTCATTGAAATGCCAGCTCTCGATAAGCAGCTGGCATTCTTTCGTCAGTTCGCCATCCCTGCCAAGCACTCACGGGGCAAAATTGAAGGTGAAAAGAAAACCTTTATTCGCACCCTTCGCCCACGGGCGCAGGATGTTGCCGCCATTCCTTCGGTGCGACTCCCTTACTTTGATCCCATCACCAAGAGCTACGGCGTAGCCGAATCAGCCCCCATTCCCATTACCGTGAAAGCCGCTGAGGTAGCCACTGCATTCGATGCGGAAGTGAGCGGTTCCGAGCCGCTACGCAATCAACTTGAAAGTAACCCGGAGGGGATTAGGGCTAATTTTAAGGTGCTGGAGTCAGGCGGGGCCAAGGATTTGTCTTTATCAAAATCTCAATGGTTCCTGCTGTGTTTTGTGTTGCCGCCGCTTGGCTTTCTCCTCTTTTGGCAGCTCTCTGCTCAGCAGCGATTAATGCAGAGTGATCCTGTGCGCGCCAGGGCGAATGGAGCGATGAAGAAGTTTCAAAAGTCATTTTTACAGCTTTCAAAATCTAACCTAAGATCTGATCCTGAAGAGACTTTGAAGCGGCTGGATGATATGGTTCGAAGTTATTTTGCAGAGAAGTTAAATCTTGTCAGTCATGCCCACACCTATGAAGAACTCAAAGTGATTCTCGAACAAAGGATTGAAAGGAATGATAGGGGAGGGGGCGCTGAGCTTGAACCGTTGAAAATCATCTATGGCCGTTGTGAACAAGGGTGTTACCGGAGTCATTTCCCAAATGCCAGTGAACTCACCGAGCTAGTCAGCTCGGCCAAACAAATCATAACCACCCTGAATTCATCACTATGAAATATCCCCCCATCATTCGAACGTGGCTCTGGATGATCTGTCTGCTGAGCTCACTATCCTCAGCTGTTTGCTCCAATCTCGGAACTTCTCCAGATTTCACTGAAGGTTTCTCAGCGGCTAACCGCTTGTTTGAGCAAGCTAATGCCAAGGCGTTGGAGAATCCCGCACAAGCGCAAGATCTCTATCAGGAATCCATTTTAAAGTATCAGCTTCTCACGGAGCAAACAAAAGTTCGATCGCCAGAGCTATACACCAATCTAGGCAACGCCTACTTTTTTGCTGGAGATCATGGACGGGCGGTTTTGAGCTATCAGAGGGCATTGTCGCTTGATCCGTTGCAAAATAATGCACTTCACAACCTTCGCTACGCCAGGAGCCTTACCATCGACGAGTTGCCAATCAGTCGCACTCAGCAGGTTATAGACGCGCTGAGTTTTTGGCACCGCTGGCCTTTTGTGCTGCGATTGGGGATCTTTGTGATCGCAAATACGGTTTTATGGATTGCCCTGGCAATGTTGCTCTATCGTCGGGCCCGCTGGCATTATGGCTCGATAGCTGGAGCCGCCACCATCACCCTGATTTTCGCTCTTTCGCTAATTACGAGTGAGCAGCGGTGGGATAATGCGGTGGATGCTGTGGTGGTCGAACGTGAAGTGATCGCGCGTCAGGGCAATGGCTACATTTACGATAATGCTTTTACCTCGCCACTTCATGCTGGAACGGAATTTACCATCATCGAGCGGCGAAACGACTGGTATCACGCCCAACTTCTCGACGGATCGACCTGCTGGCTACCTGAAGAAAGCGTCGAGACGATTCGTCAATCCCCGTAAGATCAACGATCGGGAGAGGTTTGACTGCATCAATAGAGCCGAGAAAATAAATATCAAAAACCAGCTATTTAAAACTTGCCAAATATCGAAACTTCGACTAGCTTCCGCCCGCACCCAAGAGGGCCTTCCTGGAAGTCTTCAATCAAACGGGTCACACTCAGTAATGAGAAGCTTTCCTAAAGATTTTAATCGCGGGGTGGAGCAGCCAGGTAGCTCGTCAGGCTCATAACCTGAAGGTCACAGGTTCAAATCCTGTCCCCGTAACCAATCATAAAGCCCTGTATCTTAAAGAGATACAGGGCTTTCTTGCGTTGGTAGAGTAAGCGTCACCGTTCAGAGCTTC
>CAYNNY010000079.1:0-12958 GCA_964398555.1 uncultured Verrucomicrobiales bacterium
GTTGAGCTTCTGGTGATGGGGCCGGAGTAGGAGTAAGAGTAGAAGGAGCGGGAGCTGGGGCTGGGGCTGGGCTTGGGGTGGCTAAAGTTGCCGCCTGCTCGATGGGTCCCGCTCCAGCGAGGGCTTTGATGACGTCGCCGATGCGGATTTCATTGAGCGATTGAATGGCTTTGATGAGTCCGATTTCAAAGTGAAGTCGCTTGTTGGCGGCCCATTTCATGCGCCCTTCGGTGTCGGCTAAGGTGTCGATGAGCGCGAGAATGCGGTCGGTCTGGATGGGTTTCGCCGCCACGACGAGCGGGTCCCAGATTTCTGCGGGGAATCCTTCGTTGCTGGCGTCGGGATCGAGACGGGTGACGAGTAAGGCTCGCAGGCAGCCGATGAGTTCTCCGAGGAGCTGGGAGAGTTCTTTTCCGGTTTCCGATTGTTGATGAATGAGTTCGAGAGCCGCAGGGCAGTCTTTTTTAATCAGGTGAGTGGTCAGGGTGGCGACGGTTTCCCGGGAGGTGAAGCCAAAGATTTCCAGCACATTGGCTTCCGTGATCTCTTCGCCGCAGAAGGCAACGAGCTGATCGAGCATCGATTGGGCGTCGCGCATACCTCCGTCAGCGCCTTTAGCGATCGCCCAGGCTGCGGGGTCATCGAGTTTGACTCCTTCTTCGGTGGCAATGTACTGAAGGTGCTTGGCGATGGTGGGGGTAGGGATGGGGCGGAGGTCGAATCGCTGACAGCGGGAAATAATCGTTGGCAGGATTTTATTCGGCTCGGTGGTGGCAAAGATGAATTTGACGTGTTCCGGTGGCTCTTCGAGCGTCTTGAGCAGGGCGTTGAATGCCGCCGTGGAGAGCATGTGCACCTCATCGATGTAGTAGATTTTGAATTTCCCTTGGGCCGGGGTGAACTGAACGCTTTCGCGTAGGTCGCGGACGTTATCGACACCATTATTGGATGCTCCATCGATCTCGAGCACGTCGAGCGAAGTGCCTTCGGCGATTTCCTTACAAATAGGAGCCTCGGGATCGAAGTTTGCATTCGGTCCATCGGGGCAGTTGAGGGCTTTGGCGAGAATGCGGGCCGTGGTTGTTTTTCCGGTGCCTCGAGGCCCGACGAATAGCCAGGCGTGCGCTAGGCGGTCGCGTTCGATCGCATTGCGGAGGGTGGAAATGACATGATCCTGCCCGAGAACATCATCAAATGTTTTCGGACGGTATTTTCTGGCAAAGACCTGGTAGCTCACGCGGGTAACTTAGTGAAGATAACGGGTTTGAAAATGCGAAATTACGAAATAATGAAAAAAGAACGGGGAAGCGGGGCTCATATCGCTGGACGGCGATGGTTGATGCCTGCGGCGCTCGACAGAATTAACAGAATTTTTCAGAATTTCTTGGGTTGAGGGCTTGGGTTGCCGACAAGTTGCAAACTTGTCCTACTTTCCACAAATTTCAGAGGCACCTGTTTTTCGGTTGAACTGCGCTGAGTTGTGTGGCATGTTTGCCTAAGTGTTCTTCAAGTGATCTGGAATCTGGATCGTGGGTGGCTGGCGTGTTTTGAGTTTGGACATAAAATGAGTGACTCATGGCAGTTTTTGAACGAAATGGAGACAGTTGACCGTTACATAGACAGTAGAAACCGTGATGATGAAATCCATATCCCAATTAATCACCCCTTTGATTGCGACGAGTGCGCTGCTGCTCTGTGCTGTGAGCGCGGAGGCTAAGGTGTGGCCTTTCAATGAAAAGAAGGTCCCCGAGACTAAAGGGGATTTACTCTCTATTCAGGAGGCTTTGATCGAGACCTTGCCTCATGCCAGTGCCGCCACGGTGGGTATTAAACTTGCTGAGGGTTTTGGCAGTGGCGTCATCGTTTCCCCTGAAGGGCTGATTCTTACCGCGGCCCATGTTTCAGGTGGAGTGGACAAGGAGTTAACGGTGGTGATGAATGATGGCACGGAATATAAAGCGGTATCGATGGGGCTCATCTCCAATACCGATGCTGCGATGATGAAGATTGTGGATGACGCTGTTGATAGTGGGTCATTTCCCTACGTCGATATCAATAAAGAGAACGATTACAAGCTGGGGCACTGGGTGTTTGCGCTCGGGCACTCCGGTGGATTCGATCAGTCGCGTGGCCCGGTGGTGCGCTTGGGGCGGATTGTGCAGGATAAGGAGTCAACGATTCAGACCGACTGCAAAGTGATTGGCGGCGATTCCGGCGGGCCGTTGTTTGATATGGATGGTCGCTTGATAGCCATTCATAGTCGGGTAGGGAGAGAGACGGTTGTGGAAAATCTCCATGTGCCGCTGCGTGAGTATCTTACTCATTGGGATGAGATGAAAAATAATCAATTTGTAGGCGACGGACCCTTTGCCAAGCGGCCTGTGAAAGGCTCTGGGTTTTTAGGGCTGGGGACGAAGGATTCAGAAGAGGGTGTGAAGGTTACTAAAGTGGGGGAAGGGTTTGCCGCTGAAAAGGCGGGGTTTAAGGTGGGCGATATCATTTTGGAGCTGAATGGCGAAAAAGTAGAGGGTAAGTCGGAGTTTAAAGCCATGCTTGCTGAAATGGCTGCGGGCGACTCGCTCGAGGTGAAGCTCACTCGCGATGGCGAGCCGATGACCATTAAGCTGAAGCTTGGAAAACGATAATTTTTAAAAGAACAACGATGAAGGAAATTACACCACAATATTTAAGAAGCATGCCATGGATGATGGTGATGGTGATCTTGGGATTGAATCTATCCTCCGTAGTATCCTCGGTAGCGCAGAATGTGCTGCCCTCGGATGTGCGGATTAATGGCAAGCTTGTTTGGGAGGCGTTTGAGTCTCAGCGGCAAGTGCTTCAGGCCAGCAGTGCTGTGATTTACACCGATCAAAAAGCACATGTGAAATCCGTTTATGGTGTCGTGGTTAGTCCTGAAGGTCATGTGCTGACCAAGGCGAGCGAAATTGAAGGGGCTGATCATCTCAGCCTGCGTATTGATAGGGGATTCTATAAGGATGTGGAAGTCATCGGCGTGGATCCGCAGTGGGATGTGGCGATGCTCAAGGTGAACTCGGATCATTCCTTTGTTCCCGTGCAGTTGAGTCAGGCCGACGATGTGGGGCAAGGGCATTGGTTGATTTCCAATGGCTCTGCATCACGCAGTATGCGCCGGGTGCGGTTGGGAATCGTTAGTGCGATCACTCGCGAGATTAAGAGCGCTGGCAGCGAGGTGATTCTGGGTGTGCTTCTTAGTCGGGATTCGGATTTAAAAGTGGAAAAAATCACGCCGAAATCGGGCGCTGAGAAAGCAGGGTTAATGGTGGGTGATGTGCTCACTTCATCGGATGGGGTTAAGCTCAAGGAGCGGGCCGATCTTTTAAAATCGATGCAGGGGAAGAAGCCGGGAGATGTGATTGAGATTGAGCTAATGAGAGGGGAGGAGGTGAAAAATCTTGAGGTCGAGCTGATGGCGCGACCCGGTAAAAAGATGCTCACTCGAAACGATCAAATGAGCGGAGGTGCCAATTCTCTTTCAAAGAGGCGCGATGGATTTCCTAGGGTGATTCATCATGATACCCCACTGATCAAATCCTCGGTGGGTGGACCACTGCTGAATCTCGACGGTGAATGTGTCGGTATGAATATCGCCCGAGCCAGCCGTGTGGCGACCTTTGCCATCCCCGCCCGTGAGTTGCGCGAGATTATTGATGAGATGGTGGAGTAGACTTGCGCCCAAACTTTGGTGTAGACTTATAAAGTGGAAAACCCCTTGAAGCTGTACACTTCAAGGGGTTTATAAGTGGTACACCCGAAGGGATTCGAACCCCTGGCCTCCTGATTCGTAGTCAGGCGCTCTATCCAGCTGAGCTACGGGTGCACTTTGGGCTGATTAGCGTGAGCTTGTGTCAGCTGCCTTGCGGCGGGCGGAAAAGACCACATTATGAGGTGGGAGTCAAGCCAACAGCGGATAAAAAGTGAATTTTTTTGAGGGTTGTGTGGATACTTAGGTTGTGGGCTGGGTTGAATTTTAGTTTTCGGAGTTTTTTGTTGATTTGGGCTGGGCGGTTGGAAGCCGCCGCCACGGGAGGCTGAGGCCTGGTTCAGGAATCAGGATGTAAATTCAGCATTCAAAATTAACCATTTACAATTTCGCCGTAGGCGTGTGGGGTTCGAAGGTGGTGCTGCGTTGGTGGGCGCTGGCGCTGGCGGCTTTGCGGGCTTGTTGCTGGAGGTGTTCTTGGAGGCGGAAGCGTTTTTTGCCTTTGGGCCGTTGGATGCGGCGCGAGCTGCCGTCTTCGAGGATTTCGTAGGCGTTGCAGTTGTCTTTAAAGGCAGCTTCGAGAATGTTGAGGAGGCGTTTTCGGCTGGATTTATCTTCGATGGGGATCATCAGTTCTACCCGTTTTTCGAGGTTGCGGGTCATCCAATCGGCCGAGGCTATGTAAACGAGCGGTTGTCCTCCATGGTGGAAGGAGAAGATGCGGGCGTGCTCGAGATAGCGGTCGATCACGGAGACGATGGTGATGTTTTTGGCTTCTTTGCGTTTTCCGGGTTTGAGACAGCAGAGGCCTCGGATGTTGAGTTTGATTTGCACTCCGTCTTTGGAGGCTTTGTAGAGGGCGTCGATGATGTCCTGATCTTGCAGAGAGTTTATCTTGGCGGTGATGGCAGCGGGTTCCCCTTGTTTGGCACGTTTGCCTTCCGCTGAGATCAGCTCGAGCAGTCGCTGCTTCATGTGAGTGGGCGCAGGGACCAGCTTGCGGAAGCGGGTGAGTTTAGAGCGGCCGGTGACGGCGTTGAAGATGAGTGAGGCATCGGCGCCGTAGGCGGGGTTAGAGGTGAGGTAGGAGATGTCGGTGTAGAGCCGGGCAGTGGATTCGTTGTAGTTTCCTGTGCCCAGGTGGACGTAGCGCTTGAGTCGTCCATCTTCATTGCGGATGACGAGGGCAATTTTCGCGTGGGTTTTGAGTCCTTTTACGCCATAGACAATTTGGACGCCGGCGCGCTGGAGTTCATCGGCGCGCATGAGGTTGCGGGCTTCGTCAAAGCGGGCTTTGAGTTCGATGAGGACGGTGACTTGTTTGCCATTTTCAGCGGCTTTGATTAGGGCCTCGATCACTCGGGAGTGGGCGGCAGTGCGGTAGAGGACCTGTTTGATGGCGATGGTGGCGGGGTCAGTGGCAGCTTCTTCTAGAAAGCGGAGTATGGGTTCAAAGCTTTCGTAGGGGTGATTGAGTAGGATGTCGCGTTCTGCTAGGGCGCTGAAGATAGATTCTCCGGGCTGGATTTGTGGGGAGGGTTGTGGCTCCCAGGGTTCGTCCCGCAGGTGATCGAATCCTGAGGCGAAGGCGATCGACATGAAATCGGTGAAGGCCAGCGGGCCGGAGACGGGGTAGGTGTCATCTGCGGTGGCGTTGAGGAGGTGGCGGACGGTTTTTTTAAGTGGGGCGGGGGCGTTGCTGGGGAGTTCGAGTCGCACGGTGTTGCTGGTGATGCGTGCGGCGAGCACTTCTTCCATTTCTCCCGCAAGATCAATGGCGTCTTCTTCTTGCACCGCAATGTCTCCATTGCGGGTGATGCGGAAGGGCATGGTGGAGAGCAGCGTTTCATCCGGGAAGAGTTCATTGGCGAAAATGCTGATGATTTCTTCGATGGCAATGAGGTGCTGCTCGGATGGGGTTGATGTGGTGGACGATGCTGGAATATTGAAAAATCGAGGGCTGTTTTCCGGCATGGGGATGAAGACGGTGCGCGTGGTGCCGTCTTCTGTATTTTCTAACTCACATGCGAGGATGATGCGTAATGCGGGCAGGAGGGGTGGCGGTGAGTCCTGGCTGTAGGCGAGGGGGGTGAGGAGCGGGGAGATGGATTCTTCGAATCGATTGGCGAGCACTTTATGCTGTGCGGGGGTGATGGCTTTGCTGTGGGTAATGAGTAGTCCTTCCTCCGCCATGGCGGGAAGGAGTTGCAGATTGAAGAGGGCGTATTGATCCTCAATCATGGTTTTGGCTCGCTCTCTGATGACTTTGAGTTGTTGCTTGGGCGTGAGGCCGCTGATGCCCCGCTTCCGCGATCCGGAGGTGAGCATGAGTTGGAGTCCTCCTACGCGCACTTGGAAAAATTCATCCATATTGGATGCGGTGATGGCGAGGAATTTGAGTCGCTCGAGGAGTGGGAGTTCTTCGCGCAATGCTTCATCGAGCACGCGTTGGTTGAACTCAAGCCAGGATAATTCACGATTGATGTAGGACATGGGGATGGAGAAGTGAGGAAGTGAGGAAGTGGAGGCCTATTATTGGCATTCGTGGAGGGTGACGGTGAGGCCGTAGATGTCTTGGAAGAGGTTGGATTTGGATAGCATGGCTTGGCGTTCGATCGAGGCGTCTGTGACGCCGTGGAGTTCGATGTGAAGTTTTTGTTTGTCGATGCTGACGCTGATCTCTCCGATGCGGGACGAGTGGGTGCGGTCGAGGGCGTCGGCAATTCGGAGAATGGCAGCAAGCTTGGAAACGCGGATGCGATCGTGGGCACGAAGGTCTCGGTATTCGGGGTGGCTAGGTCGCGGGCTGGACTTGCGGTGGTAGCGGGCGACGAGTGCGACTAGAGCGATGTCTTTTTGGGCGAGGCCGAAAATTTCGCTGTGGCTGATGATGTAGTGGGAGTGTTTTTGGTGGGCGCGGGTGCTGATGAAGTTGCCGCATTCGTGAATGATGGCAGCGCACTTCAGGAGTAGGGCATCGTGATCGCTTAGCTGATGGAGTGACGTGGTGGCATTATAAAGCTCCTGGCACAGGCGGGTCACCTGAGCGGAGTGGGCGCGGTGGACCCGGTATTTTCTAGCGAGGCTTTCCGCAGAGCGGAGCACTTCTTTTTGGAATCCATCGGTGAGTGAGAATGAGGTGGGTAAGTCGAGAAGTAAGCCTCGTTCGTAGTCGCTCCCTGGTAGGCGTAGGGTTTCGATTTGAAGTGTCTCAGCGATGGCGAGATTGATCTCTAGTGCTGTGACGATGGATTGCGCGGTGCTGTAGTCGAGTTGGTATTTTTTAACCCGCATTTCCTCGGTCATCGAGCTGATCTCCGATGAAATGTCGGCGAGGGCCCGGTAGCTGCTTTTGGTTTTTCCCGGTTTGGCGAGTTCATCGGCCAGGTGCTGGATTTCATAACCGATGATGACGAGTTCCTCGACTCCGGCATCCATGTAATCGTGGTGGATCTGACTAATTTGACTGTGAATATGCTCACGTATCATCTTGGTCGTGGTGCTACCAGAATCCTGGTTTTCGGCGAGGGGTTGTCCGGTTCGGTAAACTCCGAGTCGGTAGTTGCTGTAGTCGGAGATTCTCCCATTTTTGAAAAGGAGTGCACGGGTGTTGCCTGGGCCGACGTGGATGACCAAGGCGGTCCGTTTTTTCATCGAGGGGGTGTCGCGCAGGCGTCGGCGTGTTTTGAGGTAGATGAGGCGCGTCATTTCGCCCTCGTCGATGGTTTCAATGTGGAGGCCGCAGCCGATTTGGATGCGGGTGAGGAAGGTTTCGCTGTTTTTGGCCTCGGAGAGGATGTTGGTGGCGACCGCCCGGATTGGAGTGTCTTCTGTGGCCCCTAGTTCGCGGAGCGTTTCGCGGTAGCCGTTGAGGATATGGACACAGCGCTCAATGGTAGATCTTCGAATACGGCCGCCACGGAAAATATCTTGTCCAAGTGGAAGTGATTGTTCGAGGAAGTCTCCGGGGGCGTCTTCGAGCGTGGGGTGTTTTTCGATAACAAGAAGAGAGACTGAACAGGCTCCGATGTGGATGGCGGCTTGGAGGGATGGCGGGGTCATGGTGAACTTGGGGCGGTAAGCGATGTCCTTGAAATCGGGAATAGGATGCGGAAGGGGATGCGGGTTCACTGTGAGTCATTGAGGGGTGAATGTCTTGTCAAAAAGAGTGGCAATCGTGTTTCTTTAAGTTGAGATGATAGGCGTGGGTGAGTTATGGTATATTATCTAGGGCTGATCGGGTGTCTAAAAATTGTATATTTGAGGATATTGCGCTTGATTTTTTAGTTGGGAAATGTTTTCAAATGCGACCCGCAGTGTGTCTTTTCTAAGCGCACGTCATTTTCATCACTATTACACAACAAGGAAGTCCGATATGGAAGCGTCAAACATCATCCCGTTTGATCAATCTGAACGAGCTCCCCGATCCTCAGCCAATTCTATGAACACTAATCTTCTCACCCAAGCCGCCGAGCTTATTCCAGACCCGCAAATTCTTGTCAACGTCGTCTCTAAGCGAGTTACTCAGCTCAATCAGGGCCGTGCACCACTCATCGACACCGTGCCCAGCATGAGTGCCGCTGATATCGCCTTGACCGAGATTATCGAAGGTAAGGTAATCATCGCTAAGAAAGAAGGCGAGTAATCGCGCTTCTTCAGCCGGATGCTGCTTACGTGCAGTTCTGGCTGTGATTCATTATTTAACCCCATCTGAAATATGAGTGCGGATATTGCCACCAATCGTAAGGCTCGTCGCGACTATCATATTTTAGAAACCTATGAGTGCGGCATTGAGTTGAAGGGCACCGAGGTGAAATCGATCCGGGACGGCAAGGCAAATATTGCCGATGCCTATGCCCGCATTGAAAATGGTCAGGCATTTCTCTATGGATGCCACATCCAACCCTGGCAGACGGCTGGGGAGTGGTTTCAGCACGGGGTGACCCGCCCGCGTAGGTTGCTGTTGCATAAAAGTGAAATTCTTAAGCTGGCTCTGGCAACCGATCAAAAAGGCTGCACGCTTCCAGGTTTGAGAATGTATTTCAAAGGCGGTCGTGTGAAAGTTGAGATTGGGATCGGTAAGGGAAAAACGCACACGGATCAGCGCCAAGAGCTTAAAAAGCGGACTGAGCTACGTGAAGCTCAGCGTGAGATGGCGAGGTTTAATCGTCGTTAATCTATTCGAACGGTCCTCCTCATTCTTTTACTCCGATTTCTCATGTTCGCTATCCGCGAGTTTCATTGTATCACGCCGAAGTGGGCGATGCAGTTGCATTACCATGAGTCCTTGGCCTCAACCAATGATGAAGCTCGGCGATTAGCTGAAGACGGTGCGCCACATGGCACTGTCGTTCTAGCGGATCATCAGCATGCGGGGCGTGGGCGACGAGGTGCTGTTTGGGCATCTGGTCCTGGAGAGGGGCTTTTGTTTTCGCTTGTTCTGAGGCCTGAGAACCCTCGGCGGTTTTGGAGTCGACTTGCTCTCGCTAGTGGCTTGGGGATCGTCAATGCGCTACGAGATGAGTGGGGGATTCCCGCTGAGATCAAGTGGCCTAACGATGTTTATGTGAATGGCCGAAAGTGCGCCGGAATCCTTGTCGAATCTCAAGATGGATTTGCGGTGGTGGGTGTGGGGCTGAACGTTGCGGCCTCTCCGGAGGGTGATGATTCTACGTCATTGACTGAGGCCTTGGGTGAATCTCTATCACGGGAAGAAGTTCTGGCTGTTGTGCTGGACGGGCTGATGGCAGAGTCGAAAGCGTGTGCCGATGGCTTTTCCCATCAGATAGCGCGGATGCGGCCACTTTGTTTTCTGACCGGGAAGAAGGTGACATTTCGTTCGAATCAAGAACAGATCGAGGGGCTCGTCATCGGCATTGGTGACGAGGGAGATCTTCTGGTTGAAGTGGACGGTGAGGTGCAGCTGTTTCAGCAGGCGGAGCTGATTCGGGTTGAATCGTGAATGAATCTAAGCTGAAAGGGGGGTAAGGCAGCGGGTGGGTTCCCATGTCAAAAAATCTCTAGTGTATTCGCCCTGCCGGGGTTTTCCCTTTTATCTGCTTGGATTCCCCCCAGATAGGTTCTAGTTTTCGTTCCTATGCTAGAAACTGTCTCCGCACTTTCCCAGCTCCTTAACGAATATCGCTCAGTTTCTCAATCCGAGCGCGAAAAAGGAACTTACTTTGAGGAACTCATCCTCACCTACCTTCGTTATGAGGCCTCTTATGCTGACCTTTTCTCTAATGTTTGGCTCTATGCGGATTGGGCGAAAGAGCAGGGGCTAGACGCGAGAGATACTGGCATCGACCTTGTTGCTAAAACAGAAGGCACGGACGAATTCCACGCCATTCAGTGTAAATGCTACGCTGAAGACTACCGAATTCAGAAGTCAGATATCGATAGCTTTTTCACCGCCTCCGGCCAAAAGCCCTTCACCCATCGCCTCATCGTCACCACCTCCAATAACTGGAGCGACAACGCCGAGAAATCCCTCCACGGTCAACAAATCCCCGTCTCAAAAATCGACCTCATCGATCTTGAAAACAGCCAGATCGACTGGGCCAAATACCAGCCCTCTAAAAAGCCCACCCTCAAGCCTAAATACGATCCCCGCCCGCACCAAGCCTCCGCCATCAACAATGTGCTCCTCGGCTTAAAAAATGATGCCCGTGGTAAACTCATCATGGCATGCGGCACAGGGAAAACCTTCACTTCCCTCAAAATTGCCGAGGAAATAGCAGGGAAAAACAAACGCGTCCTCTTCCTCGTCCCCAGCCTCTCACTCCTCTCCCAGTCGCTCACAGAATGGACGCAGCAGAGTAAAACCCCTCTCCATTCCTTCGCTGTCTGCTCAGATTCTGAAATCGGCAAAAAACGCAAACGCAACGAGGACATCGTGGAAACTTTCGCCCACGAGCTCCGCTACCCAGCCACCACTGACCCACGTAGCCTAGCCGCCGCCATGGAGAAACGCCACGACTCCCAACACATGAGCGTCGTTTTCTCCACCTACCATTCCATCGATGTCATCAGTAAGGCACAGCACCTCCACGGGCTTGCCGACTTTGATCTCATTATCTGCGATGAAGCCCACCGCACGACAGGAGCTACTTTTGATGACGAAAAAGAAAGCAACTTCGTCAAAGTCCACGACGCCGAGTTCATCCACTCTGCCAAACGCCTTTACATGACCGCCACCCCGCGCATCTACGCGGACTCAGCCAAGGCAATGGCAATCAAGGACAGCGCCGCACTCTGCTCCATGGACGATGAGGCACTCTACGGAAAGCGTCTCCACGTCATCAATTTCTCAGAAGCCGTCCAGCTCGGACTCCTCTGCGACTACAAAGTCATCGTCCTCCAGATCGATGCCGAACACGTCTCTGAACGACTGCAAAACCTCCTAGCCGACGAAAACAACCAACTCAAAGTCGATGACGCCGCCCGCATCATCGGCTGCTGGAAAGCACTCAGCAAGCAAGGCGTAGCCGAGGATCTAGGTGACGACACCGATCCCATGAAACGTGCTCTCGCCTTCTGCCAAGTCATCGAGCCTCACACCGCCAAGCGAGGAACCCACAAAGTCAGCTCTAAACAAATTTCCTCCATGTTCCAAGCCGTCGTGGATGCCTACCAAGAACAAGCCGAAAACGAAGAAGATCAGGATGAAAGAGTCAACACCATCCTCTGCGAAGCCGCCCACGTCGATGGCTCCATGAATGCCTCTGAGAAAGAGGAAAAGCTCCAGTGGCTCAAAGACGCAACGCCGGAGAACACCTGCCGCATCCTCAGCAATGTCCGTTGTCTATCAGAAGGCGTGGACGTGCCCGCTCTGGATGCCGTGCTCTTTCTCACCCCGCGCAGCTCGCAGGTAGATGTCGTCCAGTCCGTTGGCCGTGTCATGCGCAAAGACCCCGCCGGAAAGAAAAAACGCGGCTACGTCATCCTCCCCGTCGTCATCCCCGCTGGTATGAAACCCCACGAGGCACTCAACGATAACAAAGTCTATAAAGTCGTATGGGAAGTCCTTCAGGCCCTGCGATCCCACGATGACCGCTTTGATGCCATGATCAATAAACTCGATCTCATCGGCAAAGATAACCAAAAAATGGAGGTCATTTCCATCACCGATAAAATTCAGAAAAAATCCCCCAAACAAAAATCCCCCAAGGGGAAATCCAATCAAACCTCAGGAAAAGGCCAACACAGCATCGGCGAAGCAAGTTCCCGTGGCGGCGAAGTCCAGGCCGATTTCCAGTTTAACGTCGGCGAACTCGAACGCGCCCTCTACGCCAAAGTCGTCAAAAAATGTGGCAACCGCAACTACTGGGATGAATGGGCAAAAGACATCGCCAAGATCGCCCAAACCCACATCACACGCATCACCCAGATAGTCAGCAAGCCCGAAAACAAAAAAGAAGTTAAAGCCTTCACCGACTTTGCCAATGAACTCCGCGATGACCTCAACGACTCGATCACCAACGAGGAAGTCATCGAGATGCTCGCCCAGCACCTCATCACGAAACCCGTCTTCGATGCCCTCTTTGAGGACTATTCCTTCGCCTCTAACAATCCCGTCTCCACCGCCATGCAGAGCGTGCTGGATATCCTCCACGAGCACCGACTCGAAAAGGAAGCCGACACCCTGGAGAAATTCTACGCCAGCGTAAAAATGCGTGCCGCTGGTATCGACAACGCCGAAGGAAAACAAAAAATCGTCGTCGAGCTTTACGATAAATTCTTCCGCAATGCCTTCCCCCGCATGACCGAACGCCTCGGCATCGTTTACACCCCCGTGGAAGTCGTGGACTTCATCATCCACTCCATCAATGACCTGCTGCAATCCGAGTTCAACCAAACCCTCGGCTGCAAGGGCGTCCACATCATCGACCCCTTCACTGGCACCGGCACCTTCATCACCCGCCTCCTCCAGAGCGGACTCATCAGCAAGGAACAACTCCCGCACAAATACCAACACGAAATCCACGCCAACGAAATAGTCCTCCTCGCCTACTACATCGCCGCCATCAACATCGAAGCCGTCTATCATAGCATCATGGCAACGCCTGAAGATATATCGCCACTTCAGAGCTCTGACTCTTCCGCCCCAAAGGGAGAACACCCACTCTCTTCCGCCCCAACGGGGCATAATATGACAGCCCAGGGCAACGCCCTGACTTTTATACATAAGTTTTTTGTTTAGAAAAAGCAAGCCAG
>CAYNNY010000080.1:0-11380 GCA_964398555.1 uncultured Verrucomicrobiales bacterium
GCAAAAGAATACCCAGAAAAAACGCAGGAGATGATGGCGGAATTAAAGAAGGCTGTGCAAGAGGGGCGCACGATGCCCGGTAGCAAACAATCCAATTACAAAGATCAAACCAGTTGGCCTGGCTTGCCATGGCATTGATGCGGTTATTTCGACTGCAAGCATCATTGACGTCACGGACGTCATTTACGTATTCGGAACCATTGAAAAACAAGGGTTTGTTGCATTGCCTAGGCGGGTGGCTCGAATCGCGGGTTCTATTTTCCCGGCCGGACTTCTTGGAGCGGGGACAGAAAGTCAGTGGCGCGGCAATGGCAGGTTTTCTGAGAGTGCGTGGATTGTGTGAAGCGGTTGGAAACACGCTTCTACGGGTGAGGTGTTTTAGAATGAGGAATGAACCATTCGTCATCAAAGAATAAACTTGCTATTTCAAGCGGTTGCTTGAATCATTTGCTTGAATGGTTGCAGGGGATACAGCGAAGCGGAATTTAACGAAGGTGAGAATCCTTGATGCCACTGAGCAATTGGTGGCGGAGCAGGGGTTTGATAGTGTGTCGTTGCGGGATATAACCAATGGTGCCGGGGTGAATGTGGCGGCTGTGAATTATCATTTTGGTAGCAAGGAGAAGCTCTATGAGGCGGTGCAGTGTCGGTATATCAATCCGGTGAATGAGGAGCGCTTGGAGTTATTGGAAAAGGTGCTGGCTGAGGGCGGCGGTGTGCGCGAGATTCTTGAGGCGTTCATGCGGCCGTTTCTGACGATGGTGACGCGTAGCAAGATGAGTGAGCAGTTGTTCTTTAAGCTGATGGGGCGCTGTATTATGGATCATAATGCGAGTTTGTCGGAGGAGATGATTCCTCTGTTTCGTCAGATGTCGGGTGCTTATACGAAGGCGCTTGCGTCGGCATTTCCTGAGATGCCTGTCGATCTTTTGTTGTGGCGGCTTCACTTTTCATTTGGGGTGATGGCGAATACGTTGTTGCATGGTGATGTGCTCATCAAATTTACCGATGGTGCCTGTGGTGAGCCTGATTTTGAAACCAATGTGCAACGCATGGTGGATTTTTGTTATGCAGGGTTTGTTGCCGAGGGAGGAGATCCGAGATGATGGGGGGCAAAATGGCGATCGTTGGCGGTGTGGTTCTTTTTTTATGGGGCTGTGTGCCATCGCCTCCCGATTCATCGATGGGGGCTGTGTCCGGCTCTGCGCCCGGGAGTTGGTCGGCTACCAAACAGGCGAGGGCTGGAGTCGATGATAAATGGGTGCGGCGTTTTGGTGATCGGCAGCTCAATACGCTGGTGAAAGAGGCGCTGGCGAATAATCAGGATATGCGTGTCGCTTCTGAGCGGGTTTACCGTGCTGGAGAGGCGGCTAACATTGCAGGTGCTGCCGCTCGACCACTTGTGAAGGTGGTGGGGACGGGTAATAATCAGAAGATGAATTTTATCGGCTTTCCCTTCGGAGGTTCGCAGGTGGTGGATACGTATGGTGTGAATTTGAATGTGGAGTGGGAGTTGGATATCTGGGGGCGAGTGCGCACTGGGCAATCGGCATCGCTAGCGGAGTGGCAGGCAGGTGGTGAGGAATATAGGGCGGCGCAGGCATCGTTAGCGGCTCAGGTGTGTAAGGCGTGGTTCTCTCTGGCGGAGGCGCATGAGCAGGTGACTTTGGCAAAAGAAGCCTTGGGGATTCGGCAGAAAACGGAACTAGCCGTGCGTGAACGCTTTGAGATGAGTATGCGGGCGGAGGGTGGATCTGCATCCCAGCTTCGGTTGGCGCAGACGGATGTGGCGACGGCGAAGGCTGATTTATCAGCGCGCTCTGGGACTTTGGAGTCATCGCGGCGACAGGTTGAGTTGTTAGTTGGTCGTTATCCATCGGCTAAGCTAGGGGGTCGCATGAAGTTGCCCAAGGCTCCATCATCCCCTCCGGCGGGTTTGCCTTCGGAGTTGCTCCTGCGGAGGCCTGATATTTTGGCGGCGGAGCGTCGCTATGCGGCATCGATCAAGCGGGTGAAGGAGGCGAAGTTAGCGGCCTTTCCCAGCATCAAACTCACGGGTTCTACTGGCAGCAGCACGGATGCATTAAGTAATATTATCAATAGCAACTACGGTGTGTGGTCGGTGGGGGCGAGCGCGACTCAGTGGCTGCTCACAGGCGGGCAGGTGCGGTCGGAAATTAAAATTCGAAAATCGAATCAACGAGAAGCGTTGGCGAGGTTGCATCAAACGGTGCTGCACGCTTTTGGCGAAGTGGAGCAGGCGCTGGCTTCCGATGCTTGGTTGCGGCGCAGGGAGAGGGAGATTGCTGAGGCTCTCAAGCTTGCCCGTGCTGCAGCTACTGCGGCTGAGGATGATTACCGGGATGGCAATGGGGACGTGTTGACTTTGTTTGTGGCGCAGTCTCGTCGGATTCAGCTGGATGCTACGTATGCTACGCTGCGCCGGATGAGGCTGACGAATCGAGTGGATTTACACCTTGCGCTCGGTGGAGGGTTTTGAAGTAAGAAATATGCTGATATGTTAGGACAAATAAATCAATCTTCGCCTGCTGGTGGAGCTGTCATCAAAGTGATTGCGGCTCTGGCTGTGCTTTTGGTGGGGGGCGCTGGGATGGTGTGGCTGAAGGGGCATGGGCCGAAAGCCTCTAAGGAAGATCCTACCGTGGTGGTGCCTGTGGTGCGAGTGGTGAGAGCTGAGTTTTTTGATAAACAACTTTATGTTAATACTCAGGGGCGGGTGGATCCTCGGATTCGGACGCAAGCGGCGGCGGAGGTGATGGGAAGGGTTCTGAGGGTTTCTTCAAAATTTAAGTCAGGTGGACAATTTGCGAAAGGTGAGGTGATGCTTGAAATGGATGGTGCTGATTATGTGGCGGCCTTGGCGCAGGCGGAATCGGTGCTGGCAGATGCGAGGCTTAGTTTGGAACGCGAAGAAGCGCGGGCTGCTCAGGCGCGCCGCGATTGGAAGAAGTTAGGTCGAGGTGACCCCTCAGAGCTGGTTTTAGGAATTCCGCAGATTGTCAGTGCGAAGGCACGGGTGGTGGCTAGTCAGGCAGCTGTGGATAAGGCGTCGCGCGATCTAAAGCGCACTAAGCTACGCGCTCCTTATGATTGTTTGGTGGAGACGATCTACACGGATCTGGGCTCTTATATCACACCGGGTGCGCGGTTGGCGGATCTTTATTCAACGGAGGCTTTCGAGGTGCGGGTGCCTGTGACTTTGGAGGAATTTGGATATCTGGAGCAGGGCGAGGGTGGCGTTGTCGGCGGGGATGTGACCTTGCAAGCCAGCATCGGAGGGAAGATGAGATATTGGAAGGGGTCGATCGTTCGCAGTGAAGGCCGGGTGGATCGCAGCACGATGACGATGTATCAGGTGGTGAAAATTAAACCCAACCCCGACGAAAAACTATTTCCTTTGCCTCCGTCAGGGCTGTTTGTCACGGCTCGGATCAAAGGTCGTGTGATGTCGGAGGTGGTCGAGCTACCTAGGGCTGCGTTACGTGAGGATCAGACGGTGCTGGTGCTCGATGCTGAAAGCCGACTCAGAGTTGTCAAAGTCGGCATTTCCAGAACGTTGGAGAAATCTGTGTTGGTTCACGGTGGTGTCAATGCTGGGGATCAGATTGTTATCAGTCCTCTTGAGACTCCTGTGGTGGGTATGAAGCTGCAGATTTTTAATACTAAACCTTAAATGCAATCTAACCTGTAATCTGTAACCGTTCACGACATCCGCTATGCTCCGCACCACGCGAGGCAAGCCTCACTAATCCGCAAAGCGGAGGCAAGCCGTCCGCACTCCAAGATATACCATGCAAAAAGCAATTCATTGGTTCAGTAAAAACCACGTCACGGCAAACCTGCTGATGTTGTTGGTTTTGTTGGCGGGTTTTACTTCGTGGTTTAAAATCAAAAAGGAGGTCTTTCCTAACGTGTCACTGGACGCGGTGATGGTGCAGGTTCCTTTTCCAAATGCCACGCCAGATGAGGTTGAAGACGGGATTCTTCTTCCGATTGAAGATGCCATCGCGGATGTGGATGGGGTGAAGCGGGTGACCTCGAGCGCCCTGCAGTCGATGGGCGCTGTGACTGTGGAAGTGGAAAATGGCTATCACCTCCGCGACGTGATGAGCGATCTGAAAACCAAGGTGGACTCGATCACGAGCTTTCCTGAAAATGCAGAAAAGCCGGTGCTGGAAGAGATTCGGCTGGATCATCAGGTGATGAGCATTGCTGTATCGGCGGATGTGGATGAAAAGACGCTACGCGAGATTGGCGAGATGGTGCGAGATGGTTTGTTGGACTATCAGTCAGCACCTCCAGCCGAGGGCTTAGCCGGAGCGAAGGATCGTGTGTTGCGGATGTTGCGGGGCGTCCCCAAGATTACCAAAGTGAGTCTTGCTGCGGTGCGCCCTTACGAAATATCCATTGAAGTTTCTGAGAAAACTCTGCGTAGTCACGGGCTGAGTTTAGCTCAGGTAGCTGAGGCGGTGAGGCAGACGTCGTTGGATCTTCCTAGTGGATCTATCCGGACCACGGCTGGGGAAGTGGTGATTCGGGCGAAGGGGAAGCGTTATACCGCCAAAGAGTTTGAAGATGTGGTGGTGACGACGCGCCCTGATGGTTCACAGCTTCTTTTGCGGGAGATTGCCACCATTGTTGATGGCTTTGAAGATGTGGATTTGAGTTCGCAGTTCGACGGTCGGCGCACCGTCTTGATCAATGTGTTCCGGACTGGGGAGCAGGATACGTTGATCATGGCTGCGGCAGTGCGGGATTACATCGAAAACGTAGCACCCGGTCAACTCCCCGAGGGTGTGCATCTGGAGCTGTGGAATGATGCGAGTAAAATCCTGGATGCGCGTCTTAGCCTTTTGGTGCGCAATGGCACCACGGGCTTGATTCTGGTCTTCATTGTGTTGGCTTTGTTTTTACGTCCTAGTCTTGCGTTTTTAGTGGCCTTGGGGATTCCGGTTTCTTTTGCTGGGGGACTTTGGATGATGCCTGAGATGGGCGTTTCCATTAATATGATCACACTCTTCGCCTTTATTTTGGTGTTAGGGATTGTGGTGGACGATGCCATTGTGGTGGGTGAGAATGTTTACAGTCGAATTCAGCGTGGGGAGCATCCTCGCGAGGCAAGTTGGCGGGGGACCCATGAGGTGGGAATGGTGGTGATCTTCGGGGTGCTCACTACGGTGGCGGCATTCACTCCGATGTTGGGGATTAGTGGGGTCAGCGGGAAAATTTGGCCCAATATCCCACTGGTGGTTATTCCGACATTGTTGTTTTCTTTGGTGCAATCGAAGCTCGTCTTACCAGCTCATCTGGCACTGCTCAGGCCGCATAATGATAGTCAGGATGTGAATATTATTTTTCGGATTCAGCGCCGGGTCGCGGCGGGGTTAGAGCGATTTGTTGAGGTGGTTTATCGGCCTGTGTTATTTGAATGTTTAAAGCACCGGTATGCGGTGTGGTCGGTGTTTATCGCCTTGCTTTTGCTGGTGGTTGGACTCGTTGCCGGCAAGTGGGTGCCGTTTGAGTTTATGCCCAAAGTGGAAGGGGACGTCGTTTCGGTGAAGCTGGAAATGCCCGTGGGGGTTCCTTTTGAAAATACGGAATTTGAAATCCACCGCATCGCGGCGGCTGCCGAGCGGGTGGGGGCACGGCACATCGAAAAAAATGGCAAGCCTGTGACGGTGCACGTGATGGCCAATGCTGGCACCCAACCTTTCCGGACTGGGTTTGGCGTTGGTAATACTCCTATAGGCAGCAACATCGGGGAGGTCACTGTTGAGTTGATCTCCGCTGAGGATCGCAGTATCACGGCGGATGAGTTTATTGCCGAATGGAGAGCTGAAATTGGACGTGTCCCCGGTGTGGTGGAGCTGAGCTTTCGTCAGGAAACTTCAGCTGGGGGGAATGCGATTGATATTGAACTTTCCGGGCGAGATTCCGTGATGCTCGAAGCGGCGGCCAAACACATCACCGATGAGTTGGCTGGTTACAAGGGCGTCAAGGACATCGCTACCGATAGCCGGAGGGGAAAGCGAGAGCTTGTTTATGAACATCTGACTCCTGCGGGGAAAGCCATGGGCTTTAGCCTGCAATCCATCGCGGTGCAGATCAGGCAGTCGTTTTACGGCGAAGAGGTGCAGCGCATTCAGAGAGGGCGGGATGAACTCAAAGTGATGGTGCGCTATCCGGAGTCCGAACGCCGCTCGCTCGAAAATCTTGAAGATGTCAGGCTGCGAACTCTCAGCGGCGATGAGGTGCCGCTGGCCGAAGTGGCCGTCGCTCGTCCGGCCCGAGGTCCTGCAACTATCCATCGGGTGGACCGTAAGAGATCGATCAAGATTAGCGCGGATGTGGACCGAGCCTATGCCAATGCCAATGAAGTGGTGGGGCGGTTTAATGCTGAGGTGTTAGGCGGTTTATCCGTGAAGTTTCCCGGTGTGAAATGGGATTATCTGGGCGAACAGAAAGACCAGAAAGACAGCATGTCGGAAATGGGCGGGAAGTTTGTTTTTGCTCTCTTAGGCATTTACATTCTGATGGCGATTCCTCTGAAATCCTATGTCCAGCCGGTGATTGTGATGGCGGTGATTCCATTTGGCATGGTGGGGGCTGTGGCGGGTCACATTTTCATGGGGTTGGATCTAAGTATCATGTCGATGATGGGGATCATTGCTCTCTCTGGTGTGGTGGTGAACGATAGTTTGGTGCTTGTGGAATACGTGAACAGGCATCGGGAAGAGGAGGGGTGCGTAATCGATGCTGTCCGTAGCGCAGGGGCGGTTCGCTTTAGGCCTATTTTGTTAACCTCGCTCACCACCTTTGCCGGGCTGATGCCTATGTTGCTGGAAACTGATATGCAGGCGCGGTTTCTGATCCCGATGGCGGTGTCCTTGGGTTTTGGTATTCTGTTTGCCACGGTGATTACCCTGCTTCTGGTGCCATCGATCTACATGGTGCTTGAGGATGTGAAGGGGTGGATGAAAAAGTTGAGGTCCTGATCTTGAGCGAGCATCACGATGTCGCCGTTGCTTCAAAAACGGCACCGCATGTCAGAGTGTATTCCGAGGCCCGTATTGCGGTCGGAGTTGTTTAGCTCGAACTGTTGTAACTGGAGATGGGGACTGGAGCGTGGAGTTTGAAATGAGGAAAATATGTCTCGATTTGTAATGGCAAAGATTAAAGATTGTTCTAGAGTCTCTTTGTTCGCGCCATGTGAACGTTAATTCTAACATAGATATATCAAGATGGAAATATTACTTATTAGTGTAGGAGTGCTCGTTGTCGTCGCTCTCGGTCTCGCCTTCTGGGTGATGGGGATGTATAATGGGCTGGTTAAACTTCGGAACCGGTATCGCAATGCCTTTGCGCAGATTGATGTGCAGCTCAAACGACGTTATGACCTGATCCCAAACTTGGTGGAAACCGCCAAGGGGTTTATGAAGCATGAGCGCGAGACTCTGGAGGCTGTGATCCAAGCCCGGAATATGGCTAGCTCTGCCCGCGAAGGTGTGAATCCAGAGGATGCGGCATCGATGAGCACCCTGATGGCGGCTGAGGGCGGTTTGGGGAGTTCACTGGGGCGTTTATTTGCCCTCTCTGAGGCTTACCCCGATCTTAAGAGCAACACCAATATGATGCAGCTCAGCGAGGAGTTGACCTCGACAGAAAATAAGGTGTCTTTTTCCCGCCAAGCCTATAATGACTCGGTCACAGCCTACAATACCCAGCGCGAGGTCTTTCCGGCTAACATGATCGCTGGGATGTTCAATTTCGGTGAGGCCGCACTTTTCGAAGTGGCTAACGAAAGCGAACGCGAAGCCGTGAAGGTGGAGTTTTAGTCGAGTGGTGATTGTGGGAGAAGGGGGCTGGCCTTCTCATCTCTGTGAAAAATTAATCTGATCTTTTCTTCATGAATTTCTTTGAAGCCCAAGACGATGCCCGACGCAAAACGAGGCTGCTGGTGGTGTATTTCATACTCGCCATCCTCGGGGTGATGCTCTCGGTTTACGGTATCGTTTTGATGGTGATGTCGTTCATCGGGGAACCCGTCAGTTTGTGGATGCCGGGCGTGTTTGTCATTGCCGCTTTGGGATCGGGTGCGCTGATGGGCACGGGGAGTTTATTTAAAACCATGCAGCTCAATGGCGGTGGCTCCGTGGTGGCCCGGGATATGGGTGCCCGCCAAATTGACCCGCATACCACGGACACCGATGAACGACGTTTCGTTAATGTGGTGGAGGAAATGGCGATCGCTTCCGGTGTGCCTGTTCCTGAAATATGGATCATGGACGATGAGTTAGGCATCAATGCTTTTGCCGCTGGCACTGAGCCCGGCAATGCGGTAGTGGCTGTGACCCGTGGTTGTATTCAGCGCTTGAGCCGGGATGAGCTTCAGGGCGTGGTTGCTCATGAGTTCAGCCATATTCTCAATGGAGATATGCGGCTCAACATGCGTTTGATGGGGCTCCTTTTCGGAATTTTGATGATTTCGATGGTGGGTAAAATGCTGTTTCATGCCTTGCGTTTTATGCCGATGCGTAGTTCGCGAAATGATAAAAATGGCGGCGCTGCCGGGATCATGATCGCCCTATTTCTTGCCGGAGTGGGATTGATGATTGTGGGCAGTCTTGGCGTGTTTTTTGGGAGGATGATTCAGGCGGCTATTTCGCGTCAGCGCGAGTATTTAGCGGATGCCTCAGCGGTGCAGTTTACTCGTAATCCGGATGGCATTGCCGGGGCGTTGAAAAAAATTGGAGGTATGGAGTATGGCTCAAAGATCGAATCGCCCAAGGCGTCTGAAGCTAGCCATCTCTTTTTTGCCGATGGTGGTATGTTCAGCTACGGCCTCACGACCCACCCGCCTCTGGATGTGAGGATCAAAGCGATCGAAGCAAGCTGGGATGGTGAATTTGTCGCTACTGAAATACCCGAGGTCGCGGCAGGGCGTGTCTCAAATCACGGACAAGATTCACGGATGAGTGGATTCAGTGGCGCTGCTGGCAGGTCTTCATCGCCACCTCCTTTGCCTGTGTCTTCCGCTGCAAAGGGGATCGATCAGCTAGGAGAACCCTCCCAAGTGGACATCAATATCGGGCAGTTGCTCAGGCAAGGGTTGCAGAAAGACTGGGTGCATGCTTGCCATGATCGGGAGGAAGCTCAGGCGCTGATCTTTGGATTGTTATTAGCTGAGGATAATCAGTTGCGCAAAGGTGAGGTGGACTATATTCATCGTGGGGCAGGGGAAGATGCCGCTACGTTGGCCCTGCACTGGAATACTGAGCTCTCAGGCTTGCACTCCTCGGTGAAGATCGCCTTGATCGATCTCTCGATTCCTGCGTTGAGACGCTTGTCACGGCCTGAGTATGATCGGTTTGTCAAGATTACCCAATGGCTAATCTCTAGCGATGGGCAGGTGAATTTGTTTGAATTTATGTTGCAGCGTGTTGTGAAACATCATCTCGATGCGCATTACTATCAGCGAGTGTCTCCGAAGATCCGCTACCGCAAGATCGATGCCTTACAGCATGATGCCAACATTCTCGTCACCACCATGGCCGCCTTGGGCGGGGAGTCCCAAATGGAAGGTGCCTATCAGTCGGCGATGGCTGAGACCGGCTGGAGCCTATCGTTACTGCCGCCGGATGCGTGTGGGCTCGATAAGATCGAAGCCGCGCTGGAGAAATTCAACGCCGCAACGCCATTGGTGAAACAGCAACTATTGCGGGTTTGTGGCCTAGCGGTCATGCATGATGGAGTGATCGAAAGCCATGAAGCCGAGCTCCTCCGCGCCACCGCCGACTCCATCGGCTGCGCCGTGCCTCCGTTTGTGAGGGTTTAAATTAGGAGCTACATTGCTTCGACGTTGCGGATGTCGAGGACTTTGATGAGTCCGGCGAAGGGGTCGTTGAAAAAGAGGACGGCGTGACGGCCGAGGATTTTCACTTCGATTATGCGGCCTTGGGGGTCGGGTTGGCGGTAGTCTCCTATGGTTGTCGGGTTTGATTTGAGTTGCTTGATGAAGGTGATAATGGCTTGCGGTTGGGCCAAGGCTTCCAATCGATTTACGGCGTGACTGTGAAGGTAGACAAGGGTTTCAGAGATCATACATCGATGGGTTTGTCTTTCAGATCCCTTTTGGTTTTCTCCCAGGTTTTCCAGTTTTCAGGATCGGCATCTTCGATCCGTTTGTGAATCTCCGGCATGATGAGTTTGTTTCGTTTGAGCCGCTCCATGAGCAGCATGCCTGCAAGGTTATCCTGATCTTCAGCGGGCAGCTTGCGGATGGTGGCTTTGAGGTTTTCTAGGGCTTCGAGGTCCATACTGGAGCGGGTTTAGGGTGGATGAGGCGGGGGTGCAATTCTTATCCGTTGAAAATGGTAACGGGGTATTGGTGAAGGTGTTGGTCTCGTGTTCACTGGAGCTGAGCATGTGTGGGGCTTGCAGTGAGCAAACAAGGTAATGAGAGTCGAGCAGGATGTTCATGCTTTGTAATCTTGATGTTCTTCGGCGACAGATTTTCCGCGATGATTTTGGAATATGAAATGAAAGGGGGGCTATGTGTGGAAATTCTTCGACTGGCTGAGGAATTTTCGAGGGTTCTCGAAGATGACTTTTTCGATGAGTTCGGGGCTGTGGTGGCGCTTTTTCATTTCGAGGGCGCATTTGGGCACGGCGAGAGGGTCGGAGTGGCCCCAGTCGCAGGCGGAGTTCATCCAGATGTTTTCCATGCCGTAGGTTTCTAAGATGTCCACGGTTCTTGGGAGTGAGCATTTGGATTCGGGGTAAAGTGTCATACCTGCCCAGAACCCGGCATCGAGCACCATGCCGACGGTGTGCTCCTCAACGTGGTCGATAATGACCGTTTGGGGGTCGACACCGGCATTTTTCAAGGCATCGAGGGTGAGTCGGGTGCCTTTGATTTTGTCTTCGAGGTGGGGGGTGTGGATGAGGATGGGGAGATCGTATTTTTGAGCCATTTCGACGTGTTCTTCAAAAATGGCGAGTTCGTTGACCGTGTTTTTGTTCATGCCAATTTCACCAATACCGAGGACGGTAGGTTGATCGAGAAAGTCGGGGATGATGGACATCACTTCGCGGGCAAATCCGGCGTCGTCTGCTTCTTTCGGGTTGATGCAGAGCCAGCAGTAGTGGTCGATCCCGTATTTGGCGGCGCGCTTGGGTTCGTAATCCGTGAGTTGGCGGTAGTAGTCGTAAAACCCCTGGGCGGATGTGCGGTCGAATCCCGCCCAGAATGCAGGTTCGCAGATGGCTTCGCAGCCAGCGAGGGCCATAGATTGGTAATCGTCAGTCGTGCGACTGACCATGTGGGCGTGTGGTTCGATGTATTTCATTTTCGGGTGTC